>DASWNZ010000265.1:0-7297 GCA_036398975.1 Longimicrobium sp.
ACGGCCCACGCCGCTCCAGCCCCGCCCAGCGTCACCCGCAGGTTGTCGTCCAGGGGCAACGGCAGGAACTCGACGACCGCCGCCACCAGCGCCCCCGCCACCGCGGACGCCGGGGAGATCCCGGGCACGACGAAGCCGACCACGAGGCACACCACCAGCGCCGCCGCGAACCCTTCCCAGCTCTTCCCCCACGCCGTCCGGTGCCGCCCGAACCGCTTCCCCGCCAGCGCCGCCGCCGCGTCTCCCAGCCCGTTGTACAGCATGCCAGCAATCGCGATGGGCTTGGGGAAGAGGAGGATCGCCGCCGCGTAGGCCAGCGCCATGTAGGTGCCGCCCGCCAGCCCGCGGCGCTCGTGGGGGCGCAGCATGGTGCGCGTGAGGCGCAGGAAGTGGTAGCGCGGCCCGCGGAGACGCAGCCGCGCTACGTCCACCCCGATGGCGATCACCGCCAGCGCCACCAGCCCCGCGGTGGCTGTGGGGCGGGGAAGGAGCCAGACCAGCACAGGGAGCGCGACCGAGGAGATGTGGAAGGCCTTGCGCGCCGCCTCCCGGCGCAGCGATCCGCGCACGGGTCGGGTACGGAGTGCGTCGGGTGGGCGCATCGGGAGGATCGCGGCAGGGGTGTGGGAGGCGGCGGGCGGCTCGGCGGAAGCTATCACCGCGGCGCTTTGGGGGCTACGCGCCCCCTGTAAAATCCTGTGCCAGCGTAACGATCTTTGCCAGTTCTGTGCGAATGGCGGGGTGGCTGGGCGTTGACGGCTGAACGGAGCCGCAAGTCAACTGCTACAAAACGTGCACGAAATCCACTAAATTGCAGGCGTTTGCCTGCTACACGGCTCAACGGACCATCTGGCCGCGGTCTTGCCTTCAGCGGTCCGATGGGAGGAAATCCGATGCGAGAAAGAAAGCTGGAATCGCTCCGGCGGATGGAGACGGAGGCGGGGGTCATGCCGCCCACCATCGCCTACAACCCGGGGACGATGACCGATCCGCTGCCCGCGGTGGAGCGCGCCATGGCCGCGTTCCGCCGCCGCATACGCGGCAACCCGCTGGCGGCGTACGCCCAGGCGCGCGCCATTCTTGGCGAGCTGCGCCCGCTGGCGGCCGAGGTGTTCGGCGGCACGGAGGGAGAGTGGGCCTTCGCGGACGGCCACACCGCCACCATCGACCGCCTGGCCGACTCGGTAGCGGGTCTCCTGGTGGGCGCGGCGGTGTACAGCACAGACGGCGAGCACGTGGGCGGGGTGGGCGCATTCGCGGCGGACCCGCGCTTCAAGCTCGTGCAGGTGAGCCCGGAGGCCATCGTGGATACCCCGGGGCGGCTCTACTTCCTCTCGCACCTCACCTGGGACACCAACCGCGACCTCAGCGCGCAGATCCGCGCGCTGGTGCGCCGGCCCGACTCGCCCATCGTGATAGTGGACGGCACGCAGGCGCTGGGGCAGATCGACGTGGACGTGGCGGCGCTGGGGTGCCACGCCTACATCGCCAGCGGGCACAAGTGGCTGGGCGGGCCGCACGGCAGCGGTCTCCTCTACCTGCGCGACGACGTGATCGAGGAATGGCCCTGCCCCTTCCGCGCCGGCGAGCCGCTCTGCGCGGATCTCCCCATTGGGCGCTGGGAGCCGCGCGGCGGGCAGGACTTCTCCCGCATCGCCGGCATCGCGGCGGCGGTGCGCGCCTTCCAGTGCCACGCGCGGCCCGGCGGGCCCATCCGCGAGCGCTTCCAGGCGAAGGTAAAGGCGGTGCTGGGGGCGCGCGCCCGCGTCTACGCGGCCTCGGCGGCGGACGGGCGGGTGGTGGCGCTGGAGCTGCTGGGGATGGACGTGTACCCGGTGTACCGCGCGCTCGCCGAGCGCGGCGTCGCGGTGAAGTGCGTCAAGACGAAGGGGAAGACGCTTGCGGGCGAGGGCGTCGAGGTGCTGCGCATCGGCTTCCCCTGGTGGGCGGACGACGCGGACATCGACCGCGCGGTGGAGCTTCTCGGCTCCGTAGTGGAGGAGATGGACGAGGTGCCGGCCCTCACGGGGCGCGCGCCGCAGGAGAGGGGGCATATCCGCGCCGTCTCCACGATTTCAACACTCCGCGCCGTGGAGGCGTTGTGAGCATCATCGTACTTGGGGCGGATGGGTACCTGGGGTGGGCGCTGACCTCCCACCTGGCGATGACGGTGAAGGAGCCGATCCTGGCGGTCGACGATCTCAGCAAGCGGCGCCGGGTGGCCGCCTCGGGGCACGAGAGCGCGATTCCGGTGCTCCCCTTCAGTGAGCGCATCCGCCAGCTCCGCCGCGTCACCGGGCGGCGCGACGTGGCGGGGATCGAGTCGGGTGTGGTGGACTGCGTGGAGGAGCTGGTGAAGGGCACCCGCCCGCGCACCGTGGTGCACCTGGCGCAGATCCCGTCGGCCCCGTTCTCCATGCAGTCGTTCGCCGCCGCGCGTGAGACGCTGGAGAACAACGAGGTGGGGAACCTGGCCGTGCTCTTTGCCCTGCGCGACCGCTCGCCGGACACGCACCTGGTGAAGATGGGGAGCATGGGCGAGTACGCGCAGTGCGGCGTCTCTCTGGGCGAGGGGTACGTGGAGGCGACGCTGGACGGCGAGGAGACCTGCCGCCCGATCCCCTTTCCGCGCGAAGCGGACGACGTGTACCACGTCACCAAGATCAACGACACCAACTTCCTGTCGATGGCGTGCCGCGTGTGGGGCCTCGCCTCCACGGACGTGATGCAGAGTGTGGTGTACGGCGTGTCGACTCCGCTCTCGCGGCAGTACCCGCAGCTCGCCACACGCTTCGACTGCGACCCCGTGTTCGGATCGGTGCTGAACCGCTTCGTGGCGCAGGCTGTCCGTGGCACGCCGCTCACGGTGCACGCCGGTGGCACCTCCAGCACGGGCCTCATCGCGCTGCAGGACACCATCGCCGCGCTCTCCTACTGGATCGAGCACCCCGCCTCGTCCGGCGAGCACCGGGTGATCAACCAGGCGGTCGAGACGCGGACCACCGTGCTGGAGATCGCGCACCTGGTGCAGCGGCTGGCGGCGGAGCGCGGGATCGAGGTGGAGCTGTGCCACAAGCTGGACCCGCGCCACGAGCTGGAGCGTCCCAGCCGCGGCGGCCCCGCGCGCAACCTGCGCCTGCGCCAGACCGGCATCCCCACCCTCAAGCTGGAAGACGGCGTCCGCCAGCTCATGGACGACCTCCTCTCCTGCGGCGAAAGCCTCGCCGGCGCCTCCACGCTGCCATCTGTGGATTGGAAGGCCGGCGCTCCTGAGATGGAAATCCTGCTGTAACCCGAACAGCAATCTCACACAGAGACACAGAGGCACAGAGGAAGGCGGAAGAGCTTTTCTCTGTGCCTCTGTGCCTCTGTGTGAGCCCTGCGGTTGCCTTTCTTCGCGTCTCCGCGCCTCCGCGTGAGACCAGCCGTACCTGATGATGCACACCAGACCTCTAGTTCTCGCCCTGATGACCCTCGCCGCGTGCGACACGGGGCGCGCGCAGCAGGTGCAGCAGCCGCGGCGGGCGTACGCGTGCGCCGCGAGCATGGCGCCCGACCAGCGCGCCGCCGACGCCGAGCTCCGCACGGGGTACGCGGCGTGGCGCGAGCGCTACGTCACCAGCCGCGGCGCGGGGGGATTCCTGCGCGTGGCCATCGGCACCGGAAGCAACGACAAGACCGTGTCCGAGGGGATCGGCTACGGGATGCTCCTGGCCGCGTACCTGGACGACCAGGCCACCTTCGACGCGCTGTGGGCCTACGCCAAGCGCTACCGCAACGCGCGCGGCCTCATGGCGTGGGAGGTCGAGGCCAGCGGCGCGCGGCCTCCCGGAGCCGGCGCCGCCGCCACCGACGCGGACGAGGACATGGCGTTCGCGCTGGTGGTGGCGGACCGGCGCTGGGGCGGGTACCGCGCCGATGCCGTGGGGCTGATCGGCACTCTGATGCGCCACGCGGTGGAGCCGGGCACCTTCGTCATGAAGCCGGGCGACATCTGGGGAGGGTCGGAGATCACCAACCCGTCGTACTTCGCCCCCGCCTACTACAAGGTGTTCGCGCGCTACACCGGCGACGCGCGCTGGACCCGCGTCGTGGAGAGCAGCTACCGCATCATGGACCGCGTGGCGGCGCGCAACACGACAGGGCTGCAGCCGGACTGGACCAACACCGCGGGCGAGCCGCTGCGCAACCACCCCGGCCGCGGCTACGACTACACCTACGACGCCGCGCGCGTACCCTGGCGCCTCGCCAAGGACGCCGCGTGGAACTGCGATCCGCGCGCGCGCCGCCACCTGGAGCGGATGAACGCGTTCTTCCGGCGCGTGGGTGCGCGCAACATCCTGGACGGCTACACCATGGCCGGCCGCGCCACCGCCGAGTCGCACAACGCCGTCTTCGTGGCGCCGGCGGCGGCGGGGGCGATGATGTCCGGCGACGCACGGTACCGCGCCTCCATGTGGGCGGAGATGGTGCGCGTGCGCGACCGAGCCTACTACGGAGACTCCCTCCGCCTCCTCGCGCTCCTCCTGGCCAGCGGCAACATGCCGCCTCCGCGCCTGTAACGCTTTTTTACGGCGACGCACCTCCGTAAGTCGGCACACCCCTTGCCTTTCTGCATCACGAACCGGTCGCAGTTGCGACCGTAAACGGCACCTCTCCAGCAGCTTGTGGGGAGTGCGCCGGCAGAGATGTGAACCGCATCACCGCCCCCCCGGAGTCCCCCTATGTCCGTATCGTTTTTTGCCACGCCCGCCGCATTCCGCACGCACAACGGCAAGCGAGCCCTCGCCGTGGAGTACGGGCCCGTCCTGCTGCTGCTCTTCGCCACCTGGGTGAAGCTGTTCTACGTGGCGATCCCGCAGGGCGAGGCGGTGGCGGAGTCGTGGTACCACTTCAGCCCGCGGCTGGCGGTGCAGGGAGGCGTGGCGAATTTCGCGGCCGTGATCGCGCTCGCGGCGCCACTGCTGCTCTTCGCGCCCATGGCGCGGCTCGCGGCGTTCTGGCTGCTGAACGTGGTGGTGACGACGATCGTCCTCTCCAACGTGCTGAACCTCCGCTTCTTCGGCGACATCCTTTCGGTCTCCTCTTCGACCGATGCCAGCCAGCTCCCGCTCGTCATCGACAGCATCATCACCCTCCTGCGCCCGGCCGACGCGCTGCTCTTCGTCGACATCGCCGTGGCGATCGCGCTGGTGCCGTGGTACGCGCGCCGGGTGCACGCGGGCGCGGACGCCGGGCGTCCGTTGCGCCGCGCGCTGGCCGGGCGCGCCGCGGTGCTGGGCGCGGCGATGCTGCTGCTCATCCCGGCGCCGATCGTGGCGCTGGACCTGGAGGAGACCTTTCGCTACGACTTCTTCCGCTTCATCGGCGCGCGCCAGATCGGGGTGCTCAACTACCACTTCTACGAGGGCGGGCGCAGCGTCTATCGCGGTTGGATCGCCGGCCAGTCGGTCAGCGACGAGGACCGGCGCGACACCGAGCGCTATCTGCGGGATTGGCGCGCGACGGCGGCGGCGCCCTCGGAGATGTTCGGGGTGGCGAAGGGGAAGAACGTCATCCTGGTGATGGTGGAGGCGCTGCACTCCTTTCCCATCGGCATGCGCGTGGAGGGGCGGGAGGTGACGCCCAACCTGAACCGGCTGGTGGGGCAGAGCATCTACTTCGAGAACTTCTACCGCCAGGCGTGGGACGGGCGCACGGCCGACGGCGAGTTCATCTCGCTCCAGTCGCTGCATCCGCTCCCCGCGGGCGCGGTGACGACCACCTACCCGACGCACAACTACCGCGGCCTGCCGGAGATCCTTGCGGAGCGCGGCTACTCCACGATGGCGGCCCACGCGTACTACGGCACGCTGTGGAACAAGCGCGACATCAACCGCAGCCTGGGCTTCAACCGGATGTACTTCCGCGAGGACTACCGCGGCAAGGAGAACGTGGGCCTGGGGCTGGGCGACGCCGACTTCTTTCCGCAGACCGTCCCCATGCTGAAGCGCGAGCGTGCGCCCTTCATGGGATACCTGGTGACGCTCAGCACGCATCACCCGTACAACATGCCGCAGGAGCTGAAGAAGTTCCCGGTGGCGGGCCTGGAGGGTACGCTCCTGGGCGGGTACCTGCACACGGTGCACTACCTGGACGCGGCGCTGGGCGACTTCGTGAAGAAGCTGGAGGAGGAAGGGCTGCTGGACGAGTCCGTCCTGGTGGTGTACGGCGACCACGACGCGCAGCTCGGCCCGCCGGGGGATCTGGAGAAGCTGCTCACGACGCACGCCGGCTTCGGGCGGCGCGCCCCCGGCTTCGACGCGCGCTACTGGCGCGAGGAGAACCGGCTTCCCCTCATCGTGCGCCTCCCCCATGGCGAGCACGTGGGGGTGCGCACCACCACCGCCGGGCACGTGGACGTCGCGCCGACGGTGCTGGGGCTGCTGGGGATCGGCAACCACGACATGGTAATGCTGGGGCGCGACCTCACGCAGGACAGGGACGCGCCGGTGTTTTTCCGCGACGGCAGCTTCGTGCTGGGCAACACGGTGTGCCTGCCGCGCATCTCGGGATCGGGATGCTCGGACGTGCGCACCGGCTCCGCGGTGGACCCGGCCCCCCTGCAGGCGCACTTCGCCGGGGCACGGCGGCAGCTGGAGGTGTCGGACATGGTGCTGATGGGGGACCTGATCCCCCTTGCTCCCGTTCGGGAACAAAAGGCGGCACAATGACCGTCCCGTGCGGGTATAGCTGTTGCACTGGAGACCGGACCGTGGGTCCAATCAAGGCCCACGCACCCCTGCGCAACGAAAACATGCACAAAGCCATACAGCCCCAGGCGCGGAAGACACGCCCGCGGCATTCGGCACGCCTCGGCCTCGCGGCGAACGCGATGCTGCTGACCCTGATCGCCGCGGCGTGCGGCGACGTCACCGACTCGCCGCCGGCCGCGCTGAACTGCGACACGCCGGGCGTGGTGAAGTCCGGCGACACCGAGATCCCGGTGGCGCCGGGCGGCTACGCGGCGGTGGGGAACAAGATCATCAACTCCGCCACCTGCCAGCCGCACCGCTTCGTGGGCGTGTCTCGCCCGCCGCTGGGCTACCGCCCGTCCGACGAGCGGATGGGCGGCGCCGCGGCCGCGGCGGACTTCGCCACCATCCGCAGCTGGAAGGCGAACGTAGTGCGCATCGAGGTGTCGCAGAACTTCTGGGTGCCCACGGCGCGCTGGTACGATCCCGCCTACCCGGGCCGCGTGGACGCGGCGGTGAAGGCGGCGCGCGCGGCCGGGCTCAGCGTGATCCTGGCCCTGCAG
>DASWNZ010000266.1:0-18360 GCA_036398975.1 Longimicrobium sp.
AGTTCGGAGCCGGGGAGAGGACGGTGCAGCGCGTCGCTCAGGATGACAAAGCGCCCTTCGAGGCGGCCTCAGCGACCTCTCCTCTGCGTCTCCGCGCCTCCGCGTGAGGCAATGCTGTAGAAGCCCGCCAGAAACGCGGAGCGAGGACGCGCTCGCGCCCCCGCCCTGTCCACCACCTCCTGCCGCAGCATGCGTTTACCCCGCGTCGGCCGGTTCGGTTTCCTCATCCGGCTGAAGCGGAAGCTCGCGCTGATGGCGGCGGACCTCCGTCTGCACTTCGCGGTCGGCCAGGTCGCGGAGCTCGCGGTAGAACTCCTCGGGATCCTGGAAGTTGCGATAGACAGACGCGAAGCGCACGTACGCCACGTGGTCGCGCGAGCGGAGCCGGTCCATCACCATCTTCCCCAGCTCCTCCGACGTGACCTCCGCCTCCTCGCGGTGGTCCAGCTCCCGCTCGATCGCCTCCACCAGCGTGTCGATCTCGGCCGGCGTGATGGGCCGCTTGGCGCACGCGATCTGGATGCTGAGCAGCAGCTTGCGGCGGTCGTACGGCTCGGATTCGCCATCGCGCTTGTGCACCGTCAGCGGGCGCTCTTCGATGTACTCGTACGTGGTGAAGCGCCGGCTGCACCGCAGGCACTCGCGGCGGCGGCGCACGGCGCGCCCCTCGCGGCTGGTGCGCGAGTCGACCACGCGGTCGTCGCCGTGATGGCAGAAGGGGCAGCGCACCGGCTTCCCGTCAGGACCGCGGGGGCGCCGCCAGCTCCCGGCGCGCGTCGGCGGCCTCGGGGCTGCGCGGGTAGTCGGCGATGATGCGGTTGAAGCGGGCGCGCGCCTGCGTGCGGTTCCCCCGCCCCGCCTCGATCCGCCCGATGCGCAGCAGCGCCGCCGGGGCGCGCGGCGAAGTGGGGTACGTGTCCACCACCCGTCCGTACGCCTCGATGGCACGCTCCAGATTCCTGCCGCCCGCGTACGCTTCGCCGATGTTGAACTGCGCGTCGGCGGCGCGTGGGTGGCCGGGGGCGGCGCGCAGGAACTCCTCGAAGCCGGCCCGCGCCGCGTTCACCGAGCCGCGGCGGAGGGCGCCGAGGGCTGCATCGTACATCTCCTGGGCGGCCGGGTCGCCCGCGCCGCCCGCCGGCGCGTCGTCGGCGGGGTCGGCCGGAGCGGGGGGCGGAGCGTTGCGGGCGGCCTCGGCGGCGGCATCGCGGGCGCGGCGCGCTTCCTCCTCGCGCGTGGCGATCTGCTGGCGCAGCTGGCTGAGCTGCTGCTGCCCCTGCCCCGTCAGCTCCTGGATCTGCACCAGCTGACGCTCGATGGCCACGAGGCGCGTGGAGACGTCGCCGCGCAGGCGCACGTTCTGGTCCGTGAGCGAGTCCAGCAGCGCCTGGTTGCGGCGGAGCACCTCGCGCAGGAGCTGCTCCTGGCTGGCCTGGTCCCGCTGCATCTGCGCCCGCAGGTCCTGGATGTCGCGCTGCGTGGCCAGGCATCCGCCCAGGAGCGGCACGGCCAGCAGCGCGAGGGCCGCGCGCCTCATCGTCCGCCTCCGGGCGCGGTGCTCAGCTGCCCGCCAACGATGGCGAACTCCGCCCGCCGGTTTCGCGCCAGCGCGCCCTCGTCCGCCTCCTCGTCCAGCGGGCGCTCCTTGCCGTATGAGAGCGTGGTGAAGCGCGACGCGTCGATTCCGTACGCGCCCAGCCACGCCCTCACCGCCTCCGCGCGGCGTTGGCCGAGCGCCAGGTTGTACTCGGTGGAGCCGCGCTGGTCCGCGTGCCCCTCGATGCGCAGCCGGATGCTCGGGTTGGCGCGCAGGATGTCCGCCTTGGCGCGCAGCTTCGCCTCGGCCTCGCCGCGGATCTCGTCGCTGTCGTACTCGAAGAAGATGATCTCGGTGAGCGCCTCGCGCACGGGCGCCAGCGCCGTCTCGCGCTCGCGCCGGTCGCGCTCCACGCGGTCCGCCTCGGCCCGGTTCGCCTCCGCGCGCTGCCGCGCCTCCTCCTCCAGCCGGATGGAGTCCGCGCGCGCCCCGGCGCCGGTGGTGCTGCCGGCCGTCGTGCTGTCCGCGCCCGGCGCCGTGGCCGGCGGGCGCTTGCGGCAGGCGCCCATCGCCAGCGGGATGAGGGCGAGGACTGCGAGGTGGCGGAGCTTCATCTGCGGGATCTCCTGTCCGGTAGGTACGCGTCGTGGCCGCGTGGGCCGCGCGAGGGGATACGTTGGGGCGATGCGCCGCCTGGCGCTAGAGGATGGCGAAGACGATGCGCAGGATCGCGATGGCGGCGGCGAGCCCAAACCCGCGCAGCAGCGCCTGCCGCCACCGCGGCCGCTCGCCGCTGTAGTCCAGCCCGGCGAGGATGAAGCCGTAGGCGCAGAGGCGGAAGACGAACTGCGCGGCCAGCGGCCCCACTACGCTCAGCAGCGCGAGCGAGAAGAGCGTCCCCGTCGCGAAACCCGCCAGCAGCCCGTACGCGCCCCAGAGCAGCCGCGAGCTCCAGGGGGGACCTTCGCGCTCCGCGAGTCCGCTCACGAGCCGGTAGCCAGAGTCGGGGTGGCTTCAACCAACCGAGATCTCACCGCCCGCCCGCGCGCATCAGCACGGGCGACCAGTCCGGCAGCCCGTGGCCACGCCCGGCGAGGAGCTTCCGCACGCGGCCCGTCTTGGTGTCGAGCACGAAGAGCCCGCCCCCGTCGCGGTCGGGAGAGGAGAAGACGAGGTGGCGGCCGTCTGGAGCCCAGCTCGGGTCCTCGTTGCGGCCGCCGCTGGTCAGCAGGCGCGGGCGGTTCCCGTTGGCCTCCACCATCGCGATCTGGTGCACGCCGCCTACGCGCGTGTGAAAGGCGATGCGGTTGCCCACAGGTGCCCAGTCCGGCGACGTGCTGTAGCCGCGGTTGCCGTAGGTGTAGTCGGAGACCAGCCGCGCCTCTCCGCCGTTGGCGCTCATCACGTAGATCTGCGGCTCGCCCAGCCGATCACTGACGAAGGCGATGCGGGCCCCGTCCGGCGAGAACGAGGGGGAGAGCGAGTCGGAGCGGCGCCCCGTGGTCTGCTGGCGGAAGCCGGAGGCGCCGACGGTGGCGATCTCCGTGTTCCCGCCGGCCGTGGCCGCGAAGGCGACGGTGCGGCCGTCCGGCGCGTACGACGGGGTGATGTTGAGCCCCTCACGATTCGACAGGACGCGGTCCGCGCCGCTGGCCAGGTTGCGCTCGTACAGCGCCGGCATCCCGCCGCGGTACGAGGTGTAGGCGATCCGCCCGCCGTCCGGCGACCACGCGGGCGAGAGGGCAAGCGAGCCGTCCGAGGTCAGGCGCGTCACGTTCTCGCCGTCCGAGTCCACCAGGTAGATCTCCTTGGAGCCGCGCCCCTGCGTCACGAAGGCGATGCGCGTCGCCGCGATCCCCGGCTCGCCGGTGGCCCAGCGCACCACGGCGTCGGCGGCGGCGTGCACGGCCATGCGGAAGCGGCGGTCGTTCGCGGGCGGCAGGTCGAAGCTCCCCTCCCCCTTGGTCTGCCCATAGACGGCGTCGTGGAGGGTGAGGCGCAGCGTGCTCCCCCCGGCGCTCGGAGCGAGCGTGCCGGTGAGCACCCAGTCCGCGCCGCGCTCGCGCCAGAGGGCCACGTTCACCGGGTCGCCCGCCCGGGCGCCGGTGGCCGCCGCCAGCTTGAACTGGTCGCTGAAGTCCAGGTCGCGCCGCACGATCTCCGCCGATTCGCTGGCGGCCTCGGCCAGGTCGCCGCCGCCGCCGAAGGGGAGCACGACGAAGCCGGACAGGTTGCCGACCTCATAGGTGGCGCGCAGCCGCACGACGGTGGTGGTGTCCTGGGCGGCGGCCGGGGCCGCGAGCGCCAGGGCGAGGGCGGGGAGTGCGATGTGGCGGATGCGGATCACGCGATCACTGGGCGTTGGGAGCCATCTCCACGCAGAGCGGGAGCGACTCGCGGTTGAACTCGGCGGGGATGGGCCCGAATGCCTTGCGGAGGGCGGCCTGCTCCACGGACTCGATCAGCGCCATGCGGAATGCGATCCCGCCGCCGCGCTGCCGTTCCACGTGCACGTCGTCCACCGTCCCGTCGCGGAACACGGTGAAGCACACGTCCGCGGCGCCGGTGTTCCCCTCCGGGCGGCGGAAGAAGCGCCTCACCTGGCGCGGGATGTTGTTGCAGTACTCGGGTGACGGGCAGCGGATGCCGGCCGTGCGGATGTTGAGCCCCTCGCCGCCGGGCGAGTTCGGCTGCGGGTTGCGCCCAGTGGCGGCGCCGCGCGTGCCCGTGCCCGCGCTTCGTGGCCCGCTGCCGGCGCCGGTGCTGGTGCCGCCCGCAGCCGGCGTCGTGGTGCGCGCCCCCGACTTCGCCGCCTCCCTATTGGACGCGGTTCCCGGGCGCTGGGTTGCGTTGGGGCGCGCGGGTGTCGGACGAGCGGGCGTAGCCGCGGGCCGGGCGGGCGCCTTCGATGCGGGCTCGGCCGCTTTCGGCGCGGGCTCGCGGCGCGGCGGCGTGGGCGCGGCCTTTGGAGCGGGTGCCTTGGGCGCCGGCTCCGCTGCCTTGGGCGCCGGCTCGCGTGCGGGCGGTGTCGGCGGGACCGGCTTGGGAGCGGGCGGCGCAGGTTTCGGCGCGGGCTCGGGGGCGGCGGGCTCCGAGGCCTCGGCGGCTGGCGCGGGGTTGGGCTCGCCGGCCGGGGCGGGGCCGCCCTCGTTGGGCGCGGGCTCCTCGGCGGGCGGCTCGCCCAGCGCGGAGGGCGGCGGCGAGACGATGCCGACGCTGTACACCACCACCTTTTCGACGGGCGGCGGCCCCGCGGCGGCGGCCAGCGCGGCGATCCCCACGATCGCCACGTGCAGCGCGACCGACGTAACCAGCGCCGCGCCTGGGCGCCCGCGTGCACGCTGCCGCCGTTCCCACATCGAGCTACCGCCCCCCCGCCGGCCGCTCGGGCTCGGCGATGAGGCCCACGGTGGCGACGTTGGCGGACTTCATGGCGCCCAGCACCTGCACCACGCGTCCGTACGGCACCGCCTCATCCGCGCGCAAGTAGACGTTGTCCGCCCCGCGCTCCTTCACCAGCAGCGGAAACTGGACGGTGAACTCCTCCCAGCGCACCGCCGCCTGCCCCACGAAGATCGCGCCCGTCTTGTCGATGCTCACCACCACCCCCTCCGGCGAGGCGACGGACTGCGTCTGCGCGCGGGGGATGCTCACCTCCACACCGCCCTGCATCATCGGCGCTGTGATGATGAAGATCACGAGCAGCGTCAGCACCACGTCGACGAGCGAGGTGACGTTGATCTCGGCGCTGTAGCCAAGGTCGTGGCCGCGTCCCCGTCCGCGCCGGCGCGGCACTAGATGCGCCCTTCGCGCGCCAGGGTGGCGATCAGCTCGCTGCTGATCCCCTCCAGCTCGCCCATGAAGTCGTTCAGCTTCCCCGTGAGGAAGTTGTACGCCATCGCGGCGGGGATGGCGACCACCAGCCCGCCCGCGGTCGCGATCAGCGCCTCCGCGACGCCCGGCGCCACCACGCTGATGCTGCTGGATCCTTCGCGCGCCACGCCCATGAACGAGTTCATAACCCCGATCACCGTCCCCAGCAGCCCCAGCAGCGGCGAGACGGTGGCGATGATGGCCAGCCACCCCACGCCGCGCGCCGCGTCGTCGCGCTCCTCGCCCTCCTCCTTTTCGAGGACGATGCGCAGCACCTCGAGCTGCGCGGGCGACAGGCCGCGCACCTCGCTGTTGGCGCGCGCCGCACCGGGCCGCATCTCGCGAAAGAAGCCCAGCCCGCGCTGGAAGAGGCGCGTGAACGGCGACGCATCCATCAGCGTGACGGCGTGGTAGGCGTCGTCCGTGGTCTGCGCCCCGCCCACGCGCCGCATGAAGGTGTCGCTCTCGCCTCTCAAACGGCGGAACTGGAGGATCTTCCACACGATCACCGCCCACGAGACCAGGGAGAGGATCGCGAGGACGGCCATGATGATCTTGGTGGACGGGCTGCCCTCCGCCACCATCTGCCAGGCGGTGCCGAACTCGCTGTGCTGCGTCTGGATGATCATTCCGGTGGGGTCTGGTCTTGGGGGGAGCCGTCCGGCTCCAGCTCGAACAGGTAGCGCACGGTGTCCAGCACGCCGGTGCCGCGCCCGTTGCCGGCGGCCTGGCGCAGGCGCACGGTGGGTGCGTGGAGCAGCTTGTTGAGGAGCGAGCGGGTCAGCGCGTCGATCGCCTGCTGGTCGCCGGGCGACAGGTGCTGAAGCGAGCGGAGGGCGCGCTCCACCTCCGCCTGCCGCACCCGCTCGCCGTGGTCGCGCAGCGCTCGGATGGTGGGGACCACGGCCAGCGACGAGTACCAGCTCCAGAACTCGTCCACCCCGGCGCCCACGATCCCCTCCGCCGCGGGAAGCTCGGCGCGGCGGCGGTCCAGGTTGCCGCTGACGATGGCCTGCAGGTCGTCGATGTCGTAGAGGAAGACGTTCGGCTCGTCGCCCACCGCCGGCTCCACGTCGCGCGGCAGTGCGATGTCGATGATGCACAACGGCCGCTTGGCGCCGTTGGGAAGCGCCGCGCGCAGCCGCTCGCGCGTGAGCACGGGATGCGGCGCCGCGGTGGAGCAGATGACGATGTCCACCCCCGCCAGCGCCTCGCCGAACTGCTCCCAGCGTACCGCCTCGCCGCCCCAGCGCTCCGCCAGCTCGCGCGCCCGGTCCCAGGTGCGGTTGGCAACGATGGCGGTGCGCACCCCTTCGGCGCGCAGGCACTCCAGCGTCGTCTCGCTCATCTCGCCCGCGCCCAGCACCAGAGCGCGTCTTCCCTTCAACGAGCCGAAAATCTTCTTCGCCAGGTCCACCGCCGCGGACGACACGGAGGCGGCGCCGATCCCCAGCCCGGTCTCGCTGCGCACCCTCCCGCCGACGTTGAGCGCGGTCTGGAAGAGGCGGTTGAGCGCGGGGCCGACCACGGGGCCTTCGGCGGCGGCAGTCTCGCGGGCCACGGCGTAGGCGTCGCGCACCTGACCCTGGATCTGCGGCTCGCCCAGGATCATGGAGTCGAGGCCGCTGGAAACGCGGAAGAGGTGCTCGGCGGCGCCGCGGTCGCGATGCAGGTAGAGGTGGCGCGCAGCCCCCTCGGCGGACATCCCCACCCGCGCGGCGAGGACGGCGCGGGCGGCGTCGGTGCCGTCCACCCCCTCGGGAGCGGCCAGGTAGACCTCGGTGCGGTTGCAGGTGGAGAGCACCACCGTTTCCGCGCCGGTCTCCTCCACCAGCGAGATCAGGGCGCCGGGAAGCTCGGCCCGCCCGAAGGCGAACCGTTCCCGGAGCTCGATCGGCGCCGTGCGGTGGCTGACTCCTACGACTGCGAGAGGCATCGGCCGATCCGCCGCTCCACGTCTTCGTCCCGGCCCGCGACCGCGTCGTCCACGAATTCCGGAGTGATAAGGTCGAACCAGAGCGCCCGGCGGCGCCCCTCGTCCCCGGCCCAGCGGGCCTGCACCTCGCCGCGCAGGGCAGCGAGCCGTGCCGCGGCGCGCCCCAGCCCCGGCGTGACCACCGCCTCCAGCCGCTCGCGCAGCCGCCTCGCCAGCAGCGGCGCCGCGCCCCCCGTGGAGAACGCCACCGTCACGCCCTCCCTGCGGATGACGGCGGGCAGATGGAAGAGCGACCCCGGCCCATCGTCCGCCACGCTCACCAGCGCCCCGCCTGCCTCGGCCTCGCGCGCCACCTGGGCGTTCACCTCCGCCCGGTCTGTCGCCGCGAACACCAGGTGGAAGCCGCGCGCATCGCCCGCCTCCCACCCGCGCGCCTTCCACGCCAGCCCCTCACGCTCCACCACCTCCCGTAGCTCGCCGCACAGCTCCGGCGACACGATCTCCGGCCGCCCCCCGGCCTCCACCACGCCGCGCACCTTGCGCAGCGCCACCGCCCCGCCGCCCACCACCAGCACCCGCAGCCGCGCCGCATCCACGAGGAGAGGAAGGCGGGGGCTCATGCGGACACCAGGGAGACCAGGGGTACCGGCGGTTGAAACCGCAGCAACGACCGCGGGAAACCTGCCTTCGCAGGTTGCACCGGAGAGACCAGTCCGCGAAGGCGGACTTCCCGCTCTTGTTGCAGCGGTTTCAACCGCCGGAACACTCTCACAGGAACCCGCCCGTGTGCGAGGAAGCCCCGACCCGCAGCACCACGTACGAGATCACCACCACCGCGAAGCCTACCACCGACACCAGCGCCCCGCGCCGCGCCTGTGGGCTCCCACCGGCGCGAACCGCGAGCGCCACCACGAACACCAGCCAGCTGATTACCCCCAAGATGATCTTGGGGTTTCCGATGGCCATCGGGTGCTGGAAGCGCTCCGTCCAGGCCCATCCCACCAGCAGCGCGGCGGAAAGGAGCGGGAGACCGGCCATCAGCGCCAGGCGCCCGATGCGGTCCAGCGTCTCCAGCGGCGGGAAGAAGCGGAAGATGGCCCCGAAGCGCCGCCCCTTCAACTCCCGGAACTGCAGGAGGTACATCAGCCCCGCCGCGAAAGAGACGGCGAGCGCGGCGTAGCCCAGCATCGCCAGCACCACGTGCAGCACGAACCAGGGGCCGCGAAAGAGCATCGCCTCGCCGTCCGGGCGCACGCCGGCGGCCTGCGCGGCGGCGGCGACGGCGGCGGCCACGGGCACCAGCACCAGCCCCAGCGGCCCGGTGCGCCCCAGCGTCGCCACGCCGAGCGAGCCCAGCGCGATCAGGAAGCCGAGCACCGAGAGCGACGGCGCCAGCCCCACCAGAGGCGGCTCGCCGAACTGGCGGATGTACGAGGCCAGCGCCGCCCCGTGCGCCGCCACCGCCAGCCCGAGGGTGGTGGTGGCGACGGCGGGGAGGCGCCGGTCGGTGCGCGCGAAGGAGATCCCCAGCAGCGCCGCGGCGAGCGCGTACAGCGCCACGGCTGCCAGGTGCAGGACGTCGGTCATCATATCCCTACAAAGTGCGGGCGCCCTTCCTTTGGGGGAAGGGCGCCGGAACCGCGGGCCAGCCGGACCCCCGGCCTTCGTCACGGCATCCGTGCCACCCTGCGCACCGGGAGCCCCGGCCGCATCGCCGGCTGCTCGATCGAGGTGATCCTCACCGTCGCCGTGCGGTCCATCACCTTCACCACCTGCATGCGCCCCACGCGGACCTCGGGGCGGCTCCCCCAGCTGCGCGCCTCGCGCGGGAGGTAGACCTCGAACTCGTCGCCCTCGCGCACCCCGGCCTGCCTGCCCACGTCCAGGAAGGCGTACTCCTGCGTGGACACGATGGGGTGCTCCGTCTCCAGCCCCAGGAGCCGCCCCTGCAGCCCCGTCGACGCCACCGGCCGCACACCCGCCGGGACCTCGAAGCGCGCCGCGGGGAGCGCCAGGTCGCCCGGCCGCACCTCGCCGAAGAGGCGGATCATCACCGCCGTCGCCACCCCGTCCTCCACGGCGGCCACCGTGGCGATGCCCGTCGATTCCCACACGCGGCCGGCGGGGCGCAGGTCGCGCGCGGGGCGGACGAAGTGGAAGCGGTCGCCCACCTGCGTGGCGCTCCCCGCCGCCATCGCTACGTACACCCGGTCGTACAGTTGGATTCCCGGGAACCGGTCCAGCGCCACCTCGGTGGGCGAGACCACCTCCGCCAGCCGTCCCACGGGCCGAACCTCGGCGTCGTGCGCCACGAACGACGCGCGGTAGAAGTCGCCCGATGTCACCACGGGGTACGGCGCGGTGGAGGCGCCCACGATGGCGCGGTCCTCCGCATCCTCGTCCCGGTAGAACACCGTGCGCCCGTCGCGGGGTCCCTCGGCGGCCGCTCCCTCGCGCGCGCCGCCGGGAAGGACGAGCCGCTCGGAAGGATAGATCCTCGCGGGGTCCTGCACCACGTCCGTGTTGAGCCGGAAGATCTCGGGCCAGAGGAACGGGTCGCTCATGTAGGTGCGCGCCAGCTCCCACAGGGTGTCTCCCTGGCGGACGACGTGCACCCGGTCCTGCTGCGCGGGCGGCTGCTGCTGTGCGGCCAGGGGCGCTGCTGCGGCCAGGCCGGCGATGGCGGCGACGAGTGACGATCTCACGGGACCTCGGGGGGACGGGCGGGGGCGAGCGGTGCTTCGCGGGGTCTGCCGAAAAGCGACGAGCGCGCCGCGGCTTGAGGCCGGGCGCCGGGGTGCGGCTGGACGTGCGATGTCTGTGGACGGGTACAGAGTAACCCGCCCCCGCTCCCCCCGCAAGCAATTTCGGGAGGCGCCGGGACGGAGGCTTCCGCCCCGGACCCCTCCGCACGATGCCAGCCGTGTGCCGCCTCCTGGGCTTTGGCGCATGTGGCGGCGCGCCATCCGCTTACGGTGTGCGCAGGGCGGCGCGGAGCCGGGGGTGGGGGACATGAGGTTGCGTGGTTTGGAAAAGTTTGCGTGCGTCCGGTGGCTGAAGCGGCGGGGATGAACAGCACCGGCGATGAATACCGGGGATGCGCGGCGGGGGGCGAACGCCAGCGTCCGACCACCGGGGCTGAAGCCCAGGCTAGAACCACAGGAAGGCCGCTGAAGCAGTCTCGTGCTTCGCGACATCTGGCCAAATCCCCTGTCCTTTGCGCGAAGCCCCTTACCGCCCAAGGGCGCAAACAGCCGCTGGCGCGAGTGAAGGCGGCAGGCTCTCCCGCAGGCGCCTCGCCATCCGGCGCGATTCGGCGGCAGGTGACGCGCTGGGGATTTGCTCGCGGCTGTGGGGACCTCACGCGGCGGGCGAGCATGCAGATAAATGGCTTGCCTCGGTTGCGTGGTGCTAGGGCACCGTCCATCCTCAGGCAGCGCAGGTGTGCGCGTACGCGGAACAGATCGGCGGTGCGTTTTCAGCTCGAAGAGTTCAGCGCGGCTTAAGCGCACCAGTCCTCTTCAGCTCGGTGGCTGGACGCTTCAGCAGGACGGCAGGACCGGGGGTGCCCCAGTGCCGCGAAACGGCGGCGTCCCCGATAACCCTGAAGAGACTTGCGGACCGGATGCGAACCGAGCTTCTTAGATCGTCGAAGTACGGTTGTGAATACACGTGAGGTTTGTTTGTTCGCCCCCTACTTCAAACCGCTCATGAAAATCCTAACTGATCTTTTGGAATTCCTCGCACACCAGCTTGTGCGACATGCGTGGGAGCGGTTTTCACGGCTCCCGCTTGCGATCGCCCAATCGGTCCCCCTCGCGAGAATGGTGACTGCCGCGGGGTTCTCCCTGTTATCGCTCGCGCTTATCACCTTTATCGTTCATACAGCCCGCGTTCAGGAAAAAATTCGCTCAAACGAGGAATACGCTCGCGACACTGGCCGCGACCTCGCGGTGACATTGGGGCGGGCTGGCACCGTAGCTGAAGTGGCGGCACAAACACTTCGCGGAAACCCTGGCTTCCCGGCGGATTTGCAGACGGGGAAGACGGTTCTTCCAGTTCCCGCGCTTCTCCAGCTCTCCGATGCAAGTGGAATGGCCGTGGTTGTCGGTGGGCGCGTGTTCCCGCTGGCCGGTAGCCTCGATCCGACTGCCACGGACGCCGGGTGGAATGAGCAGAGGTGGGCTGCGCTTAACGTGCGAATCCGTGGAGCGGTGCAGCAACAAGACAAAGCAACTGTCTTCCTCGGACTTGAGCGAGTGTATCGTTCGCAGCGGGAGTTGGAGGAGGGCGCTCAGCGGTTTGACGGATCGCTCGTGCTTGTGAACGCGTGGAGGGACACGCGTTTCGGATGGGCTGCCGTCGTTGTGTTGCTCCCGGTGCGGAGTCTCACCCGCTCCCTGCATCTAGGCCGCGAGAGCGAATACCTCAGTGGCGACTATGACTATCTTGTAGACTGCGACGGTTCCCTCCTCCTCCATCCTCGTCCTTTCCTCGTCACGGGGACAACTCTCGACGGACGCGCCATCCATTCAGCCACGAAGCAAGCTGAGGTCGGCATTCGGCCACTGAACACTCGTGATGCGGATTGGATCGCCGGGGGCAAGATGCTTAGCGAAGCCTTCAACAACGCGATATTAGAAAACCAACCGCGTAGCGTTGTCTACAAGAATTTGCAGCGGCAGAATCGGCTCACGAGTTTTCGACGCATCGATTTACCGACACAGGGAATCGATGGGTGCTTGGGCGTGGTGGCAGGGAAGGGACTGCACCCATTCGAGGCGATTACCACACCTTTGCTCCTGCATGGTCCATCTTCACTTTTGACCGTGCTCAATGTTATTGTCGCGATCTTCGGACTGCTGCTAACCGCTTGGATAACGTTCACAATGAAGCTACGGTCGCTCCATGGAGACCTTCTCGCCTGGGGCCGCCACGTCTCGGCGAGTACCGCCGAGGTGATGAAGCTACTCCCAATCCGGAACGCACCGGCAGAGCCCCAGGTATACAACGATATGGTCGGTGTAGTCGTTACTCTTAACATCTCTCCCACTCTGTCATCAGCAACACTTGCAGAGATGTTCAACGAGTTTGGAGGGATCGCGATGCAATTACGAGAAGATGGTTGGATTGTATCGAACTGGAGTTTGCGAAGCTTCTTCATTTCACGCCGGTTGAGAGAAGGACCTGACTCCCCATATCCATGGACTCCTCAGAACGTGGTGAATTACCTGCGGCACGTTAAATCGCCGGAGACAGGCGAGAGCCTGTTCCGCGGTTTTGGGGCACGCTCGTGCCGTGCAACATATGCTTTGGGCGAATTGCGCGTAGATGCTGCACGAGTTGGGGCGATCCGGCGCGCGGTGATATCTTTCTTCGGATCTGCGCTGACGGACACGCTCGTGTTGGAAGATCAGGCGGGTGAAAATGATCCGGAGCAATGGTGGGGATGGATGGTGTATGATCCGGTGCCTGTGAAGGACGCTGGCATCGACCTCGCCGGCGAAGCGTTTACCACGCCCGGAGGCCGATTCCGCCGCCTTCCGCTGCACCTCGAATCTGGATCGCTGTCCGCACATGCGGCGCCGGGAGCACTGCCATGATCCAGACTGCGGTACTGATCTTGGGCGCGGCCGGCGGTTTTGGGCAACTGCTGACTCGCCTCCTCACGGACGCAGGATATCGGGTGAGCGGCGTTGACACCCGGTTCCCAACGGCTGCACCTGCTGAAAGACTAGCGGCTTGCGTCGTCTTCGATGCGTCCGCCCCTCCCATAGGCTCCTTAGCGGGACTCGTCTCGGCTGCGGACTGGATTGTGTCGTGTATGCCCCCTGAGCCAACACTGCGCGCTTTCGCAAACCTCTCGCCGTTCATGAAAGCTGGCTCGATGTTCATGGATGTGCTCTCCGTGAAGGGCCCAATCTGCCGAGTGATGGCAAAAGGGCGCAGTGATATCGAGTGCCTTAGCGTGCACCCAATGTTTGCTCCGCGGACGGGGTTCGCAAACCAGAACGTAGCAGTTGTACGCGTTCGCCCCGGTGTGGCTACTGCCGCGGCCGAGGCGCTGATTGCGAGCTGGGACGCGCGTGTACACGTCCTCACCGCCGAGGAGCACGACGCACGCACGGCGATGGTGCAGGCTGCAACCCACGCGGCGATCCTCTCCTTTGGCATTACTCTTATGTCAATGGGCTATCGTGCGGAGGACGTACTGCCGTTGTCGACGCCCCCGCACCGCATATTGATGGCATTGCTGGCGCGGATTACATCGGGGAATCCTTACGTATATCAGCAGATTCAGACGGAAAACCCACTATCCGCCTCGGCGCGGACGGCGATCACGGCAGCGGCGATGCGCTTTGACCGTATCGCTGCGACGGATGATGGGGCGGACTTTACGGAGCTTTTCCAGTCGCTCCGATCTATGTTAGATAATTGTACCGAATCCCTCTTCCTCCTTGCAGATGATTTAGTTTCGACATCGGCGAGATCGCTTTAACGCGGTTTGACGAAACGTTCCCATGTCAGAGCTTTGACAGCACGCGGGGCACTTTTCCGAGCCGGTTGTCTTTTGCCTGGTCCATGCGCGCGAACTCGTCAAACTGCTGACCGCGCGTAGGGGTTGGCGCGCGTCATGACCTCGGGCCCTGGACCACGCCCAACGCGGCGGTAGGCGTTGCGGAGCATGTCGTGTGCTGAGTCTTTCCCGCGAGTTCACACGCCCGTCCAGCACCGCCCCTTCCTATCTCAACAGCTGGTTTACCCTGCCCACCGCCAAGTGCACGGGGATGCCGCCGTTGCGGGTCTGGAGGGCGTTCTCGAAGGCGACACCGACCTGCGCGTCGAGGCGGGATTCGGCGGAGAGGAGGGCCATCGTCCAGCCGGGGGCGCGGTGGCGGGCGGCGTGGCCCAGCGCCGCGTACAGGTTGCGCAGCGCCTCCGTGTCGCCGACGCGGACGCCGTAGGGCGGGTTGGTAACGATCCAGCCGGGGCCGGCGGGCGGATCGATGGCGGAGACGGGGGCGACGGCGAGCTCCACATCGGCCAGGACGCCGGCGCGCTCGGCGTTGGAGGTGGCGGCTTCGATGGCGCCCGCGTCGCGGTCGGAGCCCTGGATGGGAGCGGGGGAGGATGGGCGGATGGCTGATTGGGCGCGCTCCACCACGCGCCGCCACGCCGCCGCGTCCACGTCCGGCCACTCCTGGAAGGCGAAGCGGCGCGGCTCGCGGTCCGCCCCCGCCAGCCCCGGCGCGATGTTGCGGGCCATCAGCGCGCCTTCGATGGGGATCGTCCCCGAACCGCACATGGGGTCCAGGAGCGGAGCGTCGCCGGGCCAGCGGCTTCCGAGGAGCGCGGCGGCGGCGAGCGTTTCGCGGAGCGGCGCGCGGGCGACGGCCTGCCGGTAGCCGCGCAGGTGCAGCAGCGCGCCGGACGCATCCGCCCGCACGATGCAGCCGTCGCGCACGAAGCGCACGATGAAGAGCTGCGCGTCGCCCGCATCCTCATCGCCCTCGTCGTCGCGCGCCACCTCCGCGCCACCCAGTCCGCCGACGCGCCGCTCGATGGCGTCCAGCACCCGCTCCGCGATGGCGCCCTCGTGGTAGAGCTTGGACTTCCGCGACGTGACGCGAAGCCGCACCGCGCGCCCCTTCGCCACCCACCGCTCCCAGGGGACCTTGCGCGCGTGCCGCTCGAGCTCGAAAAAGGTGCGCGCCCGGAACTCCGCCGCTCCAACCGTGACACGGCTGGCGGTGCGCAGCCACAGGTTGGCCGTGTACAGCTCCTCCACGCTCCCTTCCCACGCGACGCCCCCCTGCTCCGGCACCGCCTGGATGCCCAGCGCGCGCAGCTCCGCCGCCGCCAGCGGCTCAAGCCCGGGCGCGGTCGCGGCGAAGATTGGAAAGGGGGCAGTCAACGGAGGAATAAGTGCGTGAGTGCGTGAGTGCGTGAGTGCGTTCGGACCTGTGGTCATCCCCCAAATTTGTCATCCTGAGCGACGCGCCTCACAGGCCTCTACGCGGCACGATACTCCGGCGCGGAGCGAAGGATCTACTATGCGGTATCGAGAAGCCCGCATCGGACGCGTAGCCCGACCTGGTCTCCGGCTATAAAAGCGCACTAACGCACTAACGCACTCACGCACTTTCACCGGGCTCCATCTCATACTCCTTCAGCTTCCGATACAGCGTCCGTTCGCCCATGCCGAGCATCTCGGCGGCGCGGCGACGGTTGCCGCGGGCCTCGCGCAGGGCGACGGCGATGGCCTCGCGCTCCATGTCCGCCAGCGTCATCCCGCGGCGGAAGACGACGACGCCCTCCTCTTCGTGCGGAATCGGCTCGGGCGGCGCGATGGGAGCGCCCAGCGGGATCACCGGCTGGCCGTAAGGCGCGTACCCCGTGGCCGCGGGAAGGGCGATGACGGGCTGGTCGCGCTTGCGGATATCCTCCACGTCGCGGCGCAGGTCCTCCAGGTTCATGCGCAAGTCGTACAGCGTGCGCAGCACGAACTCCAGCTCCGGCGACGGACCGCCGCCATCCTCGCGCCTCCCGCGCTCCTGCGACACCGGGCGCGGCGCCAGCACCGGGAGAAGGGAGCCGGTGCGCTTGTGGCGCACCTCGGGCGGGATGTCCTCGGGGCGGATCACGCGGCCGGGGGCGAGCACCACCATGCTCTCCACCAGGTTGCGCAGCTCGCGCACGTTCCCCGGCCAGTCGTACTCCACCAGAACGCGCAGCGCCTCCGGATCGATCCCCACGAAGGGACGATCGTGCTGCGCGCTGAACTCGCGGATGAAGCGGTCGATGAGGCGCGGGATGTCCGCGCGGCGCTGGCGCAGCGGCGGAAGGTCGATGCGCAGGACGTTCAGCCGGTGGTACAGGTCGCGCCGGAACTCGCCCAGCGCCACCTGTTCGCGGAGATCGCGATTCGTTGCGGCCACCACCCGCACATCCACCCGGATCGACTCCTCGCCGCCCACCCGCCGGAACTCGCGCTCTTCCAGGACGCGCAGGAGCTTGGTCTGCGTGGCCTGCGGCATCTCCCCCATCTCGTCCAGGAAGATGGTCCCGCCGTTGGCCAGCTCGAACAGCCCTTTGCGCAGCGCCGCCGCACCGGTGAACGCACCCTTTTCGTGGCCAAAGAGCTCGCTCTCCAGCAGCGTCTCGGTGAGCGCGGCGACGTTGACGGCGATGAACGGCCGGTGCCTGCGCGGCGAGAGGGCGTGGATGCCGCGGGCCACGAGCTCCTTCCCCGTGCCGCTCTCTCCCAGGATCAAGACGGTGGAGTTGACGGGGGCGATCTGGACGATACGCTCCAGAACCTCCTCCATCTCCTCCGTTTCGCCCACGATGCCGATGATCTCGCGCAGCTCCTCGCGCTGGATCAGGCGGCGGCCGATGAGCGCGACCTCGTCCACGTCGATCGGCTTGGGGAAGCAGTCGGCCAGCCCCAGCTCGCGGCAGACGGCGCGGCCGGTGGGCTCCGTGGGCTCGGTGAGGCCGATGACGGGCGCACGGCCGCGCGCCTGCTGGATCAGCGAGCGCGCACGCCGCTCCCGCAGCCCGCCGGTGATGACGAGCAGGACCGGCTCGCCGACGGCGTCGGCGAGCGATTCGCCGGAGGCCAGCAGCTCGGTGCGCATCCCCGCCTCTTCGAAGGCGGCGCGCAGCCGGACCGCGGGCTCCAGGTCTTCGGTGGTGATCAGGACCGCGTCGGCCACCGGATCACCCGTGGCGAGCGTTCGTCACGTGCGGACCGTCCCCCCGGTATGGAACGGCGGACGCACCACCTCGGCCGGCACCGCGCGGTCGCGGATCACGATCCCGATCTCCGTCCCCGGCTTCGCCGCGGCGACGGGGACGTACGCCAGCCCCACGCCGTAGCCAAGCGTCGGGCTCATGGTGCCGCTGGTGACCTCTCCGGTGCGCTCCCCGTTGAACTCCACCGGGTACCCGTGGCGCGGAAAGCCGCGCTCGCGGAGCTTGAAGCCGGCCAGGCGCACCTTGACCCCCTCCTCCTTCTGGCGGCGCAGGGCTTCGCGTCCCACGAACTCGCCCTTGTCCAGCTTGGTGACCCAGGCGAGCCCGGCCTCCAGCGGCGTGCGCGCCTCGTCCAGGTCGTTGCCGTAGAGCGCGTACCCCATCTCCAGCCGCAGCGAGTCGCGGCACCCCAGGCCGGTCGGAAGCAGGCCGTCCTCCTTCCCCACCTCCAGCAGCCGCCTCCAGAGCGCCGCCGCGTCGTCCGCGCCCACGTACAGCTCGAAGCCGTCCTCGCCGGTGTAGCCGGTGCGCGAGATGATCATGGGGATGCCGTCCACCGTCCCCTCGGCGAAGCGGTAGTAGCGGATCGCATCCAGGTCGTGATCCGTCAGCCGCGCCAGGATCGCCTGCGCGCGCGGGCCCTGCAGCGCGAGCAGCGCGATGTCGTCGGTCCGGTCCTCCAGCTCCACCCCGAAGTCACCCGCGAAACGCGACACCCACGCCCAGTCCTTTTCGCGATTCGACCCGTTCACCACCAGCATGTAGTGGTCGGGAAAGCGGTAGACGAGGAGGTCGTCCAGCAGGAATCCGTTCTCATTGCAGAGGGTGGAGTACTGGGCCTGCCCCACCTCGATCTTCGACGCGTCGTTGGTGGTGACGTGCTGCACGAACTCCAGCGCGCGCTCACCGCGAACGATGAACTCGCCCATGTGCGACACGTCGAAGAGTCCCGCGGCGTTGCGGACCGCCTGGTGCTCGGCGGTGATGCCGGCCGGGTACTGCACGGGCATCTCGTACCCCGCGAACGGGACGATCTTGGCGTTGAGGGCGACGTGCTCCGCGTACAGCGGCGTGCGGTGCAGGGTGGCTTCGGCCATCGTAGTGCGCTGGTCTGAGGGTCTCGATACGGGCGGCGGAAAAGGTAACACACGGGGGGAATGGGCGCGAGAATGCCCCCTCCCCCCGGCCCCCTCCCCCGCCTGCGGGGGCGCAGGGCGGGTGAGGGGGAGAACTCCGCCCGCGTCGCACAGTCCCT
>DASWNZ010000267.1:0-5402 GCA_036398975.1 Longimicrobium sp.
TTGCCGATGCATCGAAACAGCCGGTCTACGGCGCTGGTACTCGCGGCGGCGCTCACGGCCGGCGCCTGTGCCGCCGGCGGGGCTCCCGCGGGCGCCCCCTCGCAGGCGGGCGTGGTGGAGGAGGCGCGCGCCTTCATGGACGGCTACGCGCGCGACCTGCTCGCCGGCAACCGCGCGGGGATCTCGGCCCGCTACGACCGGAACGGCGCGTACTTCATGGGGAACGGCAACAAGGACTTCGAGCCGTACGACTCGATCGCCGCGCGCTACGGTGGTCCGCGGTGGTCGCCGCCGGCGTCGTTCGAGTGGCGCGACTTGTCCTTCGAACCCGTGGGGCCGGACGCGGTGGTCGTGGTGGGCCGCTTCCTCTGGGGAGTGCGCGCGGGGTCCGCCCCGCTGGCGCTTTCATACACCGGCCTTCTGCGCAGGCAGGACGGCGTGCTCCGCATCCGGCTGGAAGACGAGTCGGTCGACCCGCGCACCCTGCCGCCGCCGCAGCCCCGCGACACCTCGCGGTAGCGTTCGCCGTACCTACCGGCATCGTCCGGCGCGGCCCTGGTGCCCGATCGGCCGCCAGGGGCCGCGCCTGAACCCACCCGGGTACACGTGCCGCTGCTTCCCTTCGCCGGATTCACCATCGACTCCCCCCTGCCGCCCGCCCGCGCCGCCGCCGAGCTGGCGAGCAACGTCGAGCCCCGGCGCCTGATCCGCTTCAGGCGCGGGGCGGCCGCGTTCGAGGGGGAGGTCACCGAATCGGGAGTCGACATCCGGCGGCTGCCCGGCTACCAGAACTCCTTCCTCCCCGAGATCCGGGGCAGCTTCGAGCGCACGCCGCACGGAAGCCGCCTGCGCGGGACGATGCGGATGCACCCGCTGGTCATCGTCTTCATGTGCGTCTGGATGACGTTCACGCTCATCGCGGCCCTGGCGATGGCGGCGGCGTCCCTGAGCGCGGAGAAAGCAGACCCGGCCGCACTCATCCCCCTGGCGATGCTCTTCTTCGGGTGGGCGTTGCCGACGGCGGCGTTCACCATCGAGGCCGCGATCGCCCGCGGCGCGCTCACCGGGATCCTTGCGCGGGAGATCCCTTCAGGCGTGCGCACCACGGCGGGTCCGCGCCCATGACCCGCTCGGCGCGGCCACGCGACTGATGTTTTCTTGTATGGCGCCGCAAGCGTGTTTAACGTACGGAGTTGCCTCTGGCAGTGCCCTCCGCCGCGTGCAGCGGCACGACACCATCCCGGAGAGATCGCGATGAGCCACGACATACGCAGGAGCAGGCGCCTCGTTCTGCTGGCCGCCATGATGACCCTCGTGTCCGGAACCGCCGCGGCCCAGGGCGGCGCGAACAACCGCACCGTCAACGGCCCCGTCTCGGGCTCGCCGTGCGACGTGCTGGCGAGCGGCGGCACCGTGTTCGACACGCGCGAGTGCGACCTGCTGCGCTCCACCGGCGTCGTTCGCCACGGCGACCAGTGGACCGCGCTGGCCGGGCGCACGCTGAGCCTGCGCCTGGTCTCCAAGGACGCGAAGGCGGTGCTGGGCAACGTCCCCGTCGGCGTCTATCGCAGGATGGGAGGCGACCGGACGCCGGTGGCGCAGGCACGCACCGGCGCCGACGGCACGTTTCGCCTGCCGCTACCGGTGAGCCTCAACGGCGAGTTCGTCCTCCTTTCGCCGTCGGGCGGCGGCCCGGCGGACCCCGCCGAGATCCTGGTGTGCGACGGGAACGGCAACTGCTTCGACTTCTGCCCCCTCCCGTCGATGCCGACCACAATGGAGCCGATGTGCGTGGAGGACACCGACATCACCCCCATCCTGCGCGTGGCTCCGCCCGGCGGCCCCGGCCGCCGCTGAGCGCACCCCGCATGCATCCGCGGCCCGCACCCTCGCGACGGGGGTGCGGGCCGCGGCTCGTTGGACGGGCATCCGAGTTGCCGATCACGCCGCGCTCACCGCACGCTCGTGCTCACCCCCGGGACCGATGGCATCCACCACCACGCGCGTATTCCTGGTCCGCCACGGCGCCACGGTGCTGAGCGCCGAGAACCGCTTCGCCGGCTCCATCGAGGTCCCTCTCTCCGACGAGGGGCGCCAGCAGGCGCGGCGGCTGGCGCTGCGCCTGGGCGGCGAGCCGATCGCGGCCGTCTACGCATCGCCGCTGGGCCGCGCGCTGGAGACGGCCCGCATCGCCGCCGCGCCGCACGGGCTGCCGGTGACGGCCGATGCACGGCTGCGCGAGATTTCGCACGGCCGCTGGGAGGAGATGACGCGCGACGAGGTGGAGGCGCGCTTCCCCGACGAGGTCGCCGGCTGGGAGGCGGACCCGTACACCTTTGCCCCGCAGGGCGGCGAGACGGGGCTCGACGTAACGGCGCGCGCCCTTCCCGCCATGCTGGAGCTGGTGCGCGCCCACCCTGGCGAGACGATCCTGGTGGTGTCGCACAAGGCGACGATTCGGCTCCTGCTCAGCTCGCTGCTGGGCTTCGACCCGCGCCGCTACCGCGACAACCTGGACCAGAGCCCGGCCGCGCTCAACATCGTCGACTTCCGCGGCACTACGCGCGCGCGCCTGACCCTCTTCAACGACACCTCGCACTACGAGCACGCCGGCCTGGCCATCCCCGCCATGCCCTGCGACCGGCTGTCGCGCTGGTGGGATGAGGAGGAGAGATCATAACCCGAGCCAGGTGGCGGTGCTGTATGTCTGCAGGCCAGGCGTGGGTTAGGTTGATCTACGGATTTCGCAACAGATCGGTACACAATTACTGGAGAGGGGTGTTATGAAAGCGTCAGATATCTATATCGGTAGTCGCCAGTTCTTTGGGTATATCATCCCCGGTTCGCTCTGGCTAACTGCATGGATGCTATTCCAAGACACCACGCCATCCATCCAGCTATCAGGGAGCTCTTGGCTGCTCAAATTTATACTGTTCATCGGGCTCTGCTTCGTGATCGGTTACTCGGTGCAGACGGTGCTATTCCTCGTCATCATGAAAATGCGTGTTGGGATCACAAGCGCGGCCGCAGGTGAAACTTGTGCCACTAAGGAGGACCGGGGGAAACCTGACCCAACCATCGACGAGCTTTACTCAAATCTGCTTTGCGCCGTGAAGGAAACGTTGAAAGAACAGCCTGCGGCCTGCCTTTATGATACGCAGCTTCCGCTCTACTGCAAGAACTACGTTCGGGAGAATTCCCTTCATTTGCGGGACCAGATTGCTGAGACTGAAGGTGAAATCAACCTGACAGCCGGGCTCGCGCTTCCGCTGCTTGTTCTGCCATTCGCCTGGATGAAATTCGAGGATCAGTCGTGGTCAGGTGTGCATTGGTCTGTCTTGGCCGTGTCAATCGTTCTTGGGTTAGTTTTGCTGTTTTTTCGTTTGCGAGAAACCCGTGCGGGGGAGGAGCTAATGTGGTTGGAAATGTATCTTCTTCTGAAATCCGAAGAGCCTCACGCTCTCCGGGAGCAGTCTCGCTAGCGGGTAATACCCAGTGCAGCTCGGCGGCCTTCAGGTACGTTCGGGCCGCTGGAAGGCGGTTCAGGTGGCGACCATCTTGCTGGTCTCTGGAGCTCATGCGATCGTCACCTTCAAGAATCAAGGAGGATCTCCGCAATGAAGCTCTTCAGGTCCACCGTTCCCCTGCTGGCGCTCGCCGCCTGCGCCACCGCGGCGCCGGAGGGCGGGCTGGGAACCGCGCCGGCCGCGCAGGCCACCGCCGGCGCGCCGTCCATCGACCCCGCGCGGCTGGCGGCGCACGTGCGCACGCTGGCCTCGGACGAGTTCCTGGGGCGCGGACCGGCCACGCCCGGCGAGGAAAAGACGGTGGCGTACATCGCCCAGCAGTTCCAGGCGGCCGGCCTGCAGCCCGGCGGGCCGAACGGGAGCTGGTACCAGGAGGTGCCGCTCCTGATGTCCGACATCGTGGGCACGCCGGAGCTGAGCCTCACCGTGGGCGGGCGGCGGCAGAGCCTGACGCAGGGGGAGCAGATCGCCGTGCGCTCCACCATGCTCAACCAGGACCGCATCGACATCCGCGAGGCGCCACTCGTCTTCCTGGGCTACGGGGTGCAGGCGAAGGAGCGGAACTGGGATGACTTCAAGGGCGAGAACCTGCGCGGCAAGGTGGGGATCGTCCTGATCAACGACCCGGATTTCGAGACGGGGCAGGGCGACTTCGGCGGCAAGGCGATGACGTACTACGGCCGCTGGACGTACAAGTACGAGGAGGCCGCGCGGCAGGGGCTTGCCGGGCTGCTGATCGTGCACGAGACGGCGCCGGCGTCGTACGGGTGGGCGACGGTCAAGAACTCCAACACCAACACCATGTTCGACATCGTGCGCCCCGACCCGTCGGCGGTGCACCCGGCGCTGGAGGCGTGGATCCAGCGGGACGTGGCGGTGGAGCTGATGCGCGCCGCGGGGCAGGACTTCGAGGCGCTCAAGCGGCGCGCGCAGACGCGCGACTTCGGGCCGGTGACGCTGAGCGGCGCCACCTTCTCCGCCAGCTACGGCGTGCGGCGCGCCAACATCCGCTCGCGCAACGTGCTGGGGCGCATCCCGGGAAGCACGCGGCCCAACGAGACGATCCTGTACGGCGGCCACTGGGACCACCTGGGCGTGGGGCGGCCTGATGCGCGCGGCGATAGCATCTACAACGGCGCGGTGGACAACGCCACGGGGGTCGCGGCGGTGATCGAGGTGGCGCGCGCCTTCGCCGCGGGGCCGCGGCCGGAGCGCTCGGTGGTGTTCGCCGCGTGGACGGTGGAGGAGAAGGGGCTGCTCGGGTCCGAGTACTACGCCGCCAACCCCGTCTATCCGCTGGAGACCACGGTCGCCGGCTTTAACATCGACGCGCTCTCGCCCACGGGGCCCGCGCGCGACGTGCTGGTGATCGGGTACGGGCAGAGCGAGCTGGAGGACCGGCTGGAGCGCGTGCTGGCCGCGAACGGGCGCGTGGTGGCGCGCGACCGGAGCCCGGAGGCTGGGTACTTCTACCGCTCCGACCACTTCCCCATGGCCAAGCGCGGCGTCCCCATGCTGTACGTGGACAGCGGCGAGGACCTGGTGGCTGGCGGCCGCGCTGCGGGCGAGGCGGCGGCCCAGGCGTACACCCGCGACCGCTACCACCAGCCGGCCGACGAGTTCGATTCCGCGACCTGGAACTTCCTGGGGATCGCGCAGGACGCGCTGGTGCTGCACCGGCTGGGTATGCAGCTGGCCAACTCGCGCGACTGGCCCAACTACCGCACCACCTCCGAGTTCCGGCCCACGCGAGACGCATCGGCGGCGCGGCGGCAGTAGTCAGAATGCACCAACGGGCCCGGCCTAGCGCGCCGGGCCCTTCTTCATTCCAACAGCAATCTCACAGAGCCACAGAGACACAAAGGAAGAACGAAA
>DASWNZ010000268.1:0-11161 GCA_036398975.1 Longimicrobium sp.
TTCCGGGATGCGTCAGGCGCTGGCGGCGATCGTGGGCGAGCTTGGGCTGGAAGTGACGGACGCGGCGACCGTATTCACCGCGTCGGGGCACCTGGCGGCGGAGGCGTACGAACTGCTGGTGCTGTCGCTCCTTCTCCCCGATGGAACCGGGATGGACGTCGTGCGGGCCGCGCACCGGCTGGGGTGCGAGGCGCCCTTTCTTCTCGTCACCGGCGCGCACGACCTGGACGCGCTGCCGGCGGCCGTCGCGGCGGTTCTCGGCTGGGACGATCTCTAGGCAGGCGCTCTCCCCCCTTGTTTTCGCCACCGACCTTAGACGCATGCCCAGAGCGGACGTGACGCCGATGCACCGCGCCCGGCGGCTGGTGCGGGACGTCGGCAGGTTCGTGGTGTTCAAGTCGCGGCTGCTGGCGGCGATGGTGCGCGACGTCCGGGACCTGCGCGATCCAGAGCTCGCGCCGCTGCCACCCGCCCGCCTGCGCCAGCGCGTGGGCGGGAGCACGGACGTGCAGACGTTCCTCATCGTCGGAAGGAACGTGGCGCGCGACCTGGACGACCTGCTGGGAACGCTGGGCCGCGGCGTCCGCTCCTTCGAGAACGTCCTCGACTTCGGATGCGGCCCGGCGCGGGTGCTCCGCTTCCTGCGCGACGCCCCCGCATCGTGCCGGCTGCACGGCACCGACATCGATCCCGAGTCGATCGCGTGGTGCGAGCGGAACCTCCCCGAGATCCGCTGGAGCGTGAACGGCCACCATCCGCCGACGCACTTCGCCAACGGCTCATTCGACCTGATCTACTCGATCTCCGTCTTCACGCACCTCGACGAGCAGCTGCAGCTCGCGTGGCTCCAGGAGCTGCGGCGGATCGCGCGGCCGGGTGCGATCCTCATCATCAGCGTGCACGGCGAGCGCCTCGCGCGCGCCCTCCCGCGTCTGGCCGAGGAGGAGATCGACGATGCCGGTGTCGTGTTCGTGGAGGGCGCGACGGGGATGCTGAAGCCGGACGGGCTCCCGGACTTCTACCAGAACAGCTTCCACACCCGCGACTACGTCCTGCGGGAGTGGTCGAAGTACTTCGAGGTGCTGGAGTACCGCGAGCGCGCCATCAACAACCACCAGGACGCGGTGCTGCTGCGCAGGAGGTGAGGCTGCTACGTACTGCGCGCGCCATCGCTACGTAGCGCGACGTACAGCGGGATCGCCCCGCCGGTGGCAACTTGGGAGCGTTCGGTGCGCATGGCGCATCCACGATCTCCCAAGCGATGCGAGCCCCAAAGATGAAGCGTGCCCTTGCCGCCGCCGTTGCCGCGCTCCTCTGCGCAGCGCCGGCCCGCGCCCAGATCGACGACTCGCTGCCCCCCGAGAGGACGCAGTCGATCTCCATCCTCCCCTTCCACTTCCTTTTCGGCTTCTACGCGGGCGACTACGAGCGCGTGGTGGCGCCGACGGTGTCGCTCGGCCTGGGCTCGAGCTACTTCTCCGCCGACGGCTACACCTACGACGGCCTCGCACCCGGCGATGTGTACGAGACGGGCGAGCTCCACTATGCCACCCTGGAAGGCAAGCTGCGCTATTACCCCTCCGCCGATGGGCTCAACGGCGTGTCGTTCGGCGTGACGTTCGGCCCTACCTGGGTGCGCGGCGACCACGTGGCCCCGGACGGCGGCGATACCTTTACCGCGCTGGGCGTGGGCTTCGAGGTGGCGAGGAGCCATACGATGGGCGTGGACCGGCGCTTCTACTACGGCTACGGCGGCGGCGGAAAGCGCCTCTTCCCCGTCACGTCCGCCAGCGGCGAGGCGCAGCTCGTGATCCCCACGCTGAGGCTCTCCGTGGGGATGCTTTTCTAGCACACGGGCGGGGTCATACAAGATTGGTCTCACGCAAAGGCGCGAAGACGCAAAGAAAGAGCTTCGGTGTCTTTCCTTTGCGGCTTTGCGCCTTTGCGTGACATTTTGATCTGTTGAGGCGCTACGCCGGGCGCGGGTTCTTGAGCCCCGTCCGGAGCTTGTTCGCGACCTCGCGGGCACGCGCGGCGCGAGGGTGGCGCGGTGCTGCTCGACGAACGCATCCACGGCGGCTGCGTCGCGCTTGCACAGCTCGCGCAGCGACCAGGAGACCGCCTTGACCACCATGTCGTCGCGGTCCGCGGCGAGGAGCGCGCAGAGGGCGAGGGTGCGCGGCGTGTCTCCGCGGCCGCCGCGCGCGCGGTTGTTGAGGCCGATGGTGCTCACCAGCGCCGCGCGCCGCCACCAGCGGTCGGGCGATGCGGCCCAGCCGTGGACGACCTCGTCCGCCACCTGTCCCTCGCGCCACGCCGGACCCGAGACGTAGCACCCAAAGGTGTCCACCGCGACCCACGACGCCATCCCGCGCCCCAGCCGCTCCAGCTCGGCGGCTCCCAGGCTGCGCAGGGCGGGGCGGTGCTGGCTCACCAGCTCGTACGCCACGAGGCGCCGCACGTCGTCGCCCCCGTCCAGCAGCCGCTCGGCGAGCTTCACCACGTCCCGCGGCTCCCACGCGGCGATGCGGCGCGAGAAGCCGCGGCGAAGCTCGCGCACCGGCACCGTCGTGCGCTCCGGCAGCGCATCCAGCGCATTCCCGATCTCGCGCGCCAGCTCGGACGTCTCCATCAGCGGTCCAGGTGCTTCTGCTCGCCCACGTCGTACGCCTCGCGCAGGAAGCCGAGCAGTTCTGGGGTGATGTCGCGCTCGCCGGTGAGGCGGAAGTGGTGGACGTGGTTGCGCGGGGAGATGGTGTCGATGCGGCGGAAGACGGGGTGTTCAACCCGCCGCGCCAGCACCAGGTGCCCGTCGACCCAGGCGCGCGCGGGGGTGAGCTGCGCGAACGACATCCGCGTCTGGAAGGCGATGCGCGTCTTCTGGGGCAGCACGGTCACGGGCCCGATCTCCCGGACCCGCGCCAGAAATGCGTCGAACAGCTCCCGGATGCACGGCTCCCGCCCGGCGAAGTGCGCCTCCAGCGAGTGCCGCCCGCACGCGTGCCGCTGGCGGGCGTTGGCGAACGCGCGCCCGCAGCCGGGGCACGTCCACAGGGGTCGGGAGGATGCGGGGGTGCTCATCGCGGCGGGGCTCCAGAAGAAAACGGTACGGAGAGATTTGCTCTCCGTACCGCTTCCGTCAACAGGATCGCCAAATCCGCTACGCCCGGCGGCCTTCGATGCGGGCGACGGCTTCGCGGGCGAGGTCGCGGAGGACCTCCACGTCGGCGGGCGAAAAGGTGCGCTCCTCCAGGCCCACGACGCACAGGTTGCCCAGCACGTGCCCGCGCGACGAGATGAGCGGGACGCCCGCGTAGCAGCGCACGCCGTCCTGCGTGACGAGCGGGTTGGTGGCGTGATAGGGGTGCGTGGTCGCGCTCTCCACCACGAAGGCGTCGCGGGTGCGCACCGAGGTGGCGCAGAACGACCACTCCACCGGGTGCCCACGCGTCTCGGCCAGCCAGAGCCCGTCGATGCCGTGCGAGCCGGCCACGTGCAGCGCCTCGTCCAGCACCACGCTGATCAGCGAGACGGGGAGCCCCAGCTGGGCCGCCGCCTTCGCGGCCACCTCGGCCAGGATCGGGTCGATGTCTGGCGAGAGGAGGTCCAGGTCCGCGATCTCCTGGAGCCGCGCGGCGTCGTACAGCGGATCGTGTGCGTTCATCGCGGGGCTCCGGCGGCGGTTGCCGCGACATTGGCGGCGAGGCGGGCATAGGTGCGCAGGCGGATCTCCATCGAGCGCGCGACGACAGCGGTGGGGCCGCCCTGTGCGGAGAGCGCCTGGATGGCCCGCTCGAACGGTGGGCCGTGCTCCACCCGGCCCACCTGCAGCCCGGCGGCGCGGCACGCCTCGGACCAGCGCTCGCCGCCGCGCTCCGCGCCGAAGACGCGCTGGAGCGCCGCGCGCGCATCCGCCTCGCCGGGCGCATGGAGGGAGTACCCCGGAATGGGGATGCGGGTCGATGGCTGCATGCGGATTCGGGTAGGATGTGGGAGGGCTCCGTCGTCAGCAGTACGCGGGAACCGTTCCCTCGGATCTACCCCTCCAGCCCCAGGAGGCGCTTCCAGAGCGGCGGCGGCACCTCCAGCGGCGGCACATCCAGCGGTGGCTCGCCCTGCAGGAGGCGGGCGGCGTTGGTCTCCAGGAGGAGCCCTGCCTGCTCCTCGCCGCCGCGCGAGCGGAGCAGGTCGCGCGCGCCTGACAGTGCCAGACGGCCGCGCGCGTGGTAGTCGCTGGCCAGGTAGTCCACCCAGCCGAGCCGCAGCAGCCGCCATGCGCGCGCCTGCGCCTCCCTTCCGAAGCGGCCCAGCAGCGACCCCGCGTTCACCTGCAGGCGGGCGCCCATCCGCCGCCACTCCGCGGCATCGCGAAGCTCCTCGTGGAGGTTCGGGTAGCGCTCGGGATGCGCCACGATCGGCGTCCACCCGCGCTCTAGGAGGTACGAAAGGGTCTGCTCCGCGGTCACCGGCACCAGCATGCGCGGGAACTCGACCAGCGCGAACGGGGTCCCCGCCAGCCGGGTGCGCGGGTCGGAGAGATCGGGGGTATCCGTGTTCAGCATCACCTCGGCGCCGAGCTCCAGCCGCAGCGCCGGCTCCTCCGCGGCGGCGATGGCGCGCACCTCCTTCCACGCCGCCTCCACCTGGTCCAGCCGCGCGCGGAGCTCCTCGGGGTGCGCCGTCAGCGCGCCGCTCAGGTGCGGCGTGGTGATGGCGGTGTGCACCCCGTGGCCGCGCATCTCGGCGATCGCCGCGCGCGCCTGCTCCACGTCGGCCGCGCCGTCGTCCACGCCGGGTACGAGGTGGCTGTGGAAGTCGATCAAGTACGCTTCTCCACGGGTGGGCTTCTCCTGCGCAATCGCATTCCGCAATCGGCAGGGTACCGCGCTGGAGGGCGATTCTGCAAGGCCGGCGAGGCGCGTCGCTCTAGATGACGGATTTCTGTCATCCTGAGAGAGCCGCCCGACGGATACCTACCGTGCGCCGTACTCCTGCGGCGAGCGAAGGATCTAGCTGGCGAGGCAAGAGGCCCGCGAGCCGTCCTCCAGTCACGCGTAGTAGATCCTTCGCTCCGCGCCAGAGTATGGGGCCGGGGTGAGGGCGGTGCAGCGCGTCGCTCAGGATGACAAAATGGGGGGCGCCGGGACCCCACGCCCACCAGCCCGCTTCAGCGGGCTTCCCGTCGTTTCAGCCGGGGGATTTACCCCCCGGCGATGCGTCGCCCGGCGATCACCCGCCGCGCCGCGTACGAGGAATATCGACACGCGATGCATCGTGAATCGTTGCATCAAGAGACGTTGTATCGTGCAGCGATGTAAAAGCATCCGGCCCCTCGTTGACACGCGCGCGCCGCCGGGGCACTTTCCCGCCGCTCAAGACGCCCACCTTTCGGCCCATTCCGGTGAAGTCTCTTCTTACGTACGTGATGATGGTGTTCCTCCCGATCGCGGGGGTGCTCGGTGTGCTGCACGCCGGGCGCGACCTGCGCGCGCCGCACGCCATCGGCGGCGAGTGGCGGATCGGGGCGGGGCCGCTCGCGGGGGCCACCTTCGTCGTGCAGCAGTCGGGCGAGCACCTGTCGCTCGTGCTGCCGGTGAGGGGTGGGATCCAGCTGCGGGGCAAATCGCGCGGCGACACGCTCGAGCTGAGGAACGGCGGGCTTCCGATCACCCACACGGAGTACTGTGATCCTGTGCAGGGTACGACCTTGCGCGCCGTCCTCGATCTCACGGCGGCGCCCGGGCGGATGAAGGGCGCCGCGACCGTCGGGGGTGAGCACTGCCCGCCGATCCCGTTCGATGCCTCGCGCGCGCCGAAGCCGGGGCGAAAGGCGGCGCAGCACTGATGCCGAACCTTCTCCTTCTCCTCGTCCAGATCGGCGTCGTGCTGGTGGCGGCGCGGCTGGTGGGGCTCCTCTTCCGCCGCATCCACCAGCCGCAGGTCGTGGGCGAGATGGTGGCGGGGATCCTCCTGGGGCCGTCGCTGCTCGGGTGGGCGGCGCCCGAGATCTCGGCGCGCCTCTTTCCGGCGGCGTCGCTCGGCTTCCTGAACTCGATCAGCCAGATCGGGCTGCTGATCTTCATGTTCCTGGTCGGGCTGGAGCTCGATCCCAAGCTGCTGCGCGGCAAGAGCCACACGGCGGTGGTGACGAGCCACGCCAGCATCGTGGCGCCCTTTTTCCTCGGCGCGCTCCTCTCGCTCCTCCTCTACCCGCGCCTGTCGGACGACAGCGTCACCTTCACCGGCTTCGCGCTCTTCATGGGCGCGGCCATGAGCGTAACGGCGTTCCCCGTGCTGGCGCGCATCCTCACCGAGCGCGGGCTCACGAAGACGCGCGTGGGGGCGGTGGCCATCGCCTGCGCGGCGGTGGACGACGTGACGGCGTGGTGCATCCTCGCCGGCGTGGTGGCCGTGGTGCGGAGCGGCACGGGCGCGCACTCGCTCTGGGTGACGCTGGCTGGCTCGGCGGCCTTCGTGGCGGTGATGCTGGGGCTCGTGCGGCCTGTGCTGGCGCGGTTGGAGGGCGCCTTCCACCGGCACGGCAAGCTGACGCAGGATCTGCTCGGCGGCGTGCTCCTCCTGGGCCTCGCCTCCGCGTGGGTGACGGAGTACCTGGGGATCCACGCGCTGTTCGGCGCCTTTTTGGCGGGCGCGGTGATGCCCAAGGGGGAGCGCTTCGTCCACGCCCTCACCGAAAAGCTGGAGGACGTGACGGTGGTCCTCCTCCTCCCGCTCTTCTTCGCCTTCACGGGCCTGCGCACCGCATTCGGGCTGCTGGAGGGGGCGGAGATGTGGGGGTACGCCGCGCTGATCATCCTGGTGGCCGTGGCGGGGAAGTGGGGCGGCTCCACGCTGGCCGCCCGCTTCACGGGGATGAGCTGGCGCGAGGCCGGCGCGGTCGGGGTGCTGATGAACACGCGCGGGCTGATGGAGCTGGTCATCCTCAACATCGGCCTGGACATCGGGGTGATCTCCCCCGCGCTGTTCGCGATGATGGTGCTGATGGCGCTGGTGACTACCTTCATGACCTCGCCGCTGCTGGAGTGGATCTATCCGGCGCGGATGATCCGGGGCGATGCCAGGGTTCCGGCAGATCGCACAGAGACGCAGAGGGGTACCGAAAGAACCGCGAAGGGGTTCTCCTCTGCCTTGTAGTTCCCTCTGTGCCCTCTGTGTGATGCAGTTGACACAACTCCAAGCGCGGCGCTAATTTTCGGTTTCTGTGCACCCGCCGGGTGGCGGCGTGCACCCTTCGCCGTTTCCGGTGCAACCAGGCGCTTCGGCCGAAATCGCGCCGCTGCCGCAACTCCATTCCGAGGACTGCATGGCTTCGCCCTCCGTCGCCCGTACCCGCCGCCCCACCGCCGCGCACCAGTCCGACGACGCGTTCGCCATGCGCGCCGCCGAAGTCGCGGAGTGGGCCAAGCGGAACATCCGCCGGATCGTGACGGTGGCCGGTGCCCTCGCCGTGCTGATGCTGCTCGCCGTGGGCTACTTCCTCATGCAGCGCAGCAACGCGTCCAGGGCCTCGGTGGCGTACCTGGAGCTCACCGCCGGCAACGCGCAGGGGCCGCAGCGGACGACGCAGCTGGAGGCGTTCGTGGCGCAGTACGGCGGCACCAACGAGGGGAAGGAGGCGCGCCTGGAGCTCGCCGGGCTCTACCTGGACGCCAACCAGGCCGCCCGCGCGCTCCCGCACGCCCGCGAAGTCGCCGGCTCGGGCGGATACCTGAAGTACCAGGGGCAGCTGATGCTGGGATCGGTGCTGGCCCGCACGGGTGACCGCGCCGGCGCCATCCAGGCGTACCGCGACGCCGCGGCCACCTCCCGCATGGACTTCCAGCGCGCCGGAGCGCTCACCCAAGCCGCCATCCTCCAGGAAGGGGCGGGGAACTGGCAGGGCGCCGCGGAGCTGTACCGCGAGATGCTCAAGGACACCAAGGAAGGGACGATGGACCGCTCCATCATCGAGATGCGCCTGTCCGAGGCCGAGGCGAAGATCGCGACGGCGCGCCGCTAGCCCCTCCCGGTGCTGGAGATACGCTACCCGTTCATCGATCCCGTCGCGATCGACCTCCCCGGGCCGCTGGACGTGCGGTGGTACGGGCTTGGGTACATGGCCGGGTTCGGCGTGGCGTACTACATCCTGCGGCGCCTGGCACAGAGGCGCTTCCTGAAGCTTGATCCCGACGCGGTGGGCGACCTGATCTTCGCCCTCATGCTCGGCGTCATCCTCGGGGGGCGCCTCGGCTACATCCTCTTCTACGACTTCTCCAGCTTCGCCGCCAACCCGCTCTCCATCATCCGCATCTGGGAGGGCGGGCTCGCCTTCCACGGCGGACTGCTCGGCGTAATCGTGGCGGGCGCCTGGTTCGCGCGGAAGCACGGGGCGCGCTTCCTGAACCTGGGCGACGCGCTGGCGCTGGGCGTGTGCCCCGGCATCTTCACCGTGCGCGTCGCCAACTTCGTCAACGCCGAGCTGTACGGCCGCGTCGCCGGGCCGGACGTGCCGTGGGCGGTGCGCTTCCCGACCGATCCCAGGGCCTCCGAGCTGCTGGGCAGCGGCACGGGTTTGCAGGAGCGCGAGCGGATCATCCGCGACGCCTTCGAGAGCGGCCACTGGGACGCGGTGCGCGCGCAGGTCCCCCTGCGCCACCCGTCGCAGCTCTACGAGGCGCTCGGCGAGGGGCTGATCCTCGGGGTGATCCTCTGGCTGGCGTACCGCTGGTCGGCGCGGCGCGGGCACCCGCTGGGCGCGGGGTTCTTTGGCGGCGTGTTCATGCTGGGGTACGGCGTGGCGCGCACCTTCATCGAGCTCTTTCGCCAGCCGGACGCGCAGTTCACCGACAAGGCTGACGAGCTCGGCACCGTGCTCGGCCCGCTGACGATGGGCCAGACGCTCTCCCTCCTGATGATCGCCGTGGGGATCTTTCTCGTGGTGCAGGGGTGGAGGAAGCGCGCACCGCAGCCGCACCTTTCCACCTGACGCGAACGGCCATGGGCGCGGGACACCACCACGGACACGGACACGCGCAGGGCAGCCAGCGCCGGCTGGCGGTCGTGCTGGTGCTGGCGGCGGCGTACATGGTGGCGGAGGCGGTGGGCGGCTGGGTTGCCGGCTCGCTCGCCCTCCTCGCCGACGCGGGGCACATGCTCTCCGACGTCGGCGCGCTGGCGCTCGCGCTCTTTGCGGCGTGGATCGGGCGCCGCCCCGCCAACGCGCGCCGCACCTACGGCTACCACCGCACCGAGATCCTGGCCGCGCTCGCCAACGCGAGCACGCTGATCGCGATCTCCCTCTTCATCTTCGTGGAGGCGTTCCAGCGCCTGAACGACCCGCAGCCGGTGCAGGGCGCGCTGGTGATGTGGATCGCGGTGGGCGGGCTGCTGGTGAACCTGATCGGGATGTGGGTGCTCCACGGCGGCCGCGGCGAGAACCTGAACGTGCGCGGCGCCTGGCTGCACATGCTCACTGACGCGCTGGGGAGCGTGGGCGCCATCGCGGGCGGCACCGCGGTGTGGGCGTTCGGCTGGTACTGGGCCGACCCGGCCGTGTCGGTCCTCATCGGCGCCCTGGTGATCTACGCCTCCTGGGGCCTCCTCAGGGAAAGCGTCTCCGTCCTTCTTGAAGGCACCCCCACGCACATTGATCTGGACGAGGTGCGCGCCGCCATGCTCCAGGTGGACGACGTCGAGGCGGTGCACGACCTGCACGTCTGGACCATCACCAGCGGCATGGAAGCCATGAGCGGCCACGTGATCGTCGGCGAGCGCCACGAGCGCCGCCCCTCCGCCGACATCCTCGCCGACCTGCACCGCCTGCTGCACGACCGCTTCGGCCTGCACCACCTGACGATCCAGCTGGAGCCGCGGGGGTTCAAGGAGAGTGGGTGCGTGACGCTGGCCGGGTGCTGAAGAGAAATGTACTTACGTCAAAATTCGAGGATTATGGCTGCTTACACTCTAGATGTACTCGACGCAACGCGTAGCATGCTGGCAATATTTTTTGATGAGGCCGATGAAATCTCCGGCCTTACTCAAGAACTAGCTCAGAAGCGCGATGATATTCTTTGGGATGCGGCGAACGTCTTAGCGGGGGAGCGGAACCCTACCGCACACGAGCAAGGTGCGGACGCTGTAGTGGTAAGGTTGGGCCACGTCATTACCCTAATGCGACGCTCCCGCCCAAGCGTGCTTTTCCGGGTAATGGAGAGCCAGATTGCGAGGCTTTCTGATCTACAGTTCCGAGTCCCGGAACACGTCCGCCTCGAGGTTAAGCAGATGGTTGAAGCTCTGCACGTGTTTCACGAGGCGTACGAGACTTTGGTGAGTAGCTACGACATCTCAAGTGCAATGGGGGTTCTTGCAGCCGGCGGGGATGTGGCGGATGCAAGAAACACCCTTATCCCGGTGTTGGTCACCATCGAAGAGGGTTTCGGTGAAGAGGGCGCTATTGCGCCCGGCGAATCCGTGTTCGAACTCCATCTAGCGTCACACTCGGAATTTGCGCGCATAACTCGGCAGTTTGAAGCGATCGTAGAGTTGTACGACACCCTCTGCCGCGTGTTGAACGTGGACACAGGTGAGCACCCACTACGGGTAGCGCACTTCGCTTCCGGTAGCGTCTGGCTAAAGCTGTTCGGCGAGTCGCGTGTGATAACGCTGATGGTTTCTCTGGTAGAGCGTAGTGTGAACTATCTCCACCGGAATTTCACCCGCGAAGGGAAGATTTCGTCGATCCCGCGGAAGCTCGAAGCTCTAGATGCGGCTGTGCAGTTCACAAACGGGTTGGCTGATGCCGGAATCGATCCTGGGCCAATGCGCGAGGAATTGCAACATTCATCGGTACTCATCGCGAACGAGTTGAATGCACTACTCGCAGGCGAGCCAAGTGTCCGACTGAACGGGACCGAGATCGCACTTACGGCTGAGCTTCACGCTGGATATCTCGAAGCGGGGAGAAAGATGCTGCCGGCCCGCAGCCAAGATTCATCAATTGATCAAGGCGAAAAGGCCCCAGATCAGCCTTGATCTTTTGGATGGCGCCACGCCCCCCGCCGCCGCGCACCGATGCACGCGCAAACCGCCCCTCCCCCGCAGTTTGGGGGAGGGGCCGCGAGTTCACGAGCGGGGGAGGGGCGCCCCCCCCCCCCCCCCCCCC
>DASWNZ010000269.1:0-37007 GCA_036398975.1 Longimicrobium sp.
CTTTGTGCTGTTGTTGCAGCCAGTTCACTCGCCCGGCTGCATTCGGCTTGACCGGCCCGGCGCGGTTCCGGTATACTCACAACGAAACCCTGTACGAACCCCCGCGATTCCGGAGGAGCACACCGAGCGCGATCCACGGACCGAATGAGGTGCTGATGCTGCGTGCACCCCCGGTTCTGCTCCTGCTCCTGGCGCTCTTCGGGCTGGGGCTCCCCCCCGGGCTATGGGGGCAGGACCCCGACGAACGGGCCCCGGTGGTGCCGTCCAAGGGCTACCGGCTGGAGCAGAACTACCCCAATCCGCCAAACCCGGATACATACATCCCGTTTTACCTGGAGGAAGGCCTGTTCAAGGATGGCGAGCCCCGGGTCGTCACCATCCGAATCGTCAACATGTTTCGTCAGCTGATCGCCATCCCCAAGGCGGTCGGGCATCCCCGCGGCCGGGACGTGCGCGTGCAGGGGCTCCGCTACACGGAGCCGGGCCGCAAGGTGGCCTACTGGGATGGCCGGGACCTGAACGGAAGGCGCGCCCCCTCGGGGCTCTACTACTGCGAGCTGGTGGTGGGCGACCGGCGCGAGCCGGACCTGATCCGCATCATCGTCGCCAACCCCACGAAGCGCTCGCGCTTCATCCCCCCCATCTTCCGAAGACAGTGAAGCCGGCCGTGGATCGAGATCCCGGCCGGCTTCGCTGCAACTACCAGTGCCTAGTGCCTAGTGCCAAGTGCCTAGTAACTGAGCACTGGGCACTAGGCACTGGGCACTGGGCACTTCAGTTCAGTCGATCAGATACAGAAACCGCCCGCAGCTCTGGCACGAGCGCACTTCCTCGTTCCGGTCCGCGTCGGAGGCTAGGGCGGTGGGGATCTGGACGAAGCAGCCGTAGCAGGTGCCCCGGATGACCGGGACCACCACGCGGGGCTGCTTGTTCGCGATCCGGCGGTAGCGGCTGCGGACCTCGGGGGCCAGCGCCTCCTCCATCTCCGCGATCTTTTCGTCCAGGATGGTGAGCGCCACGTCGGTGCTCAGCCCGAAGACGGCTTCCTGCACGTCGCGCGACGAGGTCTCCCCCAGCTCGCGGCGCTGCGTCTTCAGGTCCTGGATCTCCAGCAATGCTTCCAACTGGGGGTGCATACGTGGGACTCTCCGCGCCTCAGACGCCCTTCTCCTGAAGGAGCGCGAGGAATTCCAAAGGATTGGTGAGCTGGTCGAGCCGGGTGGACACGTCCGGCTCCTTGGAGAACTGCGCGATCTTGCCCAGCACGGGCAGGTACTGGTTGGACACCTCCAGCGGCGGCGCCACGATCATGAAGAAGTAGCGCGCCGGCTGCTCGTCGATGGCCTTGAAGTCCACCCCCGACGTCTTGCGGCCGAACGCCACGCGCAGCCGGTTCACCACCAGCGAGCGGCAGTGGGGGATGGCGATTCCCCTGCCGATCCCGGTGGAGCCCAGGTTTTCCCTGCGCTTCAGCATCTTGAAGAGGATCCCCTGCGACTTCTCGTCGACTTTGAGCAGGGCGATGAGCTCCTTGAGGATCTCATCCTTGCTCTCGCCTTTGAGGTCGAGCTGGATCGCGTCTTCGTTGAAGAATTCGCGAAGTTCCATATCTGCAATTCCCGGTGATTTACACGAGTCGGCTTTCAGGGTCCGGTCAAGGACGCCGGAATGTAAGCCCCGCGCCCATGCCTGTCAAAACCAACAACTTATCCCATTCGATGCCCATACGAGCGGAGGCACGGAGAGAAACATCCTCTCCGTGCCTCACTCGACTGTTTCTCCGGCCGGGTCGCGTCAGCGCATCGCCTCGGGGTCCATCCCGTTGCGGCGGCACCACTCCGCGTAGGCGAAGGGGGAGATCTCGGACGGCTTGATCTCGCTGCGCCCGCCCCAGAAGACGTTGGTGTAGCCGACGGGGATGCCCGCCTCCTCCAGGTGCTGGTCGATGGCGGCCTTGTGGGCGAGCACCATCTCCTTTTCGGTGCCGTGCGCCACGCCCATGATGTTGACGCCGCCGAACTCCGGCCCGCCCTCGCGCCAGTAGGCGTGCGTCATCACGAAGTGGCGGCCCACCTCGCGCCCTGCATCCAGCTCGCGCCCCTGCGGCACGCGCCAGTGGAAGAGGGCGTTGTAGCGCGTCACCCGCTCCCCGGCAGCGTTGGGCTTGTAGTGCTCCAGAAAGGTGGAGAAGCGGCCGATCACTCCGCGCCGGTTGAGGTCGCGCGCGATCTGGAGGAACTGCTCCAGCGGCACGCCCGCTTCCTCCGCCCGCGCGGTCCACGGGTGGTCGGTGATCTCCTCGGCGGCGAACTCGCGCTTCAGGGCCTCGAGGATGCGCCACTCGAGCTCGGACAGCTCCACGATGTTGGTGTCGAGCACCTGGCCCAGCTCTTCGGAGCGCGCGCCGGGCTCCAGGCCGCGCCGGCGTACGTGGCCCACGCCGAGCGCGAAGAGCTTGTGCGCAGGGAGGAGCTTGTAGGCGAGGGCGCCGGTGCGCTCCATCAGGAAGCGCGCGTGCTTCTCCATCGAAAAGCCCTGCGGCACCTTGAGCGTCGTCCACAGCCGGTACTTCGAACCCTGCGTCTCGCGGTCGGTGGAGCGGATGACGACGTGGCCGGAGAACGGGTCCTCGCGGAACATGTACTCAAAGGCGTCGTCCAGCCGCTCGGGCGGCACCTGCCACGCCACCAGCGCGCCGGGGGCCAGGTTGGTGGCCATCAGCGTCTGCCGCACGCGGCGGATGGTGCCCGATGCGAGCATCGCGCGGATGCGCTCCAGCACCGTCTCCAGGTCCACCTCGCTGAGGCGGGCGATCTCCTGGAACGGCTCGTCCTGGAACCCCTGCACCCGGTCCTCGGAGACGGCCAGGATGCGGGCGTTGACGGGATCGGTGGTCTCCACCGGCACGGTGGTGGTATCGCTCATGGTCTGCTGGCCTCGTGTGGTTGCGCCGCTCACCCTTCTCCCGCGGCGGATGCCCCGGAGGCGGTCCCTTCGCTGCGGAGCGTCACCTTGTACACCTCGGGTGGCGCGTTGGGCTTCACCCGCACCGACTTGGCGGGGATGCCCACGTTGACGTGGTAGGGGCGCACGTCCTTGGTGGCCACCGCCATCGCCCCCACCATCGCGTTCTCCCCCACGTGCGTGCCGGCGAGCACCGTGGCGTGGTAGGTGATGCGCACGCCGTCCCCCAGCACCGTTTGCAGGTTGCTGACGTCGCGCTGGTCCACGATGGAGTGCGTGTGGGAGTAGATGTTGGCGTAGTCGGAGATCGACACACCGTTCCCCAGCACGATCCCGCCGCGGTCGTCCAGAAGCACGTTGCGGTGCACCACCACGTCGTCGCCCACTTCCAGGTTGTAGCCGTAGGTGAACTCGACGAAGTGGAAGCACTTGAAGTTCTTGCCCACGCGCTTGAAGAGGTACGGCGCCAGCGCGCGGCGGAAGTGCACGCCCAGGTGCACGTTGCCGCCCATGGGGCTGCGGTCGAACATCTGCCACATCCAGAGGAGCGGCTTGCGCTCGTTGAAGCGCTCCACGTCCACTTCGGCGTAGTACTCCGGCTCCAGGGTGACGTTGCGCGCGTCCATCTGCGCCAGCGATGCCTGTACCGCGAGCGGGAGGTTGCGCGGGTCCACGCCGGCCATTCCCGGATACCAGAGCGCGGTGAGGGTCTGGCGGCACAGCTCCCAGCGGTCGTCGCCGCGTGCCAGCGCCTCCTGCAGCTCCCCGAGCCACCGGTCGTACAGCGCGGTCGCCTCGGCGGCGGGGTCCAGTTTGCGCAGCGGATATATGGGCATGGCGTTGGGCTTTCGGGTGTGCTTTTGCGTGGTGCGTCTAGGGCGGAAAGGTAGAGCGGGGGCGGGCGGGGAGTCAAACGGGCATCGGTGTGGCGGCGGGCACGGGCAGCCACGTGGGGCGGCCCCTACGGGTTCGGGTGCCCGGGGCGGAGATCGCGGTTGGGGCGAGGGAGGGCAGACACGTGGGTCTGCCCCTACGGGATCTGTGTGTAAAGCGAGCGTCGGGTCACGCGGAGGGTGGGCGCGATGAATCGCGCCCCCTGTGCGTAGAGCAAGCGTCAGGTCACGCGCGCGGATGCACGCAAAACGCCCCTCCCCCAGGCAGTTTTGGGGGAGGGGCCGCGAGGTGACGAGCGGGGGAGGGGGCCCCCGCGAGCCCTACCCCTCCGCCCCATCCGGCGGGCCGGGCGCCATCACGGTGATCTGGCGGGGGAGCATGCGGTACTCGAAGCGGCGGGCGGAGACCGGCTCGCCGTCCACGTTCACGCTCAGATCCACCTCCGCCTCCACCGTCACGCTGCGCACCTTGCGGTAGACCACCTTTTCGTGCTCCACGTGGTTGCCGGCGCGGAGCTGCGGGGCGATGCGCACGAACTCCATGTGCGTCATCGCTTCCACGATGCAGACGTCGAGCAGGCCGTCGGATAGGTCGGCCTCGGAGGTGAGGCGCACGCCGCCGCCGGTGCGCTGCGCGTTGCCCACGGCGAAGATCAGGAAGTCGCCGTCGTGCAGCACCTCGCGGCCGGAGGTGAAGCGCGCCTTGCACGGGGTGAGCGTCACGAACTTCTTCACTCCCGTCACCACGTAGGCGATCGGGCCCAGCATGCGCTTCAGCTCGTCCGACGCCTCGTCGGTCGCCTCGGCGCCGAAGCCGCCGCTGGAGACGTTGAGGAAGCAGCGCCCGTTCAGCGCCGCAAGGTCCACCGGGTAGCCCTTCCCCTCCACCGCCACCGCGAGCGCCTCCTCCGGATCCTTGGGGACGCGCAGGCCCCCCGCGAAGTCGTTGGCCGTGCCCAGCGGGATCACCGCCAGGCGCGGCAGTTCGTCGTGCCCGCCGGCTTCCGCCCAGTCGTTCAGCCCGTTCACCACCTCGTTGATGGTGCCGTCGCCGCCGGCGGCCACCACCACCTCGGCGCCGCGCTCCGCGGCCTCCGTGGCGAAGCGGCGCGCGTCGCCCGCCTCGAAGGTGATGTGCCCGCGCACCTGGTGGCCAGCCTCGCGCAGCGACTCGACCCCGCGCCGGATCGCCTCGACGGCGGCGGGGGTGGACGGGTTGATGACGATCTCCAGGTGCAAGGCGGCGCTCCGGGCGGCGTGGTGTGGGGCTGCGCGGGCGCCGGGGAGCAAGAACCCCGCCAGACACCTTCGGCACATCTTCTCCTTGACCTTGCCGGGAAACGCGTTAGGTTGGGGCCACGTGGGATGAAGTGGGGAAGAGTGGGACGCCGCGGGGTGCCTTCGCACACGGATCGAATGACCGGCTTCCTGGGAAGCTTCCAGCACAACGTCGACGAAAAGGGCCGCCTCAGCCTCCCCGCCTCCTTCCGGCGCGAAGGCCAGGACCAGCCCTTCGTGCTGGTGCACGTCTTCCCCGACGCGCTCACGCTGTACCCCCGGTCCGCCTGGGCCGAGGTGGAGGGGCGCCTGCGGGAGGTGCTCCGGCTGCAGCCGCAGGCCCGCCCCTGGGTCCTCAAGGTCACGGCCAACGCCTGCGAAGTCGTGCCGGACAAGCAGGGGCGCATCCTGGTGCCCCAGCGGCTGATGGAAGCGGTGGGGATCGCCGGGGCCACGCTGGTGGTGGGCGCCATCGACCGCATCGAGCTTTGGGACCCGGCGCGCTTCAACGCCGCCACGGAGGCGCCCGTGCCGGACGCCGCGCGCTTCATGCACCAGATCTTCGGCTAGCCTACCCCTTCCCGGGCCTCGCCACGTGACCACCGAGCCGCACATCTTCAACTTCGCCCCCCTGGCGGAGCCCGTCCTGGCATGCGCCGCGGACCGGCACCTGGGCCCCTACCTGGTGCTCCCCGCGCTCGCCGGGTGGGCCGGCGCGGAGTGGTGCCGCTGCCGCGCCTGCGGAAGCACCGTCACCCGCGCCACCTCCATGCGCAACGCCGCGTGAGCTACGACACGACGTACCACGCCCCCGTCCTGGTGGAGGAGGCGATGGAGCTGCTGCGGCCGGAGCGCGGTGGCCTCTTCCTGGACGGCACGCTGGGCGGCGGCGGGCACGCGGAGGCGCTGCTGGAGCGCGGGGCGGAGGCGCGGCTGATCGGAGTGGACCGCGATCCGGACGCGCTGGCGGAGGCGGGGGCGCGGCTGGAGCGCTTCGGCGAGCGGGCGCGGCGGGTGCGGGCCAACTTCGCGGACGCGGTGGAGGCGGCGGGAGTGGAGCCGGGGACGCTGAGCGGCGTGCTGCTGGACCTGGGGATCTCGTCGCACCAGATCGACGCGGACGCGCGCGGCTTCACCTTTCGCCCCGGCGCGCCGCTGGACATGCGCATGGCGCAGGGCACCGCCGGCGAGCCCAGCGCCGCCGACCTGCTGGCCGCGCTGGACGAGGAGGAGCTGGCGAACCTCTTTTACCGCTTCGGCGAGGAGCGCAAGTCGCGCAGGCTGGCGAAGGTGATCGCGGAGATGCGGCAGGAGGCGCCGGTGGATACGAGCGACCGGCTGGTGGAGGCGATGCGGCGGGGGCTGGGCGGGAGGATCGAGGCGGCGGACAAGGCCCGCATCTTCCAGGCGCTGCGCATCGCCGTCAACGACGAGATCCCGTCGCTGGAGCGGGCGCTGGAGAGCTTCCGCGAGGCGCTGGCGCCGGGGGGCGTCTTCGCCGTGATGTCGTACCATTCCCTCGAGGACCGGCTGGTGAAGAACGCGTTCCGTGAGTGGAGCCAGGACTGCATCTGCCCGCCGCAGATGCCCATGTGCAACTGCCGCGGCGTGGCGCTGGGCGAGACGCTCACCCGCAAGCCCGTTTCCGCCTCGCCGGCCGAGGTCGCACGCAACCCGCGCGCGCGCTCCGTCCGGCTGCGGGCGTGGAGGCGCGCGTGAGCTCCGCCGTGCTCGCCGCGGTGCGCCCCGGCGCCAACCCGTGGGACCCGCCGCCGGCCGACCGCAGCGAGCGCCGCGCGCGCCGCCGGGGTGCGCTGCGCCGCGTCTTCTTCATCCTGGTGATGCTGGGCGCGCTGGCGTCGGTGGTGTGGCGGCAGACGGTGGGCTACGAGCGAGAGCGCCAGCTTTCCGCCGTGCGCGCCGAGCTCTCGCAGGCCGAGGCCGAGCGCGTCGAGGTCACCAACCGTATCCAGGCGCTGCAGACCCGCGCCCGCATCACCCGCGTGGCGCGCGAGCGCCTGGGGATGCACGTAGCGCGCGACGAAGAGATCGTGATGCTCCCCGTTCCCGCCACCACCCCGGCGCCGCCGGAGGCCCCTTGAGCGCCAAGCGCACCCGCCCCGCCCTCACCTCGCCCGAGCGCATCGCCGGGCGGCAGAAGCTCCTCCTGGCGTCGTTCGGCGTGGCCGCGCTGCTGGTGGTGGGGCGCGCCGTGCAGCTCCAGGGCTTTCAGGGGGCGGAGTGGAAGGCGGAGGCCGCCAGCCAGCAGCAGGCGCGCGTGCCGCTTCCCGCGCGCCGCGGCGCCATCTACGACCGCGACGGCGTGCCGCTGGCGCTCACCCGCGAGACGTACGAGGTGGCCGTTGCCCCGGCGGAGATCACCGACCGGCGCGAGGTGACGAAGCGGCTCGTGGATGCGCTGGGGCTCTCGAAATCCGCGGCGCGGCGCGCGACCGACACGCGCCGCAAGTGGGTCGTGCTCCCCGGCCGCTTCACCGTGGAGCAGCGCCGCAAGCTGGGCGAGATGCGCGGGCTGCACCTGTCGCGACAGCTGGAGCGCTTCTATCCGCAGGGCGACGTGGGGCGCGAGGTGATGGGCACGGTCTCGGCGGACGGGCGGGCGCTGGGCGGGATCGAGCAGGCGATGGACTCCGTGCTGCGCGGCGCGGACGGCTTCAGCATCCAGCGCCGCAACGGGCGCGGCCGCAAGGAGTCGGCGGTCTCGCTCCCCGTGGCGCCCCCGCGCGACGGCGGCGACGTCTACCTGACGCTGGACTTCGACCTCCAGGAGATCGCGGACGCGGCGCTGGACGAGGCGATCCGCAACACCAACGCCTCCGGCGGCGACCTCCTGCTCACCGAGCCGCGCACGGGGGAGATCCTGGCGGCGGTGTCGCGGCGCAAGGGATCGAGCGGGCTGGCGGCGTTCGTGGAGCCGTACGAGCCGGGCTCCATCATCAAGCCCTTCTTCATCGCCAACCTCCTGGCCGGGCGCCACGCATCGCTCAACGACCAGATCTTCGCCGAGAACGGGCGCTGGGCCGACCCCCATGGCCGCATCCACACAGACGTGCACCCGTACGGAACGCTGTCGCTGCGCGATGCCCTGCGCGTGTCCAGCAACATCGCGATGGTGAAGATGGTGCCGAAGCTTAGCCCGGCGGAGCAGTACGCGAACCTGCGCGACTTCGGCTTCGGCACGCCGACGGGCGTGGAGTACCCGGTGGAGTCGGGCGGACGGCTGCCGCGCCCCGCGCGCTGGTCCAAGATGACGGCCGCCTCGCTCGCCACCGGCTACGAGGTCTCCGTCACGCCGGTGCAGATGGCGATGGCGTACGGCGCGCTTGCCAACCACGGCAACCTGATGGAAGCCCACCTCCTGCGCGAGACGCGCGGGCCCGACGGTGGCACGCGGTGGAAGATGGAGCCGCGCGTGGTGCGCCGCGCCGTCCCCGCCTCGGTGACGGACGCGCTGCGCGACGTGCTCATCACGGTGGTCTCCGACGGCTCCGCGAAGGCGGCGGCGCTCTCGACGTTCGAGGTCGCGGGGAAGACGGGGACGGCGCGGCGCACGGGGGCCAACGGGCGCTACGAGGCGGGGCAGTACAACGCCAGCTTCGTGTCGTACTTCCCGGCGCGCGACCCGCAGCTCGTCATCTTCGTGAAGCTGGACCGTCCGCGCGGCGACTACTACGGCGGGCTCACGGCGGCGCCGGTGACGCGCGCCACGCTGCAGGCGATCCTGGCGGCGCGCTCGCCCTCGCTGGACCGGCGCGCCCTCCTCGCCACGCGCATCCCCACGCCGTCGCAGCCGGCGCCGCAGCAGCCTGTTCAGCGCCGTCCGCGCTCCTCCGGCGGCGAGGGGACGTACGTCTTCGACTCGCTTCCGCGGGGCGCCGTGCAGGCCGCGGCGCCGAAGCGCGAGCCGGTGCCGGTGCCGGAGCTGGCGGGTCTTTCGTTGCGCGACGCCGTGCGCCGCCTGCACGCGCTCGGCTTCCAGGTGCGCGTGCAGGGCGCGGGCACGGTAAAGGGCACCCGCCCGGCGGCGGGCGCCGTGCAGCCGCGCGGCGGCACCGTCGTGGTGGTGGGGGCGGAGCGCTGATGACGACGCTCGGCGCGATCGAAGCGCGGCTGGAGCGCGAGGGGCTCCTCGCCAGCGACGCGCGCCTCTCCGCGGACGACGCGGCGCGCCTGGTCGCCAGCGCCTCGGCGGACTCGCGCAAGGTGGGCCCGGGCGACCTCTTCTGCGCCATCGCGGGCACCGAGGGCGACGGGCACCGCTACCTGGCCGACGTCGTCGCGCAGGGCGCGGCCGGCGCGACAGTGGAGCGCCGCGACGACAACCTCGCCTTCCCGCAGATCCACGTCACCAGCGGGCGGCTGGCCGCATCGTACGCCGCCGCCGAACTGTGGGGCGATCCCTGGAACGACCTGACGCTGGTGGGCGTCACGGGGACGAACGGGAAGACGACCACGGCTGCCATCCTGCGCGACATGATGTCCCGCCGCATGCCCACGGCGTACGTCGGCACGCTGGGCGCGCTGGACGCGAGCGGAAAGGTGGTGCCGGGGACGGAGGGGCTCACCACGCCGGGGCCCATCGAGGCGGCGCGCTGGCTGCGCGGCTTCGCGGACGGCGGCGTGCGCGCGCTGGCGATGGAGGTCTCGTCGCACGCGCTGCACCAGGGGCGGATGGCGGCGGCGCGATTCGACGCGGCGCTCTTCACCAACCTCACGCAGGACCACCTGGACTACCACGGGACGATGGAGGAGTATCGTTCCGCCAAGCTCCGCCTCCTCACGCTGCTCAAGGACAAGGCCGCCGCGGTCATCAACGCGGACGACCCGGCGTGGGACATCGTGGAGGCCGAACGCGTGGTCCGTTTCGGGATGGAGCGCCCCGCCGACGTCCGCGCGGAGAAGGTGCGCGTGGGCCCCGGCGGAATGGAGTGGACGCTGGTCCTCCCCGACGGGAGCGCGGAGGTGAACCTCCCCCTCTTCGGCACCTTCAACGTGTCCAACGCGCTGGGCGCCGCGGCCACGCTCTGGTCGCTCGGGTGGGCGGCTGAGGAGATCGCGGCGGGACTCTCCACGATCCCGCAGGTGCCGGGGAGGCTTGAGCGCATCAGCGGCCCGCCCGCATCCGCCACCGTGCTCGCGGACTACGCGCACACACCGGACGCTCTGGAGCGGGCCCTGGCCGCCGTCCGGCCCCTCGTGCAGGGGCGCCTGATCGTCGTATTCGGCGCCGGCGGGGACCGCGATCCCACCAAGCGGCCGGAGATGGGGCGCATCGCGGCGGAGGGCGCGGATCTCGCCATCGTCACCTCCGACAACCCGCGCACCGAAGACCCCGAGAAGATCCTGGACGACATCGAACGCGGCATGGGAAGTGCACCCCGCGTGCGACTTTCCGACCGCCGCGAAGCCATCCGGCGGGCGCTACTCGAAGCCGCCAACGAGGACGTCATCCTCCTTGCCGGGAAGGGCCACGAGACGTACCAGATCGTGGGCCGCGAGAAGCGTTCGTTCGACGAGCGCGTGGTGGTGCGTGAAATCCTTGCCGAACGGGCAACGTCTGCGACCAGGGAATGGGTGTGAGCGGATTTCGATGGACTGCCGCCGAGGTGGAGCGCGCGCTGGGTACACGCGGGACTGAGGACGGCGACGCCGAGTACTCCGGCGTCTCTACCGACACGAGAAAGATCGCGCAGGGGTCGCTCTTCGTGGCGCTGCGCGGAGCCAACTACGACGCGCACGACTTCCTCGCCGTCGCGTCGGACGCGGGAGCGACGGCGGCGGTGGTGTCGCGGATGCCGGACGTGCAGCCGGCCGGGATGCGGCTCTACCTGGTGGACGACACGCTCCACGCCCTCGGCCGCCTGGCGCGCCACCGGCGCCGCGCGCTGAGCGGGCGGGTGGTGGCGGTGGCGGGGAGCAACGGGAAGACGACCACCAAGGAGCTCCTCCGCGCCGCGCTGGGCGTGAAGTTCCGGGTGCACGCCACCGAGGCCAACCTCAACAACCAGGTCGGCGTCCCGCTCACCCTCCTGGCCGCGCCGGAAGACGCGGAGGTGCTGGTGATCGAGACAGGGACCAACGAGCCGGGGGAGATCGCGCTGCTGGGCGCCATCGCCGAGCCGGACGTGGCGCTGATCACCTCCATCGGCGAGGAGCACCTGGAAGGGTTCGGGAGCGTGGCCGGCGTGCTGGAGGAGGAGCTCGCCATCCTCCCCTCCGTGCGCCCCGGCGGCACCGCCTTCGTGGCCGACGAGCCGCCCGAGCTGGTGGCGCGCTCCCTCACCATCCTGCGCGACTGCGTGCGCGTCGCCGGCCTCTCCCCCGACGCGGAGCTGAAGCCGGAGGGCGAGGTGGAGGTGCGGCCGGACGGGAGCACCGCCTGGCGGTTCCGCGGCATCGACATCCACGTGCCGCTCCCCGGGATGCACAACGTGCGCAACGCCCTGCTCGCGCTCGGCGTCGCCGAGGAGCTCGGGGTTTCTCTGTCGGATGCGGCGCGCGGAATTGGGGCCATGTCGCCACCAAAGATGAGGAACGAGTGGCGCAGAGTGGGCACCGTGGGGGTGCTGGCGGACTGCTACAACTCCAACCCGCCCTCGCTGCGCGCCGCCGTCGAGCTGCTGGCCTCCATCCCCAGCGACGGCGCCAAGGTGGCCGTGGTGGGGACGATGCGGGAGCTGGGCGACCACGCGGACTCGCTTCACGCCGCCGCCGCCGAGCAGATCGCCGGGCTGGTGGGGCGGGGAATCGACCGGGTGGTTGCGACGGGCGACTTCGTGGCCGCCTTTGAGCCGCTGCGCGACGACCTCAGAGACCGCCTCGTCGCCGCCGACGATCCGATCCAGGCGTACGAGGAGCTTCGCCCATCGCTGCAAGGCAACGAGACGATCCTGCTGAAGGGGTCGCGCGGAGTGGCGCTGGAAAGGATCATCCCCCTGATCGAGCGGGACTTCGGCCAGCCGGCCGAGACCAACCAACACGCCGGGGCCTGACACGGTGCTCTACCACCTGCTGGTGCCGCTCGCGGAGTACAACGCGGCCTTCAACGTCTTCCGCTACCACACCTTCCGCGCCGCGGGGGCCGTGGTGACGGCGTTCCTGGTGGCCTTCTGGTTCGGGCCCGCCATCATCGGCCGGCTGCGCATGCTCAAGCTCGGGCAGATCGTGCGCACCGAGGGGCCGCAGACGCACCTGGGCAAGCGCGGCACGCCCACCATGGGCGGCGTGGTCATCGTGCTGGCCACCGTGATCCCCACGCTGCTCTGGGCGCGGCTGGACAACCCGTACACGGTCATCGCCATCGTGACGCTCCTCTGGCTGGGAGCGCTCGGCTTCATGGACGACTACCTCAAGATCACCCGCAAGGGGACGGACGGGCTGGCGGGGCGCTACAAGATCCTGGGGCAGGGCTCGCTGGGGCTCCTCCTGGGCGCCTTCCTCGTCTGGTTTCCGCTGAGCGAGGTGCCCAGCACCTGGACGCAGATCCCCTTCTTCAAGAGCGTCCACCTGGAGTTTTTCTGGCCCGTCTACATCCTGTTCGTGACGTTCGTGCTGGTGGGGTGCTCCAACGCGGTGAACCTCACGGACGGGCTGGATGGGCTGGCGGCGGGGCTCTCGGCGATCGCGGCGGTGACGTTCGGGCTATTCGCGTACCTCTTTGGCCGCGTGGACATCTCGGACTACCTGAACCTCTTCTACCTGCCGGGCGCGGGCGAGCTGGCGATCTTTTGCGTGGCGCTGGCCGGCGGGTGCATGGGCTTCCTCTGGTTCAACGCGCACCCCGCAGAGGTGTTCATGGGCGACACCGGCTCGCTGGCCATCGGCGGCGTGCTGGGGGCGGTGGCGGTGCTGCTGAAGGCGGAGTTCCTGCTGGCTATCGTGGGCGCGGTGTTCGTGGCGGAGGCGCTCTCCGTGATGTCGCAGACGGTCTACTACAAGTGGACGAAGAAGCGAAGCGGCACGGGCCGGCGCATCTTTCGAATGGCGCCGCTGCACCACCACTTCGAGCAGATCGGGTGGCACGAGAGCAAGGTGATCATCCGCTTCTGGATCGTGGGGATCATGTGCGCCCTCGCCGCCGTCGCCACGCTCAAGATCCGGTGATGGGCCAAGATTCGGTCATTGTCCCGGCCGATTCCCGGCGGTTGAAACCGCTGCAACAACCGCGGGAAACCTGCCTGCGCAGGTTGCCGGGGCGGGATCGGTGCCGGTGGCGGGCAGCCGGCGCCGCGTCCCCGGGGGATGAATCCCCCGGCTGGAACCACGCGAAGACCGCTGAAGCGGTCTGGAGAAACGCGGCATCGGTGCCGGAGTCCGCGAAGGCGGACTTCCCGCGGTCGTTGCAGCGGTTTCAACCGCCGGGTGAGGGCCGGATCCCATGACCCGCCCCCTTTCCGGCGAGACGATCGGGGTGCTGGGGCTGGCGCGGAGCGGGATGGCGGCGGCGCGGCTGGCGCTGGCGCGCGGGGCCAGGGTCTACGCCAGCGACGCCGGCAGCGGACCTGCGGCGCAGAAGGCCGCCGAGGAGCTGCGCGCGCTGGGCGGCGATGCGGAGACGGGGGGGCACGACGTGGCGAAGCTGGCCGCATGCACGCGCATCGTCCTCTCCCCGGGCATCCCGCCGACGGCAAAGATCCTCCGCGATCCGGCCATCGCGCACGTGCCGGTGATTCCCGAGGTGGAGCTGGCGTACGAGCAGCTCGGGTCGCGCGTGATCGGCATCACGGGGACGAACGGGAAGACGACGGTCACGGGGCTGATCGAGCACATCCTGCGCGCCGCCGAGCGCGACGCGGTGGCGGGCGGCAACATCGGCACGGCGCTGAGCGAGCTTGCGCTTCGCGAGCCGCAGCCCGAGATCGCGGTGGTGGAGACGTCGTCGTTCCAGCTCGGGATGATCCGCGAGTTCGCGCCGGAGATCGGGGTGCTGACCAACCTGGCGCCCGACCACCTGGACTGGTACCCGGACGTGGAGGCGTACTACGCGGACAAGGCCAACCTCTTCCGCAACGCCACGCCCGCCAGCCGCTGGGTGCTGAACGCCGAGGACGAGCGCGCCCGTGAGCTCCCGGGCGATGCGCAGGGGGAGCGCTACTACTTCCGCGTCGCATCGCAGCCGGAGGATGGAGAGCGCGGCGGGTTCCTGGACCCGGAAGCGTGGCTCACGCTGCGGATGGACGGCGTGACTGAGGAAGCGCTGGCTCCCGCGCACGAGCTCAGGATCCTCGGGCCGCACAACGCCGCAAACGCCCTCGCCGCCGCGCTGGCCGCGCGCCTCGCAGGGGCGGACGCAAAGGAGATCGGGCACGCGCTGCGCAACTTCGAGGCGCCCGCGCACCGCCTGCAGCCGGTCGGTGAAAAGGGCGGCGTGCTCTGGATCAACGACAGCAAGGCGACCAACATCGCCTCTACCCGCGTGGCGGTGCGGGGGATGACGCGGCCCGTCGTCCTGCTGCTGGGCGGGCGGCACAAGGGGGAGCCGTACACGGAACTCCTCCCCGAGCTAGGCCCCAACATCCGCGCGGTTGTGGCGTACGGCGAGGCCGCCCCGATCGTGCAGAGCGACCTGTCCGGCCACGTCCCCGTCGAGCGCGTGGACGGCTCGTTCGAAGAGGTGGTGCGCCGCGCCCGCGAGCTGGCGCGGGAGGGCGACGCCATCCTCCTTTCGCCCGCGTGCAGCAGCTTCGACATGTTCCCCAACTACGAAGAGCGGGGCCGGCGCTTCGCCGAGCTTGCCGCCGAGGATCGCACGTGATCACCCTGCCAGGCCGCCCCCGCGCCGAAGTCCGCCCCGCCCAGCCGCCGGTCCCCCCGCGCGACCGGCGCCCCGCCGCGCCCCGCCCGGCCGCCGCCAAGGCCGCCCGCGCCGAGTCCACGCTGGAGTCGCGCGCGCTCGTCGCCCTCACCGCCGTGGCGCTCTGCTTCGGGCTGGTGGAGATGTACAGCGCGTCGTCGTTCATCGCGCGCAGCGAGGAGCTGCCGGGGCACTTCTACGCCCTCAAGCAGCTCCGCGCTGTCGCCGCGGGCGTGCTGATGGCCGCCATCATCTCGCGGCTCGACTACCGCCGCTTCAGGCTGTGGGCGTGGCCGATGCTGATCGGCGTGGGGCTGATGCTGGTGGTGTTGATCATGCCGGGCACGGAGGCGATCGCGCCGCGCATCAACGGCGCGCGGCGGTGGCTGGACCTGGGGATGTCGTTCCAGCCGTCCGAGCTGGCCAAGCTGGTGCTGATCATCTGGACGGCCATGCTGGCGGTGAAGAAGGAGGACAAGCTCCACTCCATGAGCCGCGGACTGGTGCCGTTCCTGATGGTGTGGGTGCCGATCGCGCTCCTCATCTTCCTGGAGCCCAACCTGAGCGCCGCGCTCCTCGTCGTCCTGCTCAGCGCGCTGGTGCTGTTCGCAGGCGGGGCGCGGATCGGGCACTTCATCGTGCTGGGGCTGATCGCCATCCCGGTCGTCTGGGCCAAGGTGCAGGACGCGGGCTACCGGATGAAGCGCATCGCCGCCTTCCTCGATCCCGGCAACGACACGCAGGGCGTCGCGTACCAGATCAACCAGTCGCTGATCGCCATCGGCTCGGGCGGGCTGGGTGGGGTGGGATTCGGCAACTCGCGGCAGAAGTTCGGCTTCCTTCCCGAGGCCCACAACGACTTCCTCTTCTCCATGATCTCCGAGGAGTGGGGGCTGGTGGGAGTGCTGTTCGTGGTGGCGATTTTCGCGGGGTTCCTGGTGCTGGGCTACCGCATCGCGGCGCGCGCGCCGGACCGCTTCGGCTACCTGGTGGCGCTCGGGATGACCAACCTGATCGTCGTCACGGCCTTCCTCCACATGGGCGTCGCGATGGCACTGCTGCCGACCACGGGCTTCACCCTCCCCTTCATGTCGTACGGGGGAAGCGCGCTGCTCACCTACTTCGTGGCGGTGGGCGTGCTGCTGAGCGTGGCCCGCGCCCGGGGGACGGCCGCATGACGCCGCCCCGCATCCTCTTCGCCGGCGGCGGCACCGGCGGGCATCTCTACCCCGCGCTCGCCCTGGCCGATGCCTTCCAGCGGCTGCACCCCGGCGCGGAGGTGATGTTCATCGGCGCGCGCCGCGGCGTGGAAGCGCGCGTGCTGCCGGAAAAGGGCGTCCCGCACCGCCTTCTGCCGCTGGAGCCGATCCGCAGGCAGAAGCCGTGGCAGAACTGGCGGCTGATCCCCGCGATGCTCGGCTCGGCGAACGGGCTGCGCTCCATCTTCCGCTCCTTCAAGCCCGACCTGGTGGTGGGGACGGGCGGCTACGCGAGCGGTCCCGCCGTCGCGTGGGGGGTGATGCGGGGTGTGCCGACGGCGCTCCAGGAGCAGAACTCGTATCCCGGCTTCGTCACGCGCACGATGAGCGGCCGGGTCCGCCAGCTTCACCTCGCCTTCCCCGAGGCGCGCGCGCACCTGAAGCCGGGGAAGCGCACCGAGGTGTTCGAGCACGGCAACCCCATCAACCCGCCCGACCTGACGCTGGACCGCGCCGCCGCCCGCGCGCGCTTCGGCCTGTCCGACGGCACGGTGTGCCTGGTGACGGGCGGCAGCCAGGGCGCGCGCTCGGTGAACGAGGCGCTGCTCGGCGCGCTGCGCGGCGTGGCGGACGGACGCCTTCCCGCGCCGCCGGCCGGCTTCCAGATCCTGTGGGCGACGGGCCCCGCGACGTACGACAAGACGGCCGAGAAGCTGGCGCAGGTGGGGAACCCGGGATGGGTGCACGTCCTCCCCTACATCCAGGACATGCCGGGCGCCCTCGCCTCCGCCGACTTCTCCATCGCGCGCGCCGGTGCGATGACGCTGGCCGAGCTGTGCGCGTGGGGCATCCCCAGCATCCTCGTCCCCTTTCCGCACGCCGCCGCCAACCACCAGCACCACAACGCCGTCGCCCTGGCCGATGCGGGCGCCGCGGTGATGGTGGAGGAAAAGGACCTCGCGGCCGAGCGGCTGTGGACCGAGGTGATGGCGCTGGCCTCGTCCCCCGAGCGCCGCGGGGAGATCGCCGGCCATGCGCGCGAGCGCGGACGCCCCAACGCCGCCGACCTGATCGTGCGCGAGCTGAGCAAGCTGATCGGGTAGGCGCAAAGGTTCCGCTAAAAAACTAGCGGCCTTGCGAGCAACTTTCCCAACCGTATTGCGGGCGGTATATTGAACGGATTCGATCTGGTGGAGCTGGCGGGGCGCGGGCCCGTGCATTTCATGGGGATCGGCGGGGCGGGGATGAGCCCGCTGGCCGACATGCTCATGCTATCCGGCGTGCGGGTGACGGGGTGCGATGCGCATCCCAACCCTGCCAGCCGGCTGCTCGCGGAGCGCGGCGCCACGGTGCTGGAGGGCCACGACGCCGCCCACATCCAGGAAGCCGCCGCCCTGGTGATGACCGCCGCGATCCCGGCCGACCACCCGGAGATCCGCGCCGCCCGCGAGCGTGGGATCCCGGTGCTCAAGCGGGCCGAGGCGCTGGGGGCGATCGTCAACCACGGGCTCGTGGTCGGCATCGCGGGGACGCACGGAAAGACGACGACCACGACGCTCACCACCGCCGTGCTGGCGGCCGCCGGGCTCAACCCCACGGGCTTCGTGGGCGCGCACGTGCCGGCCTGGGGCGGCAACCTCCGCCGTGGCGACGACCACCTCTACGTGGTGGAAGCCGATGAATACGACCGCTCGTTCCACCATCTCCGCCCCACCATCGCCGTCGTGACCACCCTGGAAGCCGACCACCTCGACATCTACGGCTCGCTGGAAGCCGTCGAGGAATCGTTCCGCATCTTCGTGGACTCTGTCCCCGCGGACGGGCTGGTGGCGGCGTGCGCGGACGACCACGGCGCCTCCCGCCTCGCCGCCGCGCTCCCGGGCGACGCGGACCGCGTGATGACCTACGGCGTCAACGCCGGCTCCATGCTCCGTGCGGAGAACGTGCGCATGGCCCCGGCCGAGACGCTGTTCAAGGTGCGCGAGCGGGGCGAGGCGCTGGGAACCGCGCGGCTGCGCGCCCCCGGCCTGCACAACGTGCGCAACGCCCTCGCGGCGATCGCGGTGGGACGGCGGCTGGGCGCGTCGTGGGACGCCATCGCGGAGGGAGTCGCCTCGTACAGCGGAGTGGACCGCCGCTTCGAGCACGTGGGCGAGGCGGGCGGTGTGCTCTTCGTGGACGACTACGCGCACCACCCAACCGAGGTGTCCGCCACGCTGCGCGCCGCGCGCGAGGCCCACCCCGGCCGGCGCCTGGTGCTCGCCTTCCAGCCGCACCTCTACTCCCGCACGCGCGACTTCGCCCACGAGTTCGGCCAGGCGCTGGCGATGGCGGACGTGGTGTTCCTGACCGACGTGTACGCCGCGCGCGAGCTGCCGATCGAGGGAGTCACGGGGATGATGATCGCCGAGCCCGCGCGCGCCGCCGGCGCCGACCTGCGCTACGTTCCGGACCGCGCCGCCATCGTGGGCGCGGTGGCCGCGGAGCTCCGCGAGGGCGACCTGTGCATCACCATGGGCGCCGGGAACCTGGACTCCGCCGCGCGCGAGTTGCTGGCCTCCCGCCGCCGGCCGACCGGCTGATGAAGCGCCGCACCCGCCGCATCGTCCTCGCCGCCGTCGGCATCGTCGCGGCCTCGTCGCCCTTCTGGGGACCGCCTCTGCTGCGCGTCTCGCCGGGCTTCGATACGCGGCGAGTGGAGGTCTCCGGCACGCGCCTGCTTGCCCCGCACGAGGTGCTCGCCGCATCGGGCGTCAAGATCGGCGGCAGCGTGTGGACGGACCCGGCCGCCTGGGAAGCCGCTCTGCGCCGCCACCCCGTCGTCGCCGATGCGGAGGTCACGCGCCGCCTGCCGAACACGCTGCGCATCCGCGTGACGGAGAAGCGCGCCGCGGCCCTGGTGCAGGCCGGCACCCTGCGCGCCGTGACGGCCGAGGGGGAGGTGCTCCCGGTCGACCCCGCGCGCGTGCCGCTGGACCTGCCGCTGCTGCGCGCCCCCGTGAAGCCGGACGCGCGCGGCCGCATCCCCGCCGGCCCGGTGCGCGCACTGCTGGCGGAGGCGGGACGACTGGGAGAGCTGGACCCGGCGCTGATGGCCCGTGTGAGCGAGGTGCGCTCCGACCCGTCCGGCGCGCTCCGCCTGGTGCTGAGCGCCCCCGCCGCTGAGGTCCTGATCCCCGCAGGCGCGGACGACGCCCGCCTGGTCCGCCTGCGCGCCGCGCTCGCCGACCTGGAGCGCCGCGTCCCCGCGGACTCCGCGCAGCGCCGCATTCGGGTGGACGCGCGGTGGGAGGATCAGATCGTGGTCAGGTTGCCGGAAAAGAAGTCCTAAGTCCTAAGTGCTAAGTCCTGAACTGCAGCACTTGGCACTTAGCACTTGGCACTTAGTCCCAGCACTAACGCACTAACGCACTCACGCACTACCTCCCCGGATGCGCCCTCAACTCGTCGCAGGACTGGACATCGGCTCCAGCAAGACCGCCGTTGTGATCGCCGAGGTGACCGGCGATTCCATCCACCGCGCCCAGGTCAAGATCCTGGGGGTGGGGCAGGCGCGCACGGGAGGCATCCGCCGCGAGATCGTCACCGACATCGAGGCCACCACGGAGTCCGTCCGCAAGGCGATCCAGGAGGCCGAGCTGATGGCGGGGGTCAAGGTGGAGCGCGTCTTCACCGGGATCGCCGGCGAGCACATCCACGCCTGGCCGTCCACCGGCGTCGTGGCCGTGGCGCGCTCCCCCGGCACCGACGGCGAGATCCGCCCTGGCGACGTGGACCGCGTGCACGAGGTGGCGCGGGCGGTGGTCATCCCCACCGACCGCGAGCTGATCCACGCCATCCCGCAGGAGTACATCGTCGACTCGCAGAACGGCATCCGCGATCCCGTGGGGATGGCGGGGACGCGGCTGGAGGCGGAGGTGTTCATCGTGACCGGGTCCAGCCCGGCGGCGCAGAACATCCGCAAGGCCGTGAGCCGGGCCGGCTACGAGGTGGCCGAACTGGTGCTGGAGCCGCTCGCTTCGTCGCTCGCCGTCATGAGCGAGGACGAGAAGGAGATCGGCACCGTGCTGGTGGAGCTGGGCGGCGGGACGACCGACGTCGCCATCTTCTACGAGCGCAAGGTGCGGCACCTGGCCTCGCTCCCCTGGGGCGGCGCCACCGTCACCAACGACATCGCCAAGGGCCTGTCGCTTCCGTACGCGGAGGCGGGGCGCGCAAAGGAGCGCTTCGGCGCGGCGCGCGCGGACCTGGTGGACCCCAACGAGACGTTCGAGGTCGCCGCGGCGGCCGCGGGGCAGACGCGCCACATCGCGCGAGAGCTGCTGGCGCACATCATCGAGCAGCGGATGGACGAGATCTTTGGGCTCGTCGCCGCGGAGCTGGAGAGGAGCGGGCTGGCGCCCGAGCTGGCCGGCGGCATCGTGCTGACCGGGGGCGGAGCGTCGCTGCACGGCATCGTGGAGCTGGCCGAGCGGAGCTTCGCCGGGCCCGTGCGCATCGGCGTTCCGGGAGAGGGTCTCGGCGGCCTTGCGGATTCGGTGCGCCGCCCCAAATTTGCTTCTGCCGCAGGACTCGCGCTGTATGGATCCCGCCGACTCATCTCGGAATCCCCCGAAGGGAGCGCGCCCGTAAACGCCTCCGTAAACGGCGTCATCAAGTGGATGAAAGACTGGCTCACGGACTTCTTTTGACCGTGCAGCCCCTGGATAGAGCATGCCCAAAGACATGACGAGCACGTCCCTCCCACGCGCCTGGAGGACTAGAGGATGATCTTCGAGTACGAAGAGATTATGCCGCAGAACGCCCGCATGAAGGTGGTGGGCGTGGGCGGAGGCGGCGGAAACGCCGTCAACCGGATGATCGAGGAGGACCTGGAGGGGGTCGAGTTCATCAGCGTGAACACGGACGCCCAGGTCCTGAAGACCAGCAAGTGCCCCATCAAGCTGCAGATCGGCCAGAAGCTCACGCGCGGGCTCGGCGCCGGCGCGCGTCCGGAGATCGGGCGGCTGGCGCTGGAGGAGAACGCGGACGAGCTGCGCAAGGCGCTGGAAGGCGCGGACCTCGTCTTCATCACCGCGGGGATGGGCGGCGGCACCGGCACCGGCGCGGCGCCCGTGATCGCCGAGATGGCCCGCGAGATGGGGGCGCTGACCATCGCCATCGTCACCAAGCCCTTCATGTTCGAGGGGAAGAAGCGCCTCAAGCAGGCCGAGCTGGGCCTCGCGGAGCTGAAGCGCTGCGCGGATACGATGATCGTGGTGCCAAACGAGCGCCTGCTTTCGGTCGTCGGCAAAGGCACCTCGTTCAAGGATGCGCTCAAGAAGGCCGATGAAGTGCTTCTGCACGCCACGCAGGGCATCTCGGACCTGATCCGCGTGACGGGCGAGGTGAACGTGGACTTCGCCGACGTGCGCACGGTGATGAGCAACCGGGGCACGGCGCTGATGGGCACCGGCTTCGGCAAGGGGGAGAACCGCGCGGTGGAGGCGGCGCAGGAGGCGATCTCGTCGCCGCTGCTGGACAACATCTCCATCAAGGGCGCGGCCGGGGTGCTCATCAACATCACCGGCGGGATGGACCTGGCGATCGACGAGGTGACGACGATCTCCACCATCATCCAGGAAGCCGCCGGCGACGACGCCGAGATCATCTTCGGCGCGGTGCACGACAGCAACATGAAGGAAGAGGTGCGCGTCACGGTGATCGCCACCGGCTTCGAGAAGGAGGAGTTCGAGCGGTCGGACAACGTGATCCGCCCGGACTTCCGTGGCGGACGCACCTCGGTGGAGCCGCGCACCCACGCGACGCCGATGTACGGCACGCGCCAGGTGATGCCCGCGGGCCCCGTCTCACCGCCGCCCGCGCCGGTGGAGGCGCAGGGGTCCAACGGCCGCGAATCGGCGGGGAGCACTCCGGTTCACAAGTTCCCGCCGCCGCGTCCCGCCCCGGACCCGCGAATGCCGAGCGACCTGGAGATCCCGACCTTCATTCGCCGGCAGATGGACTGAGGCGTGCCGGCGCGTTAAGTTGTCGCGGTTTCACGAGCGAAGTGGGCTCGGGCGAAGCAATTTGCCCCGGCCGCTTCGCTCCCGCTTTTGCTGGTGGCGACAGCGGCCTCACACAGAGGCTACAGAGGCTAACGACAAGGCACAGAAGGACTTCTTCTGTTCTTGCCGTGCCCTCTGTGTCTCCGTGTGAGCCGCCGTTCGGATCATCCAAGCAGGGAGAGTCGGATGGCGCACTCGAAAAGCTTCTTCGCCGTCGGAGTGCTGGGCGGGCTGGGGTTGGCGCTCACCTCGATGGGCGAGAAGCCGCGGGATGAGAAGCCGCGGCCGGTGGCGGTTCCTGTCGCGCAGGTCAGGGCCGCGCCGCGGCCGGCGGAAGTCTCGTACGCGGACACGCTCCGCAAGGGCGAGACGCTGTCGGAGCTGATGGGGCGCACGCGGCTCAACATAGAGGAGGCGCGCGCCCTTCTCGCGCACATCGAGGCGGTGCAGGACGTGCGCAAGGTGCGGCCGGGGCTGGTGTTGCGGTACACGCAGGCCACATTCGACGGCCTGATGAAGCGCGCGGAATTGGGGCTGGACGCGGACCACGTGCTCTCGGTGGAAGCGGGGAAGGAAGGGCTGGCTGCGCGCGTGGCCGAGGTGAAGGTGAGCCCCGACACGGCGGTGCTGGCCGGGACGGTGAAGTCGTCGCTCTACCAGGCGCTCCTCGAGGGCGCCGGCGACGTTCCGCGCGCCGAGCGGCAGCAGATCGCCGACGTGCTGGCCGACCAGATCTTTGCGTGGAAGCTCGATTTCTCCAGCGACCTGCGCTCCGGCGACTCTTTCCGCATCGTCTACGAGAGGATGGCGCGCCCGGACGGCACCGCCCGCTCGGGGCGCGTCCTGGCGGTGCAGTTCGAGGTCGGCGGCAAGCTCCAGGAAGCGTACCTCTTCCGCCAGCACGGGCGCGACGAGTACTTCGACGGCGAGGGCGAGTCGCTGCGCCGCGCCTTCCTCCGCGCCCCGCTCGAGTTCCGCCGCATCTCCTCGACGTTCTCCGCCGGCCGCTACCATCCCATCCTGCACCGCATGCGCGCCCACAAGGGCGTGGACTTCTCCGCGTCCCGTGGCACCCCGGTGCGCGCAGTCGGCGACGGCGTCGTGGCGCGTGCCGGGTGGAGCGGCGGGTACGGCAACGTGGTGCAGCTTCGGCACATGCGCGGCTACGGCAGCCGCTACGCGCACCTCTCGCGCTTCGCCGCCGGCATCCGCGCCGGCACCCGCGTGCACCAGGGTGACGTGATCGGCTACGTGGGGAGCACCGGGCTTTCGACGGGGCCGCACCTCCACTACGAGTTCCACAGCGACGGCCGCGCGGTGGACCCCAACCGGGTCAAGTTCATCAGGCGAGCCGGTCGTGGCGTCCGCCAGGGGCCGATTCCGCGCACTGGTCGAGCAGCGGATGGCCGTGATGGATCGCGCCGGATCGCCCCGCCTGGCGATGCGCACCTCGGGCGCGAGCGCCGGTGAGTGAATCCACCGCGCGCGGCCCTCGTTTCGACCTTTTCCCCGCCATCGACCTGCGCCGCGGCCGCTGCGTGCGGCTCCAGAAGGGCGAGGCCGAGAGCGAGACCGTCTACAGCGACGATCCGGTCGCAATGGCGCGCACCTTTGCGGACGCGGGCGCGCGCTGGGTGCACGTGGTGGATCTGGACGCGGCGTTCGGCGACGGCTCCAACCGCGCGCTGATCCGCGAGCTCGCCGCGGCCGTCCCCCTGCGCGTACAGACCGGCGGCGGCCTGCGCAGCGAGGACGACCTTGCCGAGGTGCTGGAGGCCGGTGTCGCGCGGGCGGTGATCGGCACGGCGGCGCTGGAGAACCCCGAGCTCGTCCGCCGCGCCGTGGAGCGCTGGGGCGCGGAGCGCATCGCGGTCGGCCTCGACGCGCGCGGGCGCCGCCCCGCCGCGCGCGGCTGGACGGAGGAGAGCGGGGAAGACCTCTTCGACGTCGCCCGCTCCCTCGTCGGCATGGGCGTGCGCACCCTGATCTACACGGACATCGAGCGCGACGGGATGATGCAGGGGCCCAACCTCGTCATCGCCTCCGCGCTCGCCGGCTTCTCGGGCGCCGAGGTCATCGTCTCCGGCGGGATCTCCGGCATCGAGGACGTGGAGGAGGTCTACGCGGAGCGCCGCGCCGGCATCCGCACCGTAGGCGTCATCATGGGGAAGGCGATCTACGAGGGGCGGCTCGATCTGGCCGAGGCCGTGCGCCTGGTGGAGGGGTGATGCCGCAGGTGCACATGATGGGCGTACGCTACAGCGTGCGGCAGGACGCTCTCACCAGCGCCTTTCAGGCGTACACCGGGATGGGTACCGTCGACGCCCGCCGCATGGCCGCCGCCGTCGCCGCCGGCACTCGCACCACCGTCCGCGTCGAGGACCCGGACCAGGCCTACGACCTCGCCACGGAGCTAGCCTCCCTCGGCGTCAACGCGGAGGCCGACGAGAGCGATTATTGACGTTGGGAATGACGATTTTGGGAGCCCATCGGGACGATCTGGTCCTGGTGGGCTTCGTGCGTTGGAGCGGGGTGGGGGTGTTGGGGCGGGCACCGCCGGGGGCTAAAGCCCCCGGCTGGAACGACGAGAAGGCGGCTGAAGCCGGCTCGGGCAAATCGGCATTGGACCCGGTGTCCGCGGCGGCGGACTTGGTGTGGTTCCGCAGTGAATTGATTCCCCCGGAGGCAGGCTGCGGCACCCCGCGGGACACGGGCAGCCACGTGGGGCGGCCCCTACAGGATTGGTGCGGAGGGGCGGTCGTGGGGGCTGCGGCGGGGGTGGGCAGACACGTAGGTCTGCCCCTACCGGTTCGGGGCGAGAGGACGGATCTCGTCCGCGAGTCCGCGAAGGCGGACTTTGTGCTGTTGTTGCCGCGAGTTTACTCGCCCGGGCCAATCCCGGCCAGTCCGGGGCCAATCCCGGCCAGCCCACCCAGTACCGCTCGCGCCCGCAACGCGCCACCATCGGATCGACTTTCGTGGGGGAGCTTGATTCGCGCCGTGGCGTGTGAGAAGTTATGCCGTGGCCGGGGCGGCACCTTGCCCGGGGAGCGCGGTGGGGGGATCTTGCGGGGCCCTGCCGCCCGGCTCGGGCGGCGCACTGAAAGCCTGCCGCGAACCGACGATGCACACCGAAGCCACACCCGTCGTAGACCTCCGCTCGGACACCGTTACGAAGCCGACGCCCGCGATGCGGCGCGCCATCGCCGAGGCGGAGGTGGGGGACGCGGTCCTGGGCGACGATCCCACGGCGGCGGAGCTGGAGCGGTTCGGGGCCGAGCTGCTGGGCAAGGAAGCCGCGCTCTTCTTTCCGAGCGGGATCATGGCGAACCAGACCGCCCTCCTGGTGCTCGCCGCGCCGGGAACGGAGGCGGTGATCGACGACGGCGGGCACATCCTCAACTGGGAAGAGGCCGCCGCCTCGGCTTGGGGCGGAATCCAGCTCCGCGCGGTGCGCACGCCGGATGGGCTGCTGACCCCGGAAATCGTGGCCGAGGCAATCCGCCCGCAGAGCCTGTACGTCCCGCAGACCGCGGTCGTGTGCCTGGAGAACACGCACAACAGCGCCGGCGGGCGGGTGATGCCGCTGGAGCAGGTGCGAGCGGTGGCCGCCGTGGCGCGCGGGCGCGGCGTGGCCATCCACCTCGATGGGGCGCGCCTCGCCAACGCAACGGCGGCCACCGGGGTGCCGATGGCGGACTTCGCGGCCGAGGCGGATACGGTGATGGTGGCGCTCTCCAAGGGGCTGGGCGCACCCGTGGGGTCGCTGCTGGCCGGGAGCGCGGCGTTGATGGAGCGCGCCTGGCGCATCCGCCGGCGGATGGGCGGCGGAATGCGGCAGGCCGGGATCCTGGCCGCGGCGGGGCTGCACGCGCTGCGCAACCACTTCCCGCTGCTCGCGGAGGATCACCGGCGGGCGCGCCTGCTGGCGGAGCGGGTCACAGCGCTCCCGGGGGTGGATGCGCCGGTGCCGGACACGAACATCGTCATGATCGACCTGGTGGACCCGGCGCTGGAGCCGGCGGCGCTGCTGGCGGCGCTGGAGGCGCGGGGAGTGAGGCTCACGCAGTTCGGCGCGCGCAGGCTGCGGGCGGTCACGCACATGGACGTGGACGACGCGGGGATCGAGCGCGCGGCGGCGGTGCTGGAGGAGGTGCTGGGCTCCGGGCGCGGCTGAGGTTTCCGGGTGTCTACGATCACTACGGAGAGCCTTGCGTGGGGTGGGTTTTTGCTGTACACTTTCGCTTTGTCTTCGGGAACGGCATCCGGGGCAGGGGGTATTCAGGACTTCCGCAATTCAGCTCTCCCAGAGCATCCAAACTGAGGAATCCAATGGCAAAGGTCGAGATCGCCGACGACAAGAAGAAGGCCCTGAACGTCGCCATCGGGCAGATCGAGAAGGCGTACGGGAAGGGGTCGATCATGCGCATGGGCGTCAACGCCCCCGCGATCAGGGTCAGCGCGATCCCGACGGGCGCGGTCAACCTCGATGCGGCCATCGGCATCGGCGGGGTGCCGCGCGGAAGGATCACCGAGATCTACGGGCCCGAGTCGTCGGGTAAGACGACGCTCTGTCTCCACGTGATCGCCAACGCGCAACGCTCGGGCGGCGTGGCGGCGTTCGTGGACGCGGAGCACGCGCTGGACATCGAGTACGCGCGCAAGCTGGGCGTGGACGTGGACAACCTCCTCGTGTCGCAGCCGGACACGGGCGAGCAGGCGCTGGAGATCGCCGAGGTGCTGGTGAGGTCGAGCGCGGTGGACGTGGTGGTGATCGACTCGGTGGCCGCGCTGGTGCCGCGCGCCGAGATCGAAGGCGAGATGGGCGACAGCCACGTCGGCCTGCAGGCGCGGCTCATGAGCCAGGCGCTGCGCAAGCTGACCGGCGCCATCAACCGCTCCAACACCACGGTGATCTTCACCAACCAGATCCGCGAGAAGATCGGCGTGATGTTCGGCAACCCGGAGACGACCACCGGCGGCCGGGCGCTGAAGTTCTACGCCTCGCTCCGCATCGACATCCGCCGCATCGGGTCGATCAAGGACAAGGAGGTCCTGGTCGGCAACAAAACGCGGGCGAAGATCGTCAAGAACAAGGTGGCGCCGCCCTTCAAGCAGGCGGATTTCGACATCATGTTCAACGTGGGGATCGACCACTACGGGATCATCGTGGACCTTGGGGTGGAGAACGAGGTGGTGCAGAAGTCGGGCGCCTGGTTCTCGTACGGCGACGTGCGGCTTGGGCAGGGGCGCGAGAACGCCAAGCAGTTCCTCCAGGAGAACCCGCAGCTCGCCGCCGAGGTAGAGGCGAAGGTCAAGGACATCCTCGGGATGCGCGGTGTGAATGCGGCCGCGGATGGCGACGGCGCGGCGTCGGACGACTGAGGTTCGCCTGGAGGCGAGGAAGGCCCCTACCCGGATGCGGGTGGGGGCCTTCCTCGTGAGGCTGCCTCGTGCGGGGCGCGGGCATCGGGGCCGCATCGCCCGGACGGACGCCGGGGGCTGAAGCCCCCGGCTGGAACGACGCGAAGACCGCTGAAGCGGTCTCGGGGCGGAGGGTGGTGGGGGAGGGTCAGTCGCCTTTGGTGAGGTACGCGTCGACGGCGAGGGGGTCAAAGAGGGAGCCGGCGCCCGAGCGGAGGAGAGCAAGGCGGGTGGAAGGGGGGAGCGGGGGCTGGTAAGGGCGCGGGCGGGTGATGGCCTCCACCACGTCCGCCATGCGCAGGATGCCTGCGAGCTCGAGCACTTCCTCGTCCGCCAGGATGTCGCGCAGGGTGGCGTAGTCGTCGTACTGGTGGCGGATCAGGGTGGCGCCGAGCGGGCCGCACACGCCCCTCGCGATCTCCGCGCCCAGCTCGGCCTGGCGGTGGATGATCCCCAGCTCGTCGTGCGTGAGGACCTCCGTCTTGCGGAGGAGCTCCGAGGGGACGCCGATCATCCCCACCTCGTGGAGGAGGGCGGCGTGGTGCAGGATCGCGCGGAGCTCCGGGTCCACGCCCTGGTGCGCGGCGAGCCGGTCCGCCAGCATCGCCACGCGCGCACAGTGGCCGGCGAGGCCGAGCTCGTCGTCGCGCCGCTCCAGCGCCACCATCAGCGCGGAGGCGACGGCCAGGCACGCCTCGATCTCCGCATCCTCGAACGCGGTCGGCGGCTCGACGCCAGGCGAGCCGAACAGGCTGCTCAGAAAGTTCAACGGGGGTGGCTCCGCGGGAGGGACTTCAGCAACGCTTCGCCCGTACGTCAAAGGCACCGGGCGTGCCGGGCGACTGCTACGCGCGAGATCGTGTAAGTGCGGCAGCGAGGGCGGGGTGGGGCGTTCGGCGTGTAGCAGTTCGCGTTTCGGTGCGCAATCAGATGCGCGGTGGCGCAAACTTTTCCGCCGCATGGAGTTGCGAGTCGGCGGGATTGCGGAGCCGCCCGTCCGGCCGTGCACGGCATCTTCTCGGCACCAGGGTTGCACCGGTCGGGACGCGGCCGGTTGGAGCGGCCTGGCGCGGTTGGAGCGAGAGCGGGCACCCACGAGAGGAATCCTTTGACCGACCCGAAGCATGCGCCGCCGAGCGGCCGCTACTTCTACGTCCTGGCGCTCACGGCGCTGGGCGTGGTGTACGGCGACATCGGCACCAGCCCGCTCTACGCGATCCGCGAGTCGTTCCACGGGCACTACGGCATCGCGCCGACGCGTGGCAACGTGCTGGGGGTGCTCTCGCTGATCTTCTGGGCGCTGATCATCGTCATCTCCATCAAGTACCTCGTCTTCGTCATGCGCGCGGACAACCGCGGCGAGGGGGGGATGATCGCGCTCACCGCGCTGGTGGCGCCGCGCCAGGCGACGGAGCGCGGACATCGATGGATCCTGGCGCTGGCGGGGCTGTTCGGCGCGTCGCTGCTGTACGGCGACAGCATGATCACCCCAGCAATCTCGGTGATGAGCGCGGTGGAGGGGCTCAAGGTCGCGACGCCGCTTTTCGAGCAGTACATCATCCCCATCACCATCACCATCCTCGTGATCCTGTTCGCGGTGCAGAGCCGCGGCACGGCGGGGATCGGCAAGGTGTTCGGGCCGGTGACGGTGCTCTGGTTCGTGACGCTGGGCGTGCTCGGAATCGTGCAGATCCTCCAGAGCCCCGGCGTGTTGGCGGCGGTGAACCCGGTGTACGGCTACAGCTTCTTCGCGGCCAACGGGTGGAAGGGATACCTGGTGCTCGGCTCCGTCTTCCTGGCGGTTACGGGCGGCGAGGCGCTGTACGCGGACATGGGGCACTTCGGCAAGAAGCCGATCCAGTTCACCTGGTTCTCCCTCGTCCTGCCCGCGCTGGCGCTCAACTACTTCGGGCAGGGCGCGCTGATCATCCGCGACAGGTCGGCGGTGGAGCACCCGTTCTTCCACATGGCGCCGCAGTGGGCCACGTATCCGCTGGTCGCGCTCGCAACGCTGGCGACGGTGATCGCGTCGCAGGCGGTGATCTCGGGGGCTTTCTCGCTCACGCGGCAGGCGGTGCAGCTCGGCTACCTGCCGCGCATGGAGATCGAGCACACCTCCGCGCGCGAGATGGGGCAGATCTACATCCCGGCCGTGAACTGGGCGCTGATGATCGCCTGCATCAGCCTGGTGATCGGCTTCCGGTCGTCAAGCCGGCTGGCGGCGGCGTACGGCGTCGCGGTGACCACGGACATGGTGTTCACCACGATCCTCTTCGCCTTCGTGGCGCGGACGCTGTGGAAGTGGAGCATGCTGCGCGTGGGGCTGCTGGCCACGGCCTTCCTGGTGGTTGACCTGGCGTTCTGGGGCGCCAACATCGTCAAGATCCCGCAGGGTGGCTGGTTCCCGCTGGTGATCGCGGCCGGGATGTTCGCGGTGATGACCACGTGGAAGAAGGGGCGCCAGATCCTGGCCACGCGCATGAATTCGCGCACGCTCCCCATCGAGCTGTTCATGCGCGACGTGGAAAAGAACCCGCCGGCGCGTGTGGCGGGGACGGCCGTGTTCATGTACGGAACGAGCGGCGCCACGCCCCCCGCGCTCCTCCACAACCTGATCCACAACAAGGTGCTGCACGAGCGGGTGGTGCTGCTGAACGTGGCCACGCTGGAGGTGCCGACGGTCGACGAAGAGGAGCGGCACTCGGTGCAGGAGGTGGGGCACGGGTTCTGGCAGGTGGAGGTGCGGTACGGCTTCACCGAGGACCCGCACATCCCGGAGGCGCTCGCGCGCATCTCGCACCCGGGGCTCTCCTTCAAGCCGATGGAGACGAGCTTCTTCCTGGGCCGCGAGACGCTGATCCCGTCCAAGAATCCCGGGATGGCGCTGTGGCGCGAGCACTTCTTCTGGATCATGTCGCGCAACGCACGCACGGCTACCTCGTTCTTTTCGCTCCCGCCGAACCGGGTGGTGGAGCTGGGGGCGCAGATCGAGCTCTGATCCGGCATCGAAACGGCGTGCCTCACGCGGAGACGCGGAGGCGCCGAGAGAACAACAAAAGAACGGGCCTCACACAGAGCCACAGAAGAGGAGCAAGAAGTTCTTTCTCTGTGTCTCTGTGCCTCTGTGTGAGCCATGCAGTTTCGTTCCTGGTGGATCAACGGGGCGCGTCAGAGGTATGACGTGGCGAGTCCGTCCGTGGGGGGCGGGTGAGACCGATCCAGGGGAGAAGCGGTGTTCGACCACATCGTCCAGGGTAGAAGGCCGAACGGGAAGCGGGTGGGGGGCGCGGTCGCGGCCTCCATCGTCGCGCACCTGCTGATCGTGGTGCTGCTCCTGGACCTGGGCAGTCGCGGGCTCCTGCTGGCGGACGAGATGGCGGGTGACGGGCCTTCGGCGGCGGACGACCAGGGGGCGGGTGGCGGCGGCGGGGGTGGCGGCGACGCGGGCGAGCAGGTAACCTACTACGAAGTCCCCGCGCCCATCGCTCCGCCCGTGGCACCCCCGGTCCCCGTTCCGCCGGAGGTGGAGGTCCTGCCGCCGGTCGTTCCGCCGCCGGTGACGCCTCCGCCCGCGGAGCAGCCGAAGGCGCAGCCCGCGCCCCCCGCCCCACCGGCTCCCACTCCGCCGACGCAGCCGGGCACGGGCGGCGGAGCGGGAGGGAACGCGGGTTCCGGGCAGGGTCCCGGCAGCGGTTCCGGCCAGGGTCCCGGCTCCGGCGGAGGCTCGGGCGGCGGAACCGGGGGCGGGAACGGCAGCAGCGCCGGGCCGGGGACGGCGGGCGGCGAGGGGAGCGTGATCCCTCCCGTCGCGGATCTCCAGCTCTTTCCGCCCGATCCGCCCAGGGGCCTGCGCGGCCGCGCGGTCGAGGTGACCGTCGCCGTCAACGAGCTGGGCGCCGTGACCGGCGCGGACGTCACCATCTCCAGCGGCGACCGGCGTTACGATCAGCTTCTCCGCCGCCAGGCGATGGAGTGGCACTTCCGCCCCGCCCGCGACCGCGCAACCGGGCGTCCGGTGGCGGTCCGGTATCCGATCGGGTTCGATATTTAGAAGATAGTGCCAAGTGCCAAGTGCCAAGTGCTCAGTGGACAACGCACTGACGCACTAACGCACTTACGCACTGCCGTTCAGCACTCAGCACCCAGCACTTCCTCTCCCGTCCCGCCCCCACCCCCAACGGAGCTCCCATGGCCCTGTCGAACGTCACCGAGCCGCCGGTGAACGTATCTCCCGAAAGCGAGTTCAAGCGCGGTCTTTCCCTGCTCGACGCCACCATGCTGGTGGTGGGGTCGATGATCGGGTCGGGGATCTTCATCGTGTCCGCCGACATCGCGCGGCAGATGAACTCGCCCGGCGGGCTGCTGTTCGTGTGGGTGGCGTCGGGGCTGATTACCGTGTTCGGCGCGCTGTCGTACGGCGAGCTGGCCGCGGCGATGCCCAAGGCGGGCGGGCAGTACGTCTTCCTTCGCGAGGGGCTGGGGCACCTCCCCGGCTTCCTGTACGGGTGGACGCTCTTCCTGGTGATCCAGACGGGGACGATCGCGGCGGTGGCGGTGGCGTTCGCCAAGTTCCTGGGCGTCTTCTTCCCCGGCGTCTCGCCCGACCTGTTCGCGTCGTTCGGCAAGGTGCCGGTGCCGGGGGGCGTGATCGAGTTGGGATTGAGCTGGCAGCGCGTCGTCGCCATCGCCATCATCGTGCTCCTGACGGCGGTCAACATGCGCGGCCTGCGCGAGGCGAAGTGGATCCAGAACACCTTCACCTTCGCCAAGACGGGCGCCCTGCTGGGGCTGATCCTGCTGGCGTTCGTGATCGGGCGCAACGCGGGCGCCATCGGCAGCAACTTCAACATGATGTGGGCGGACACCGTCACCGGCCCGCGCACCACCCCGTTCCTGGGGATGGACCTGGTGCTCCCGGCCGTGCTCCTGGCGTTCGGCGGGGCGATGGTGGGCTCGCTCTTCTCGTCGGATGCGTGGAACAACGTCACCTTTGCCGCGGCCGAGGTGAAGAACCCGCAGCGAAACCTGCCGCTCGCGCTGGCGCTGGGGACCGGGCTGGTCACGGGGCTGTACCTGCTGGCGAACGTGGCGTACCTGATGGTGCTGCGCCTCTCCGCCATACAGAACGCCCCCGAGGACCGCGTCGGCACCCTGGCCATGCGCGAGATGCTGGGAGACACGGGGCTCTACCTGATGGCCGCCGCCATCCTGATCTCGACGTTCGGGTGCATCAACGGGCTGATCCTGGCCGGCGCCCGCGTGTACTACGCGATGGCGCGCGACGGGCTCTTCTTCGAGTCCGCCGGCCGCCTCTCGCCGAAGACGCAGGTGCCGACCTGGGCGCTCCTGGTGCAGGGGATCTGGACGGCGTTCCTGACGCTGACCGGCTCGTACGGGCAGCTGCTGGACTACGTCGTATTCGCGGCGCTGATCTTCTACGTGCTGACGATGGTGGCGCTCTTCTCCCTCCGCATCAAGCGCCCGGAGATGGAGCGTCCGTACCGCGCGTTCGGCTACCCTGTGATCCCGGCGCTGTACATGGCTTCCGCGCTGTTCATCGCGCTCCTGCTGCTGGTGGCGCGGCCGCAGTTCTCGTTCGCGGGGCTATTCCTGGTGCTGCTCGGGGTGCCCGTGTACTACCTGTGGAACAGCCGCCGCACCGCCGCGCAACGCGCCGTGTAGCACGCGCGTCTTTACGAATGCACGATAGACCGCCCGCGGCGCATGTGCCGCGGGCGGTTTGCGTTCCCGGGCGGTGGAGCGGGGGAGGGCACGGGCAGCCACGTGGGGCAGCCCCTACGGGATACGTGCGACGCCGCAGGGGTCGGGGTGTGCATAGGGTGGGCGGACACGCAGGTCCGCCCGTACGAGCATTGGTGCGCAGGGCGGCGGGCAAGCACCCCCTCCCCCAGGCAGTTTTGGGGGAGGGGGATGCGTCGCGGAGCGACGCTGGGGGTGAGGGCCTACTCCTCCCCCGTCACCGCCTCGATCTCGTCTTCGGACAGGCCGACCACCGTGCCGTCGGGGAACTGGACCATGTGGCCCTCGCGGCCGCTTTCGCTGTTGTCGGGGCCCCAGTGGCCGATCACCTCACCCACCTGGCCCACGTACCGCTCCGACCCGTCGTACACCGACTTCACCACGCGGACCTTGAACATTCGCTCGTCTCCCGGTTGGGCGTTGGCGGGCGGATCGTGCATTTCCCGCGCCGGGGGGCGGCTGGCGCACGGGGGCGCGGCGCGGCAGATTGGCGCCGTTTCTCACATCCGCAAGCGGCGAGCACCCCGATGACGCAGGTGGCGGCACCCGAATCCGAGACGCACGCCCGGCTGCGCTCCCCCCAGGCGTGGGCACGGCTGATCGTGGGGCTGATGGGCTTCGGCGTGGCGATCGACCTGATGGTGAAGAGCGGGCTCGGGCTGGGGCCGTGGGACGCCTTCCACCAGGGGCTCTCGGAGCAGACCGGGATCACGCTGGGGATGGCCAGCATCGTGGTGGGGATCGCCATCGTGGCGTTCTCGTGGACGATCGGCATCCGCCCGGGCGTGGGGACGCTCGCCAACATGGGGCTGATCGGGTGGTTCATCGACCTCTTCCACCCCCTGATCCCCGATTCGCCGTCGTACGCGTGGGGCTTCCTCTTCTACGCCGTCGCGGTGGTGGTGTGCGGGCTCTCGACGGGGCTGTACATCAGCGCGGGGCTGGGGAAGGGGCCGCGCGACGGGCTGATCCTGGGGCTCGTGGACCGCACCCGCTGGCCCGTGCGCCGCGTGAGGACGCTGGTGGAGCTGGCGGCGCTCGGCTTCGGGTGGTGGATGGGCGGGCCGGTGGGCGTCGGGACGCTGATCTTCGCCTTCACCATCGGCCCGGCGATGCAGTGGGGGCTGCAGCTGGCGGGGGCGCACGGCGGGGTGAGGCCGGCCACCGAACCGTGACGGCGGAGGCGGGGTATCCTGGCGTGACGCTTGCAATCGCGCGCCCCGAAACGGGCCGACCGGGGGGAGCGATGGCGGATGGGAAGGAGGGGCGCCCGCGCGAGTGGGAGCGGCTGGAGAGCGAGGAGCGGGAGGACTACGAGATCTTTCGCGTAAGGACGGACCGGGCCCGCTCGCCACGAACCGGTGACGTGGAGGAGTTCCACATCGCCGAGTCGCCGGACGGCGTCACCGTGGTGGCGACGACGGCGGAGGGCGAGGTGGTGATGGTGGAGCAGTTCCGCCACGCGCTACGCACCGTCACGATGGAGACGCCCAGCGGCTTCATGGACGAAGGGGAGAGCCCGCTTGAGGCGGCGCTCCGCGAGCTGCGCGAGGAGACCGGCTACGAGGGCGACGATCCGCGCGTCATCGGGTGCCTGGAGCTGAACCCTTCGTGGCAGACGACGAGGGTGTACGTGGTGGCGGTGGCCAACGCGCGCCGCACCGCGCCCACCGACCTGGACGAGGCGGAGGACATCCGCGTGCTGACCGTGACGCGCGAGCGGGCGCGGGAGCTGGTGAGGACCGGCGGGATCCGCGCCACCGTGGCGGTGAGCGCGCTTGCACTGGCGGAGTGGGCGGGGGATTAACGGAAGGTCGCGGTGCTTGCGCGCGGGCGGTCGCGCGGCTATCTCTGGCAAACGTCCGGCGCCGGCCCCGCGCGGGGCGCGATCATCACCTTCCGGCGCGAGCGCCGGAGCAGTCGAGAGGGCATGGCGTCAACCATCGCAGCCGGTACGGAGCCGAACGAGACCCCGGAGGAGGCGCTGGCCGGGGTGCGCTGGCGCTACCTGGCCGCGGTGCTCGCCGGCGACCGCCGCACGGCGTTCGGCGTGGTGGACCAGGCGCTCGCCGACGGGGTGCACCTGCGGCAGCTCTACCTGGACGTCTTCCAGCCCGTGCTCCACCAGGTGGGGCGGCTGTGGGAGGCGAACCGGATCAGCGTGGCCGAAGAGCACCTGGCCACTGCCATCACCGAGGCGGCGATGGCGCGGCTGTACGAGCTCCTCTTCGCGACGGTGGACGGCAGCGGGCGGCTGCTGATCGCCGCCTGCGCGGACTCGGAGCGGCACGAGGTGGGGCTGCGCATGCTGTGCGACGTGCTGGAGATGGAGGGCTGGGACACCGTCTTCCTGGGCGCCACCGTCGCCATCCCCGAGCTGGTGGAGATGGTGCGCACGCGCAGGCCGGAGGTGGTGGCGCTTTCGGCCTCCATCGCACCGCACCTGGCGCGGGTGCAGGCGGCGATCGAGGCGCTGCGCGGAGAGCTGGGGGAGGGCACCCCGCTGATCGCGGTGGGCGGGCGCGCCTTCCACGACGATCCCGGGCTCGCCACGAGGATCGGCGCCGACTTCACCGCGAACGACGCTTTGGAAGCCGCACGCAGGCTGAAGGAGACGTTCCCATGAGCTTCCGCACAGGGCAGGGGATGCACCCGGCGCTCCGCGCCTTCCCTGGCGTGGTGGTGGAGTTGGGCGCGGACGGTGTGGTGCTGGACTCCAACGGCCGGCTGGACGAGATGCTCGGCCGCCCGCTGCCGGGCACGCGGCTGGAGGCGGTGCTGGACCGTCCCAGCCGGCTCAAGGTGGAGCAGCTCCTCCTTCGCCGCCCCGAGCCCGGCGAGCCTTCCGTAGCATGGGAGCTGATGGTGGAGGGGCGCGACACGGTGTACCCCGTCGCCATCTTCCCGGTGTGGGACGAGGACCCCGCCAGCCCGCGGCTCTGGCTGGTCGAGTCGCCCCGCGACCCGCGGCTCGGTGTGCTGCACGACGAGCTGGCTTCCGCCAACTCCGAGCAGGCCAGCACGCAGCGGCAGCTCGCCAAGGAGAAGGGCCGCCTGGGCCGCGCGCTGGACGAGCTGGAGCGGGAGCTGAACGAGAACGCCAAGCTTTCGCGCGCCCTGCAGGCGCAGAACGAGGAGATGGAGGCGCAGAACGAGGAGCTGCTGGCGATGACGCAGGAGCTCCACGCCGGGCAGGAGCAGCTGATGCAGCTCAACCACCAGCTGGAGCGGCGCAGCCGCGAGCTGCAGCTGGCGCTCTCGGCGCGGAACCGCTTCTACGCCAACATGAGCCACGAGCTGCGCACCCCCATCAACGCGGTGATGGGGTACAACGACCTCCTCCTGGCCTCCATCTACGGCCCGCTGGGCGAGCAGCAGGAGCTGGCGATCGAGCGGTCGCAACGCGCCGCCCGGCACCTGCGCGAGCTGGTGAACGACGTGTTGGACATCTCGCGGCTGGAGGTGGGGAAGCCCGAGCTGCAGCTGGAGGACGTGGACGTGCCGTCGCTGGTGGAGGAGACCTTTGCGTCGCTGCGCCCGATGGCGCACTCCACCGGCGCCGTGCTGCGGGTCTCCGCGCCGGACCGGCCCTTCCTGATCCGGACGGACGGGCGCCGGCTGCGGCAGG
>DASWNZ010000270.1:0-5731 GCA_036398975.1 Longimicrobium sp.
CGAGTGTGCAATCCCCAACGTGGCCTCCGCGCCTGCGGCGCTACGACCTTCGCCGACACCCCCGAATGGGGAACGGAAGAAGAAGAAGGAAACACCAACAGCTCTCCCGTTCTAACTGGCCCCGCTGGCGGGGGCAGGCCACTGCGCCCTCGCCGTTATCGAGAGAGGGGGCGGAATCGCGATGGCCCCCGTAGGGGCGCGATTCATCGCGCCCGTGCCCGCCGCCGCACCGCCGCCCGCCCTCCACACCGATACCGGTAGGGGCAGACCTGCGTGTCTGCCCACCGCCCGCCCCACCTTGATCTGCGCTTCTGCGCACAAAACCCGTAGGGGCGGCCCCACGTGGCCGCCCGTGCCCGCCGCCCCACCGCCGCCCGCCGCACGCACCCGTGCCGTCCATCACGCGGTTTGACGCTCCGCGCCCGCCCGCCTACCTTGTCGCGCTCGCCCGCGACGACCCCCCGGACACCGGTTCCCCGATGCACATCATCCGCGCGCCGCGCGTGACTCTGATCGCGCGCCAGCAATTCATCCCGCCGCCGCACATCCGCTGGGAGAGCGACAGCGACGTGCCCGGCGAGGCGCTGGCGGAGTTCGCGGGACGTCTTTGCTTCGACGACGCGACCGAGGTGCTCACGAGGAGCGGGTGGAAGCCGTTCGCCGATCTCGGCGAACGGGACGAAGTGCTCACCAAGAACCCGCGCTCAGGCCGCGCGGAGTACCAACGGCCCATCGCCATCTTCCGCTACGCCTACCAGGGTGAGCTGTACAGCGCTGAAGGGCGCGATATATCCTTCGCGGTCACCCCCGAGCACCGCCAGTGGGGGCGGTTCATGCTCCCGTCGCGCCGGCTGGGGGAGTACCAGTTCGTGCGGACCGACGAGATCGGCGACCGCGTCTTCGCCATCGATGGCGCCGCGGAGGGGTGGACGGGCGAGTACCCGGACGCCGTCACGCTGCACGAGGCGACGTTCTCGCAGCGCCTGGCCAACGCCGCCGGCGAGTACGGCTCCCGCTCGACGACCATCGTGGCGCAGGCGGTGACCGGCCACGACCGCATCGCCGCGCTCGCGCAGCTGTGCGCCTACTACGCGGCCGAGGGCTCGCTCTCGCGCCAGACAGGATCGGGGCAGGGGATCGTCATCTACGGCGACCACGTGGCCACCGTCGTCGCGCTCTGCCGCACCCTCGGGCTGCCGCACAGCATCTGGACGGACCCGCGCAACGCCGTGGAACGCGTGATCGTCGGTGGCGGAATCCAGTGGCGGACCTTCTTCGAGGAAGAGTGCGGGCACCTCTCTCCCAACAAGAAGCTGCCGCGCTGGGTCCTCGATCTGCCGACCGAAGAGCTGCGGGAGATCTGGAACATCCTGGTGCGAACCGACGGCCACACGTACGCGTCGGGGCGTCAGATCCTGGTGACCACCTCGCCCGAGCTGGCGGGACAGTGCCAGGAGATCCTGTGCAAGCTGGGCCACAAGTCCAGCGTAACGCGGCAGGACAACCAGGGTACCAACCACCCGACCTACGTCGTCTCTCGCAAGTCGCCGAAGCCGTCGCTCGTTAATCGGCACGTCCCGCTTCGGAAGGTGGCCTACGATGGCGCGGTGTTCTGCGTCAGCGTCCCCAATGGCACGCTCTTCGTGCGCCGCGATGGAAAGCCGCACTTCTCCGGCAACTGCTACCTCAGCTTCGGTGAGGACGCGGGACTCGAGGGCGGACACCGCACCATCGCCGGGCGCACGACGAACGAGGCCTACCTGGGCAACATCCTGCAGGTGAAGCACGGGAGCGTTCTGGAGCACGCGGTATTCACCTTCCTGATCGAAGGCGTGAGCCGCTCGTTGACGCACGAGCTCGTCCGACACAGAGCAGGAATGTCCTATTCGCAGCTAAGTCAACGTTATGTAGACGAGTCGGACATCGCGTTCGTGATCCCGCCGGAGATCGACGAGGGGACGGAGGCGTACCGCGCGTGGGAGCAGGCGTGCGAGGGGTCGCTGCAGGCGTACCGGCGGCTGCTGGACGAGATGACGGAGATGGTGGGCGAAAGCGGGCCCGCGACGATGCGGAAGAAGCGCGCTCGCCAGGCCGCCCGCGCCGTCCTCCCCAACTGCGCGGAGACCAAGCTGGTGATGACGGGGAACGCCCGCGCCTGGCGCCACTTCGTGGAGATGCGCGGTAGCGCCACCGCCGACGTCGAGATCCGCCGCCTGGCCGGCACCGTGCTCAGCCGCCTGCGCGACGAGGCGCCGCACATCTTCGGCGACATGCACCTGGTGCCGCACAACGACGGCACCGCGACGGTCGAGACGCCCAACAGCAAGGTCTGAGTGGCGGGGGAGCGCTGGGTGGAGATCGAATACCGGCGCCTCCCCGACCGCGAGCAGCGCTTCCGCCAGCGGGTGCTGGAAGATGACGGGGAGTGCGTCGTCACCTTCTTGGAGTCCGCCGAGCTGCCGAAGCCCGTCAGAGCGGGGACGCGGGTGATCCTGGAACCGGGGGCGCCCGTGGTCTGGTTCACCTTTCGCGGCCTCTGGCACGACGTCGGCCGCTTCCACCTGCGCGACGGCACCTTTACCGGCTTCTACGCCAACGTCCTCACGCCGGTGGAGATGGAGGGGGACCGCTGGCGCACGACCGACCTCTGCCTGGACGTATGGCTCGGCGCGGACGGCGAGGTGCAGGTGCTGGACGAGGACGAGCTGGCCGAGGCGGAGCGCCGCGGCTGGGCCACCGCGGAAACCGCCGCCCGCGCCCGCAGCGAAGCGGACGATCTCGTGGCGCGCGCGATGAAGGGTCTATGGCCCACCGCGCTGCTCCACGAATGGACGCTGGAGCGCGCACGCGCCGCCATCCAACCCACATGAAGGCTCCGATGATACGCAACGACGCACTTCGCCGCGCCCTCGCGGCCGCCATCGCGCTCACCCTGGCGGCGAGCGGCGCGTGCGCCCAGCCGCCTGCACCATCCGCGGGCACGTCGGCGGCGCCCGTGCCGGCCGACGTGGACTCCGTGATCCCGCGCGCCGACCGCGACCGCGCCAAGGGCGTGGTGGGAGCGCCGCTGACGGTGGTGGAGGTCTCCGACTTTCAGTGCCCGTTCTGCCGCCAGTGGACGGAGACCACGTACCGGCAGTTCGACAGCGCGTACGTCCGCACGGGCAAGGCGAGGATGGTCTTCATCAACTATCCGCTCCCCAACCACCCGCGCGCCTACGCCGCATCCGAGGCTGCGATGTGTGCCGGGGCGCAGGGGAAGTTCTGGCCGATGCACGACCGCCTCTTCGCCACCCAGCGCGAGTGGAGCGGGATGGCCGACGCGGCGCGCCGCTTCGACGCCTATGCCACGGAAATCGGCCTCGACATGGCGGGCTATCGCGACTGCACCGCCAACGACCGTGTGGCGCAGCTCATCATCGGCGATGCGCTGAAGGCGGCGGGCGGGGGGATCAGCGGGACTCCCGCGTTCGTCATCAACGGCACCCGGTTCCTGGGCGGCGCCGTCACGTTCGATCAGATGAAGGCCGAGCTCGACGCGGCGCTCGCGAGCCCCGCGCCCGCGCCGTCCAACTGAAAAGGGCCTCACACAGAGACACAGAGGCACAGAGAGAACTTCTTTGCTCTTCCTCTGTGCCTCTGTGTCTCTGTGTGAGATTGCTGTTTGGGATGCACGAACGCCCGCACCTGATCTCAGGCGCGGGCGTTCGGATGTTGCGGGAATGCGGATCAGTGCTCTTCGCCGACGACGTAGGCGGAGACGAGGCGCTGCATGTCGAGGTACATGTGCTGCGTCACGCTTTCTTCCTCGCGGAGCAGGTCGATCAGGCGGTCGTAGCGGCTTAGGACGCTCTGCTGCACGTGCACCGTCTCCGCGTGAAAGGTGCCCTTGTCCGCGAAGACAAGGCGGACGGGAACGGTGGGGCCCGGCGCTTCCGGCATCATGCCTCCAGCGGTTGGATCGAGGCCGCTCACCGGGCCCTCTTCAGGCCCGGGACCGACAGGAGAAAGATCAGCGTGATGAGGATCGCGGAGATCACGCACCACTGGCACCACGCGTGGATCACCGCCGCCTCCAGGTACGTGAGGTAGGCGGAGAAGAGCACCCCCACCCCCGAGATCCCAAAGAGCGCCAGCGCCACCCACCGCGCATCGGCGAAGCGCGGCTGCAGCCCCAGCACCGAGACCACCAGCAGGGTGACGTAGGCGCCCAGCCCCCACACCGCCACCGGCTGCCCAAAGAGCATGGACCAGGGCGAGTTCTGCACCGTCTCGCACCCGCCGATCTTGCACTGGATGGGGCCCATCATCCCCCACTTGTACATCGACAGGTAGAGCGCCACGAACAGCCCCAGCAGCGACAGCACGGCGATTCCCATGCGCGCCACCGGCGGGCGCGCGGAGGCGCCGGCGAAGTCGTCGCCGTACACCTCCGGACGCGCCGCCTGCGAGGTCGTCACCGGGCCGCCGCGCTGTCAGCCGGAGCCGCGGGAGCCGGAGCCGGAGCCGCGCCGGCCGGTGCCGCGCCGCCCGTGGAGCCCGGGGCGATCTTCTCCAGCTCAGCGGCGAACTCGCTGTAGCTGCCAGGGATGTCCTGCAGGCGCTGCCCGTTCACGAAGATGGTGGGCGTGCCCCCCACCCCGAGCGACTCGCCCAGCTTGACGCTCTCGGAGACTTCCTTGGCGAACCGCTCCGAGCGGATGCACTCCTCGAAGCGGCCCTTGTCCGCACCGACGGCGGTGGCGTACTCCAGATAGAGGGGGACGGGGTCTTCCTCGAACGCCCACTTCCCCTGGTTCTGGAAGAGCGCGGCGTGGTACTCCCAGAACTTCCCCTGCTCGTTGGCGCAGCGGCCGGCCCGCGAGGCGATGAAGCCGTTCGCGTGCATCGCAAGCGGGAAGTCGTAGAAGACGTAGCGGGCGCGCCCCGTGTTCACCAGGCGCTCCTTGATCAGCGGCTCCATGAAGGTGGCCCACCCCTGGCAGCCGGGGCACTGGAAGTCCGCGAACTCCAGGATGGTGAGCGGCGCGTCCGGGCGGCCGATGCTCATCCCCGGAAGGCGCTGGAGCTCGGCCGGGCTGATGGCGACCTCGACGGGCGCGCGGGCAGCTTCGCCGCCCTTGCGCATCTGGGTGAACAGGACCCCGGCGCCGGCTACGACGATGAGGCCCAGGAGCAGGTACAGCGGCGTGAGCGGCGAGCTCTTCTTGGCCGCCGGGGCGGGTCGGGGCACGCTTCTTCCTCCGTGGGATTGTCCGATGATACGTTGGACCGCCGTCGGCGGCGGTCCATGATAACGGATCGGCGCGCGGCAGAGCAAGCCGACGCGCCTTGTAAACCAGGGGCGGAACGCCGGTTCCGGCGCCTCCCTGCAACCCTCAGCGGACCACGATGGACATCCGGCTCGTACGAGGCCGCAACCAGCGGCTCTGGGTTTGGACGATGGCGATCGTCACCCTGTGCCTGATCGCGTGGGGCTCGGCCTTCGTGCTGGGCGACGCCACCATGAACCCGGGGAAGCAGGTGGGCGCCAAGGCCAACTTCGGCGGCGAGCGCGCACAGGTGGTCCCCATGCAGAGCGAGGCGTTCGAGTCCGCGCTCCCGCTGGAGGACCGCGAGCTGGGCCGCCGGCTGCGCCTTACCGGCACCGCGGAGAGCCGCACGGTGCGCAACGCCGTGTGGGTGCGCACCCAGAACCCGCGCCGCTGGATCCTGGTGCGCGTGGAGCCGG
>DASWNZ010000271.1:0-2325 GCA_036398975.1 Longimicrobium sp.
AAAGAGTGGCCGTGGAGCCGGGCGCACTTGTGGCCGGGGGGCACGTTGGGAAGCCGGTGCGCGGCCTCGAAGGTGAACTCCTTGAAGATCTCCATGCGTCTACGCGATGCCTGTGGCCATGTGAATCGGCGCGGAGAGGCGCCGGGAGCGGTCCCGCTCCCTTTTCGCGTGCTCGGCCGCCACCGTTGACGAAGCGTCCGCGCGGTGAGTCGTCCGTGTCTCTCCCCGCCGAGGCTGCGAGCGCCTTCCGGATCCGATCCTGGTCACGCGGCGACGCGGACGTAGGGCGCCGGGTCTTCCGTGCCGTTGGCCAGGAACCCCTGCAGCCGGAGTTGGCAGGCGTCGCACAGGCTGCACCCCTCGCCCAGAGGGGACGGATCGTAGCAACTTACCGTGTCCCCATAGTCGACGCCCAGCGCCAGCCCCTGGCGGATGATCTCCGCCTTGGTCCAGTTCAGGAGGGGGGTCTCGATGCGGAGCCGCGTGCGGCCTTCCACCCCCGCCCGGGTGGCCAGGTTGGCCATGTTCTGGTACGCCTCAATGTATTCGGGGCGGCAGTCGGGATAGCCGCTGTAGTCCACGGCGTTGACCCCGATGAAGATGCGATCGGCTCCCACCACTTCCGCGTGAGCCAGCGCGTAGGAGAGGAAGATGGTGTTGCGGGCGGGGACGTAGGTGACCGGGATCTCCCGCGCCATCTCGGCGACCGCGCGCGCCTTCGGCACCTCCACGTCCGCGGTCAGCGCGGACCCGCCAATGGCGCGGAGATCCATGCGGAGCACCCGGTGGTCGACGATCCCGAAGCGCTCCGCCACCCGCCGCGCCGCTTCCAGCTCCGCGCGGTGCCGCTGGCCGTAGTCGAAGCTCAGCCCGTACACCCGGTGGCCGCGCGCCAGCGCGATGGCCAGGGTGGTGGTGGAGTCGAGCCCCCCGCTCAGCAGCACGACGGCATTGGATCCCATGAGGCCCTCCTGGTTCATGCGAGCGGAAGGCGGAGTTGTCCGCGCTGCTCCCGCTCCGAGCCGATCCGGTTGGCGAACTCCCGCGCCTCGGCCACGTCCGCCTCGGTGAACAGCAGCCGGCCGTCGCGGAACTCCTGTCCCTGCGGCACCAACAGCTTCTTCCGCCAGCGGTAGAAGGTCGTGCGGTCGACACCGAGCGTGTCGGCGACCTGGTTGGCGGTGAAGTAGCGCTGCCCAGCAATCTCGATGGGCGTCATGCGGTCGCCGAAGATGGAGGCATGTTGCACCATGTTGCAAGCAGTTGCACAGCGTTGCAAGCTAGGCTCCGCCGCACCCCGATGCAACGGGCCGGTTTTACTTCGGGCGAGGGGATCCCGCCGTCAGGCCGAGGCAAGGGAGTCGAGCAGCTCCGCGACCGCGGGGCAGCCCTCGGCGGCCAGGAGCTGCCGCCAGCGGGAGAGCCGCTGGGGGGTAACACCCGACCTGCGGAGGGCGGGCGAGGGATCGTACCGCGAGGCGTGGACGGCGCGCCGCACCAGCTCGCGGGCCGCCTCGGCCAGGAGGAGCTTCTCGCGGTGGGTGGTGACCTCCGCCATCACCTCCTCATTCCCGCCGAACCCCCCGGCGGTGAAGTTGGCGCTCCCCAGGAGGGCGCCGGCGGGGGTCCAGAGCAGCTTCGCGTGCAGCCGGTCGAGAAAGAAGAGCTCCGCCCCGTGCGCGGAGAGGACGCGTCCCATGCGCAGCGTCTCGGCGTGGCGAGCCGCTTCCGCAGCCAGGGCGGCCGCCTCGCGGTTCAGCGCCTCCAGGGCCACGGCCACCGCTTCGTAGCCCTGCACCTCCTCCTCCGCCAGCATTCGCGCCCGCGCCTCCACCAGCTCCACGAGCCGACCCACCTGTGCAAGCGGGACCAGTTCGGCCGGCGGCTTGATGACCACCGTCAGCCGGTGCCGCCGCGCCAGGCGCGCCAGGGCCTCGCTGAGCGGGACCTGCTCCCGGTGCCCGCCGAAGACGCTGGCGAAGTGCCCCCTTACCGGGAGGGCGACGTCGCGCAGCCAGGGGCTGATCAGCCAGACCTCGCCCGGCTGCGCGTCGCGCGTCTCCACCAGCAGCCCCAACAGTCCCTGTGCCAGGTCGGGCGAGGTACCGCGGAGGTAGATTCTCATGGCGTCCTGCGGCGGAGGATGCGGCGCAGCTCGATCCGCTCATGGTCGAAGATGCGCGCCACGCTGTCGAACCGGTCGCGCAGCTCCCCAACGAGCGCTTCCGGGAGAAGCCCATGATACACCAAGATTACCCACCCGCCGTTGGCGTCGGCGGCGCGCTCCAGTGCCTCCACCTCCAGCCCCGGTGCGTACGTTACTGT
>DASWNZ010000272.1:0-14499 GCA_036398975.1 Longimicrobium sp.
GGGGGGGGGCGCCCCCGCCCGGCCCGCCCCCCTCAGTCCACCGCGATCCCGCCGTGGTCCGCCTGCGCAATCGAGCTCTCGGCGGTTTCCAGCACCGGGTCCTGGCCGATGCCATCGTGCAGCGCCAGCCAGCGCTCGGCCTCCAGCGCGGCCATGCAGCCGGTGCCGGCTGCGGTGATGGCCTGGCGGAAGTAGTCGTCCATCACGTCGCCGGCCGCGAACACGCCGTTGACGCTGGTGCGCGTGCGCCAGGCGTGCGGCGTCTTCACGTAGCCGTGCTCCGTCAAATCCAGCGCCCCTTCCAGGAACGACGTGTTCGGCGTATGGCCGATCGCCACGAACAGGCCGCCGCACTCGAAGTCCTCCTCCGCGCCCGTGGTGAGCGACTTGAGCCGCACGCCGGTCACGAACTCGTCGCCCAGCACGTCGGTCACGGCGGAGTTCCAGCGCACGCTGATCTTGGGGTTCTCCAGCGCGCGCTTCGCCATCACCTGCGACGCGCGGAACGAGTCGCGGCGGTGCACGATCACCACCTCGCTGGCGAACTTGGTGAGGTAGTTGGCCTCCTCCATCGCCGTGTCGCCGCCGCCGACCACCACCAGGCGCTGGTTGCGGAAGGCAGGGAGGGCCCCGTCGCACACCGCGCAGGCCGAGACGCCACCGCCCGACTGCGCCAGCCGCATCTCGTTGGGAAGCCCCAGCCAGTTGGCGCGCGCGCCGGTGGAGATGATGACGGAGCGCGCGTGCACCTCGCCGGACCAGGTGAGCCGCAGCACGAACGGATTCCCGCTGAAGTCCACCGCGGCCACGTTCTCGCCGACCACGCGCGTGCCGAAGCGGACGGCCTGCGCCTTCATCCGCTCCATCAGCTCCTGCGCCTGCAGCCCGTCCGGGAAGCCGGGGAAGTTCTCGATCTCGGTGGTGTACATGAGCTGCCCGCCCGGGATCATGTTCGGCGAGGGCTCCCCCTCGATCACGAGGGGATCCAGGTTGGCGCGTGCGGCGTACAGGGCGGCCGTCCAGGCCGCGGGGCCCGATCCGACGATCACCACGTTCTCGATCTTCCCGTCCGCGCTCATCCGTCCTCCATGGAAGTGTGCACCGCGTCCATTCGCGATGCTGGAATATAATGGGGCCGCCAAGCGGCTGCATCCGTCACGCGCGCGCCTCCGCCAGCGGGATCTCGGCGCAGACGCGCGTCCCGGCGCCGGGGGTGCTCTTCACCTCCACGCGCCCGCCCAGGTACGACGCGCGCTCGCTCATCCCGAAGAGCCCCAGCCCTCCGGAGTCGGCGCTCCTCACCCGCGCCGCGTCGAAGCCGCGCCCATCGTCTTCAACCGTCACCACGAGCTGGTCCTCCTCCCGCCGCAGCCGTACGGTGGCGACGGTGGCGGCGGCGTGGCGCACGACGTTGGAGAGAGCTTCCTGCACGATCCTGTACACCGCAAGCTCGCCTTCGGGCGTCAGCGCGCCGTCCACCGGCTCCGCCTCCAGCCGCACGCGCACCCCCGCGATCTCGGACACGGAGCGCACGTGCGACTCGATGGCGGGCACCAGCCCCAGTTCGTCGAGCGCGGGTGGCCGCAGCCCGCGGGCGAAGCGGCGCACCCCTTCCAGAGCCGCCCCGATCTCGCGCCGCATGTCGTCCAGCAGCCTCTCCAGCGCCTCGGGATCCGCGTTGCGCAGCACGCGGATGCGGATGAGGAGCGCGGCCAGGAGCTGCGCCGTCTCGTCGTGCAGCTCGCGGGCGATGCGCTTCCGCTCCTCCTCGGCCGCGTAGAGGGCGCGCGCCGCCACCTCGCGCAGGCGGGCGCGGTACGCCGCGGCGGCATCGAGCGAGCCGTTGAAGGTGCGGGTGAGCTGCTCCAGCTCGCGGTCCGCCATGGGGGAAACGGGCGCGCGCGCGTCCAGGTCGCCGGCCTGCACGCGCGCCGCGCTACGCTCCAGCATCTCCAGCGGCTGCAGCGCGAGTCGCAGGATGACGGCGTTCACCAGCACGGTGGCCCCCACGCCGGCCAGCGCGAAGGCGCTCGCCAGGTCCAGGATGGAGCCGCCGGGCTTGGCGCGCACGTACGCCGCCGTGAGCGTGCTCCCCAGCACCGCGCCCAGGAGCACCAGCGCCGCGTTGGCGATGAGGATCTTGTAGAAGAGCGGAACGCGGAGGAGCGCGCGCAGGATGCGCGCTCCGGGCGTCGCGGGAGGATCGGTCATGGCGGCGCGCGGGGTGCGGGTCGCCGCGGAAGATACATCCGCGCGCCGCAAAGCGCGAAGCCTCCTGTCATCCTGCGGGAGCCGCCCCGCCGAACCCTTCGATTGCGCTCCAAGAGGCCCGGCCTGAAACGCCGAGCCCCTCGTCAATCGCAGTAGATCCTTCGCTCCGCGCCAGAGCCTGGAGAACGGGAGAGGATGGCGCGGCGCGTCGCTCAGGATGACAGAAAGCTGGGATGCTGGCGTGCACGAGACGGCTTCAGCCGTCTTCGCGTGGTTCCAGCCGGGGGCTTCAGCCCCCGGCGACCGCGATGTTCCTACCCCGCGTCGCGCCCGTGCACCTGGAACGGCGGGTGCGTCGCCTCGACGGCGGTGAAGGGCTCCAGGATGCGGTAGGTGTGCGTGGCGCCGCGCGGCACCGTCCACGAGTCGCCGGGCTCCAGGATGAGCATCTGCCCCTCCGTGTGCAGCTCCGCGCGCCCGCTGATGACGAAGCCCACCACCTCGTAGTCGCGGGCCACCGGCTCCTTGTCGTCCTCCGGCGGCGCGTTCTCCCACAGGCGCATGGAGAGGGAGATGCCGGTTGCGAGGTACTTCTGGCCATGCTCGCCCGTCGGCGAGCTCGCGGAGCTGACCTTCATCACGCTGGTGTCGCCCATCGTCTGTCTCCCATCAGGGGCCCGCCCGCGCCGCCGAGATCGTTGGCGGCTGCGGAGCTTGCGAAAAGGTGCGCCGCCCCTGCGCAGGCATCGTGCCCGCACCCGCATGGCACGAGTCGAGCATCCGCGTGGTGCGGCAGTGCGGCGCCCCAATCTCTGGTCGATCACATGAGAACATTCCTCGCGGCAGCGCTGCTCCTCCCTTCGTGCTCTTTCGCGCCGATGCCCACATCGGCGCAGCGCGCCTGCCCGCCCACCACTCAGCAGTCGGAGCGTCGCGTACGGAGTCTGCTTTCCCTTCCGAACCTGGCGCAGGCGAATGTCGACATGGGGAGTGCATCTCGCGATTCCGTGCAGCCTCTGCGCACCGAGAGCGATCGCGGGGTCTGCGGCAGGCTGTGGGACGCCGTGGAAGCGCAGCCCCGCACGGCTCCGGAGCGTTATACATTCGCCTTCCACCGCTCCGGCGACCGGTACTTCGTGACACTCACTCCACCTCCGGTGCCGCCGGGCCGCGCCATGCTCCGGCATGATCACGCAGTAGAGGTGTACGATCGCGATTTCAGACTCCTGGCGCGGTTCGGAATCTAAGAAAGTCGAAAGTCCCGGCGCGGCACGACTTCGGCATCTGCGGCGGGCGGGTACCCATCTCCCGCATGAGCGCCGCCATGACGCAGACCGCTCCCGTCGCACCCGAAGCGAGGCCGCCCGACCCGCGCGCCGTTCCCGCGCGCGAGTGCCCGAACTGCGGCACCTGGGTGGACGACCGCTTCTGCCCGAGCTGCGGCCAGCGCAACGCGGAGCGTCTGGTGTCGGTCCGCCGCATCCTCACCGACACGCTGGAGGACCAGCTCGCCCTCAACGCCGCCCTTCCGAGGACGTTGGGAGCGCTCTTCTTCCGCCCCGGCCTGCTCACGCGCGAGTACGTGGCGGGCCGAATCGCGCGCTACCTGCCGCCATTCCGCCTCTACCTGGTCTCCAGCGTCGTCTTCTTCGTGGCGCTCTCCGGCATCGCCGACGCCGACCGCATGTGGCGCGACGCGGGCCCGGCGATCCGCGAGTGGGAGGCGAAACACCCGGGCGAGAGGCCCAAGAACATCGAGGTCGGCCTGGACACGCTCGTCGCGCCGCGCTGGATGCGCCCGCTGGCCCGCCGCATCCTCCGCCAGCAGGACAAGCTGAACGCGATGACCGCGCTGGAGTCGCTGCGCGTGCAGATGGAGAGCTTCAACCGCAACGCGCCGCGCGCCACCTTCTTCCTGGTCCCCGCCTTCGCCGGCGTGCTGCACCTCCTCTACCTGCGGCGGCGGAAGATGTACGTGGAGCACCTGGTCTTCGCGCTCCACGTGCAGTCGTTCGCCTTCCTCGCCGCCGCGGCCGGGCTGATGGTCCCCTACACGCTGCCGTGGCGCAACCGCGTCATCGCACTGATCCTGCTCGGCTATCTGCTGTGGGCGATGAAGGTGGCGTACGGGCAGGGATGGCCGAAGACGCTTCTCAAGTACGCCGCCGTGGTCGTGTGCTACGGCTCCATCCTCATCGGGACGATCGTGGCGCTGACGGTGATCTCGCTGCTCACGCTGTGACCACCGGCAGCGCCTCCTTGTGGCGAAGCAGTGCGACGATCGCCTCCAGGTGCTCGCGGTCCACCTCGTCGAAGGCGGCGGGGATGGTGCTGTCGACGTCGAGCACGGCGATCAGCCGGTCCTGCGCGTCCCACACCGGCACCACGATCTCCGACGCCGATGCGGAGTCGCAGGCGATGTGGCCGGGGAACGCGTTCACGTCTTCCACGATCAGCGTCTTTCCCTCGCGCGCCGCCGCGCCGCACACCCCGCGCTCGAAGGGGATCCAGAGGCACCCCATCGTCCCCTGGTACGGCCCCACGAGCAGCATCCGCTCCGCGACGCGCCGGTAGAAGCCGGTCCAGAAGTAGTAAGGGAATGCGTTGTGGAGGAGGCACACCATCGACACCATCCCCGCCAGCAGGTCCCGCTCGCCCTCCAGCGTCGTGCGGATCTGCTCGGTGACGATCCCGTACCGCTCCGCCTTAGCCGCCGCATCCATGCGCAGCTCGCCGTTCTTGTCGACTACGAGTGTGTATTCCGCCATCGTAAAAAGCACCTCACACGGAGCCACAGAGGGCACAACGAGAACAGATAAGGCTCCTCCGTGCCTTGCGGTTCCCTCTGTGCCCTCTGTGTGATGGTTTGATCAGTTACTGGAGCTCGCGCCGCGCCGGCGCCCCGGCTTCCATCAACTCGCGGAAGCGGCGCAGGTCGTCCTCCAGCATCGCCTGCGGTTTGCTGTGGAAGAGGCCCAGGATCGCCTGGCCCACCACGCCGCCCGGCGCGTCGATCTCCACGGTGTAGTGCACCTCCGCCTGCGTGCCGTTGCCGAACGGGGTGAAGCGCACCGAGCCGCGGTTAGGGATGTCCGACGGCTCGATAGACTCCCACGCGATGTACTCGCCGGGGCGGTCCTCGGTCAGGCGCGAGGTCCACTGAAAGGAGCGGCCCATCGGCCCCGCGGCCGTCCAGCGCGAGGTGCTCTCGTCGAGGATCTCCACGCGCGTGATGGCATCGCGGAAGCGCGGCGCGGTGGTGAAGTCGCGCCAGAAGTCGTACAGCTCGCGCGCCGGCCGCTGGATGGCCGTGCGCGCCGAGCCGCGGAACCCCGCGTCGGGGTCGGGCTTGCCGGGACGCGTGGTCTCGTGGGAGCGGTCGATGCCCAGCGCCCCGTACACCTGGCAATAGCCGGTCACGCCGCGATGCACCAGCGTCGCGCCCGCCAGGCCGAGGATGGTGCCCTGCACGCCCTTTCTGCGCAACCCGAGCACGGCGAGCGCGCCCCCGCCCAGCACCGAGAGGGTGCGCTCGTTCTTCCCCAAATTCGTACGCGCGGCGCCGCTTTCGGCGCTGCGCGGCTCGCCCATCTTCGCCACGTCCGGACCTCCTGCTTCGGGACAACGTACCGCAGTCGAGCGGCGGGCGGTGTGCAAGAGGCAAGCCCGGGTGGGGCCCTGAACGCACGAAGCCCGCGGGAGATCGTCTCCTCGCGGGCCTCGTGGTGTCGGCGGGAGTCGGTATCCTTCCTCGCCGTTTCCAACATATAGCGCACCCCGGGACTTGCGGCAAGATGGGGGGTGTGGTCCAGAGTTGTCGGCCGAAATTCCTCGGTGAGGCGGGAACAGGGTCAACGGGAGGCGCGAGATGACCGAGCATGCGGTGGTGATCGCCGGAGGAGGGCCGACGGGGCTGATGCTGGCGGGCGAGCTGGCGCTGGCAAAGGTCGATGTCGTCGTCCTCGAGCGGCGCGCGAGCCAGGAGCTCGCGGGGTCGCGCGCGGGCGGGCTGCACTCGCGCACGATCGAAATCCTCGATCAGCGCGGAGTCGCGGACCGGTTCCTGGCGGAGGGAAAGAAGGCACAGGTCGCGGGGTTCGCATGGACCCCGCTCGACATCAGCGACTTTCCCACGCGGCACAACTATGGGCTCGGGCTGTGGCAGAACCACATCGAGCGCATCCTGGCCGGGTGGGTCCGCGAGCTGGGCGTGCCGATCCATTACGGCACCGAGGTGACCGGATTCGCGCAGGACGAAGCCGGGGTGGATGTCGTGTTGACGGACAGCCGGTCGCTGCGGGCGCAGTATCTGGTGGGGTGCGATGGAGGACGCAGCATCGTACGCAAAGCGGCGGGCATCGAGTTTCCCGGGTGGGACGCGACGACGAGCGCACTGATCGCTGAGGTCGAGATGGCCGAGGAGCCGGAGCTCGGCACCCGGCACGACGCGCTCGGCGTCCACGCGCTGAGCCGGCGGGAGTACGAGATTCGCGACGGCAAGGTGGTCTACAAGGACGAGGGGCCGGTGGGGGTGATGGTGACCGAACGGCGGCCTGGAGCCGGCGAGCCCACCCTGCGCGACCTCAGCGACGCGGTCATCGCCGTGTACGGGACCGATTACGGGATGCACAGCCCCACCTGGATCTCCAGGTTCACCGACATGGCCCGCCAGGCCGCCGCCTACCGCGACCGCCGCGTGCTGCTGGCGGGCGACTCGGCGCACGTGCACAGCCCGGTCGGTGGGCAGGGCCTCAACACGGGCGTGCAGGACGCCGTGAACCTCGGCTGGAAGCTGGCCCAGGTGGTCCACGGCACGTCCCCGGACACCCTCCTGGATACGTACCACGCGGAGCGGCACCCGGTCGGCGCGCGCGTGCTGCGGAACACGATGGCGCAGATCGCCCTGCTCCGCGCGGATGAGCGCAGCAAGGCCGCGCGCGAGACCGTGGCCGAGCTCCTGAGCATGGAGGAGCCGCGCCGCCGGATGGCCGCCGAGATGTCGGGCCTGGGCATCCGCTACGAGCTCGGGGATGGACATCCGCTGCTAGGACGCCGCATCCCCGATCTCGACCTGGTTACCCGCGACGGACCGCTGCGGGTCTTCACCCTGCTGCACGAAGCGCGGCCGGTGCTCCTCAACCTCGGCGTGCCCGGCGCTTTCGACATCGACGGTTGGGCGGATCGCGTTGGGTCGGTCGATGCCCGTTACGATGGCCGCTGGGAGCTCCCCGCCATCGGCACGGTCACGGCTCCGAGCGCAGTGCTGATCCGGCCGGACGGGTACGTCGCCTGGCTGGGCGATGAAACGCGGGGGCTCGAAGAGGCGCTGTGCAGGTGGTTCGGACCCGCGGCGCGTCGATGATGACCGCGTTACGCGGCCCTAACGCCCGGAGTGTGCGGCCGCGTGGATCACCGCGAGCGCGGCTTCCAGCTGGGGGTCGCGCCCGGCGAGCAGCGCTTCGCGGGTGAGTGGCACCTCGACGTCGGGCACTACGCCGCGCCCTTCGATCACGATGCCCGACGGCGTGCGCACCTCGCCGTACGCATACTGGAACATGCCCCCGGTGGGCAGCTTCATGAGCGTCGCGTCGAGGTCCCTCCCCATGCTGCGCTCGCCAACCACCGTGACGCGCCGCAGCTCCTGCAGACCCGCCGCGAACTGCTCGGCCGCCGAGCCGCTGCCGCCGTCCATCAGCACGACGACGGGGCCGCGGAAGCCGGGCTCGTCCGGCTCCACCTCGAACACTTCAGGGCCGCCGCGCTTGTGGGTCACGATGAACGGCGCCCGTCGCTGGACGAGCAGGTTCGCCACGCGCCGCCCCATGCTGTCCTGTCCGCCCGGGTTGCCGCGAAGGTCGATGATCAGCCCCGGCGCGTCGCGCATGGAGCGGATCGCGCGCATCACCTGCGGGCGCAGCGACTGCAGGAACGACGAGAACCGCACGTAACCGGCTCCGCCCGCGACGCGCCGCGCCTCCACCTCGCCATACTGGGGAGGGATGCCGGGAACAGGGATGCCGTAGAAGGTGATCCGGCGGAAGCGCCCGCTCCGCCGCCCCCGCGCGAGGGTTGCACTGCGCGCCTGGCCCGCGCCGTCGCGATAGGCGAGGCGCACCGGAGAGCCGAGCGGCCCCTCCAGCGCAGCGGCTACCGAGGCGGGCAGCTCGCCCCGGGGCGCTGGCGCCGCGCCCGCGGCCGCCCGCGGGACGGGCACCCCGTCGATGCTGTCGATGATGAACCCCGGCCGGATCCCGGCACGCTCGGCCGCGCCACCCGCATCCACCCGCGTCACCACCGCCTCGCCGTCCACCAGCCGGAGGCGTAGCCCGGCATCTCCGGTGGCGCGACGCGGCCGCTCCCACGCCTCGCGAACCGCGCCGGGGCCCACCACGGCGAAGTGCGACAGGCGCAGCTCGCGCACCATCTCGTGCAGCACCCGGTGGTACTCCGCGGGCTCGGCCGCCGCCAGCGCGCGCGGCAGGTAGCGCTCGCGCATCCCCGGCCAGCCTCGCTCCGCAAGCAGCGCGCGATCCCAAAAGGTCTCGTCAACCTTGTTCCACACGATGTCGAAAGCCGCGCGCCGCGTCGCCAGCGGCACCGTGTCCGGCGTGGCCTGGCCAGTGCACGGCGGCGCCGCGACGCATGCCGCCGCCACCAGGGGCGCCAGCGAGAGGAAGAGCCGTGCGTATGATCGCGTCATGATTGCTTCCGGAGAGGGGGTGCAGCGAGATCGGGCGAACGCTACGTGGAGGGCGGGCGCCGCGGGGGCGCCGATCGGGGAGAGCGGGGCAGGGGAGGCGCCGCGTGGTGCCGCTCGCGCCGGGCCCACGCTGCTGCGGCGACGAGCAGCACGGCGATCACGAGCCAGAGGAGCATCGCCACGACCCAGCGGCCAGGGTCGCCGGCCAGCCGTGGGGAGCCGCCGGTGGTCGCGACATCAAAGGTGGCGCCGAGAGCCGTCCAGAGGCCGGCGCGCCCATCGAACACGCCGGCGAGCAGCGCCGCCAACCGCCCGAGCCCGCCCCGCTGCAGCGCGGCAATGGCCGCCGCCCAGGCAGCCAGCCCCAGCGCGAGCGATGCGATGGGACGCGCGGTGCGCAGCGCGAGCGCGCTGGCGAGGAGGTAGCAGGTGAGCGACGAGGTCAAATAGAGGAGCGCGACCCACGGGAAGAGCAGACGCCGGCCTTCCGCCCCGCCCGCCAGCGCCAGAAAGGCCACGAGCGCGGTGACACCCGGCAGGAGCCATGCGGCGCCGGCGGCCACGCGCAGTAGCTCGTGCGTGGCCTGGTCCACCGGCAGCACCCAGTGCGCATCGCGCGAGCGGGGCCGCTCGCCGCGCCAGACGACGCTTCCCCAGAGGATGGCCGCGAGCAGCGCGGGCGGGTACGCCAGCAGCACGGCCATTCCGGGCGCCGCGCCCGGTCCGTCGTCCCATCGAAAGCGCACGCCGGGGAGCACCGGCAGCGCGGCGGCGACGAGGCCGCTCAGGGCCAGCGCGGCAGCCAGCGGCACCCATCGCCGGCCCCTCACGAGCAGCACGACCTGCGCGGCGAACACCCGGGCCGTCCCAGCCGCCCGGCTCACCGGTCTTCCGCGCCGGAGAGGAGCGCCAGCACGGCCTCGTCCAGCCCCACAGTGCCGATCTCGCGAACCACGGCGCCCGCGCTCTCCAGAAGCCGCTGGAGCTCGGGCGGATCTCCCCAGATGGTCCAGCGCTGCTCGCGCCCCGCCTCCTGGCGCGCCACTACGGCTCCGGCAGGGACCGGCGCCCCTGGCCAGCGGTCCGGCGCCTCGAAGCGGTAGACGCGCAGGCGCTCCCTCAAGTCGTCCACGGGAAGTTGCGCGCGCAGGCGGCCCGCGCGCAGCACGCCCACGTGGTCCACCAGCCGCGCCGCCTCGTACACCGCGTGCGTCGCCAGCAGCAGCGTGACCTCGGACTCGCTCACGTGCTCGATCAGGAGCTCGAACGCCTGGGCGCGCGCGACCGGGTCCAGCGCCGCGGTGGGTTCGTCCCACACGAGCAGGGCGGGGCGGTGGGCGAGCGCGGCGGCCAGTTGCGCGAGCGTCCGCCGCCCGTCCGAGAGATCGCGCATCCGCGCGTCCGCCGGCACGCCCAGGCGGTCCAGGCAGCGCGTGGCGTAGGCGGTGTCCCAGGCCGGAAAGTAGGCCGCCTGGTGGCTCAGCAGCTCGCGCACGCGCAGCCCCAGCAGCCCGGGCGGGGTGCGGTCGGCGACGTACCCCACCCGCGCACGCACCCCGCGCCCGCACTCCGGCATCGGCTCGCCGAGGACGTGCACCGTTCCCTCGTCCGCGCGCACGAGCCCCAGCACCGTGCGTAGCGCCGTGGTCTTTCCCGCGCCCTCCGCACCCACCAGCGCGTACGCGGCGCCCGTAGGCACCGCGAGATCCAGCCCGCCGAGCGGGGTCCGGGAGCCGAACCGTACGTGCACGCCGCGCGTCTCCACGGCCAGTTCCGCGGATGAATAGAGCGCGAACGCGGGGCCGGTCATCGCTCCGCCACCGCCCCCGAACGCTCCGCCTCCGTAGCGCGCTCCAGCCCTTCGATCGCGCCGATCAGCTCTGCGGCGCCCAGCCCCAGGCGGTGCGCCTCGCGAAGCGCGCGCTCCGCGACGGGACGCAGCAGCGCCGCCTGCTCTCGAGGGCGCACGGCAGCGCGAGCGGCCAGAAAGGTGCCTTGCCCGCGCCGCGTGTAGATGACCCCTTCGCGCTCGAGCTCGCGGTATGCCTGCTTCACCGTGTTGGGATTGACGCGGGCGCCCGTCGCGAGCTGGCGGACCGAGGGGAGGGGGTCGTCCGGGCGCAGCGTGCCCCCCGCGGCGGCATGGCGGACGCCGTCCATGATCTGGATGTACAGTGGCCGCGGGTCGGCCGGATCGACGGAAAGGAACACCTTGAGCCTCAGTGCTGGTGGGTTAGCCGTCCAGCACAGTAACTCAGTATCGGTACGAGGTCAAGTAGTCCATCCCGCGTTGGCTCCGCTAGACCGCGGCGGCGCGAGGCGGGGCGGGGAAGGCGGCTTCGCTCGGCGCTTCGGCGGGATGCTCATCGAGGGCGGAGGCGGTGGTGAGGACGAGGGCGATCCAGACGCAGTCGGCCAGGAAGAGGTGGGTGAGCTGCATCCAGAGCGGCACCCGCAGGACGATGTTGACGACGCCGGCCGCCACCTGCACGGCGAAGAGCGTGGTCAGGAGGGTGGCGAGTCGAAGCGTGGCGGGGGTGGGGCGGGCGCGGCGCACCATCCAGGCGACGACGGTGATGTACACGCCCGTGGCGATGGCCAGCAGCGGGTGCACGATGCGCAGCCGTTCCAGGAAGTGGGCCGTCGAGGAGAGCTCGAAGCCCACCGTGGTCTTCGGGAAGAGCGTGTCGCCGAGGGCCGTTACCGCGCCGGTGGCGCCCACCAAGATCGTGGCGCCGAGGGCCGCGAGCAGGACGGCGCCGAGCGGACCCCGGCCGCGCACCCGCACCTCGCCGCCGCCCGAGGCCCACCAGCCGGTCAGCGTGAGCGCGCCCAGCAGGAGGAAGGTGTTCACCAGGTGCGCGGCCATCGAGAACGCCCGGAACGCGGACTTGTCGCCCGCCACCAGCTCAAAGAGCACCAGTCCGGCCCCGAGCAGCGCCTCCACGAAAATAAGCGCGGTGGAGAGCACAGCGCCGCGTCGCACCCGGTGCCCGGCGGGGAAGGCGCGCCACGCCCACACCGCCATCGCGACCACCAGCAGCAGCGCGAGGCCGCTGGTGGCGCGGTGGGTGAGCTCGATGAGGAGCTCGTTGGAGGCGAGCTCCGGCATCACCTCGCCGTTGCAGGCGGGCCAGTGGCGGCCGCAGCCGGCGCCGGAGTTGGTGGCGCGCACGACGGCGCCCCACAGCACCACGGCGACGTTGAAGGCCAGCACGCCCCACGCGTAGCGGGCAAAGCCGGAGGTGGAGCGGAACAGCGGTCTCATTCGGACGGGCCCTGGCACGGGTGGAGGCCCAACGGTACACCCCCGCCGCGCGCTCGCGCAAGTGGTTGCGCGTGCACGGGTTTGGCGGCGCGCGGCACGTGTGGGGGAATGCCCTACGCGGCGGTCGGGAGCCCGCCACACTCGGGGGCGCCGGGGTGGCGCACGTGGGTGCGGCGTGTATATTTGCGCTCGTCCGCGCCCGCCAGACCGGCGCGCGCGGCCCCACGAACGACGCCCTCCACGGGGCGCCGAGCCCGTAGCTGATGCACGATACTCTTCCAGCCGTGACGGCCGCCCCTGCGGAGGCACACACGGACGCCGGGATGACCACCGCCACGCAGCGCGCCGGGATCGAGGCGGAGCGGCGCGGCGGCGCGGGCGTGCGCCAGCTTCTGCGCGACTACGTGACGCTTACCAAGCCGCGCATCATCTCGCTGCTCCTGGTGACCACCGTCACGCCCATGTTCATCGCGCTACGGGGGTGGCCGTCGCTGTCCGTAGTGCTGTGGACGATGCTGGGCGGCTACCTGATGGCGGGCGGCGCCAACGCGATCAACATGTTCATCGATCGCGACATCGACGCGCACATGCCGCGCACCAAGCTGCGCCCCATCCCCAGCGGGCGGATGTCGCCGGGGCACGTGCTGGGCTTCGGCATCACGCTGGGCGCCGCGGCGTTCGCGACGTTCGCGCTGCGCGTGAACCTGCTGAGCGCGTGGCTGGCGCTGGCGGGGCTCCTCTACTACGTCTTCATCTACACCCGCTGGCTCAAGCGCACCTCGCCGCAGAACATCGTGATCGGCGGGGCCGCGGGTGCCTTTCCGCCGCTGGTGGGCTGGGCCGCCGCCACGGGCGAGGTGTCGCTGACGGCCGCGTATCTCTTCCTGATCGTCTTCTTCTGGACGCCGCCGCACTTCTGGGCGCTGGCGCTGGTGAAGCAAAAGGATTACGGCCGCGTGGGCGTCCCCATGGCGCCCAACGTGTGGGGCGAGCGCGAGACGATGCGCCAGATGCTCTTCTTCACGCTGATCATGATCCCTGTCACCCTGGCGCCGGTCACCTACGGCGGGCTTGGGCTGGTGTACGGCGTGTCCGCGGCGGTGCTGGGGCTCTGGTTCCTGCGCGACGTGGTGCGGGTGATGCGCGCGGGCAACTTCACGAAGCCGGCGTGGACGCTGTACCGCAACTCGCTGCTGTATCTGGCGCTTCTCTTCGCGGCGATGGCGGTGGACGGCGTGGTTCCCGGCGCGCGCGTGGGCCACGACCCCATCATCCTGCGCGACCCCGACATCGCCGCCGCCGCGCGATGAGCGACACGCTCGCCTTCCACGCCGCTTCCCCGGACGGCGACGAGGGCTTCGTGGTCCTCCTGCAGCGCCCCGATGCGGACGGGCTGCTGAGCACGACGGAGTGGCCGGCGGGCGCCTACCTCGCACCCGGCCGGCATGGCGATACGTCAGTGGATGAACTGCTCGCCCGCGTCCGCGCCTGGCGCTCGGCCGGGTGGACGCTGAGCGAGCCGCTGGAGCGCATCGAAAGCTGGCTGCGGCACCCGCCGCGCTGACCCACCCCCCGCGGCGCCCGCCGCACTCCCATCCCTTCTCCTGAAGGCCCTCCGCGATGACTACGCCGCACCGCGCATCGCCGCGAAGCCAGGCCCGCTGGGACGCCGCCGCCGACGAGCACGAAGTCGCCCTCGCCGCCTATCTGCAGTCGGCCTCGGCCCTGCCGCATGCGTCGTGGACGCGCCCCTGGGGGGATGGGAAGTGGACCCCCGCCCAGGTCACCGAGCACCTGACGCGCGCCTACGAGGCCCTCCTCGACGAGCTGCGCGAGGGGCGCCCGATGCGCGAGAAGCTGGCGGGGTGGCGAAAGAAGATGGTGCGCATCGTCATCCTCCCCCACATCCTCTTCCACCGCACGATCCCCCTGCGCGTCCCCTCGCCGCGCGAGATGCGCCCAGGCGAGCCGCGCGCGGACCGCGACGACGCACTGCGGGCGCTCCGCGAGCTGGGCGAATGCTTCACCGCGGAGCTCTCCGCCGCGCGCGAGCAGGGCTCCGACGGCCTCACCCATCCGTACTTCGGCAAGCTGGAGCCCATCAAGGCCCTCCGCTTCGTCGCCATCCACCTCGATCACCACCGCAGGCAGATCGAGCGCACTCCCAAATAAAAAAAGCCTCACACAGATAGGAGTTACGCAGTTGGTTGTAAGCAGGTAGCTTACAGCTATGAACGCACCCAGGGTCAAAGACCACGAGTACATCCAGTTCCTGATTGCCAGCCCGCGCATGGTGAGCGGCACGGAAGCCGCCCGTGTG
>DASWNZ010000273.1:0-6862 GCA_036398975.1 Longimicrobium sp.
GGGATGCCGAGTGCCGCGGCGCGCGAGCGCACGTAAGAGTACGCCGCGCTCACCGACTCGCGCATCACCTCCCCGAGCAGGCCGGTGATGATGAGTCGGCCGCTGCCGGGCATCTTCAGCGCCTCGATGAACATCAGCTCACCCCCCGAAGCCGTCCACGCCAGGCCGGTGACGACGCCCACCTCGGACTTGTTCTCCGCCGCCGTGGTGCTGTAGCGCGGGTAGCCGAGCACTTCCTCGATCAGCTCGCGGGTGATCGTCCAGTGCTGGCCGCTGGGGTTCTGCGCCTTCTCGTGCGCCAGGTAGCGCATGATCGCGGCTAGGGAGCGGCGCAGGTTGCCGACGCCCGCGTCGCGCGCGTAGCCGCGGGTGAGGACGAGGAGCGTATCGTCACTGATCGACACCTCCTCGGTGGAGAGCCCGTGCTCCTTTACGATGCGCGGGACGAGCCACTCGCGCGCGATCGCGATCTTCTCCTCCGGCGTGTAGCCGGCGATGCGGATCTCGATGAAGAGGTTGCGCAGGTCGCGCGGGATGCGGTAGAAGTCGGCCGCGCTGCCGATGAAGAAGACGTTGGACAGGTCGAACGGCGTGTCCAGGAAGCGGTCGATGAACTCGTCGCGGTTCTCGGGATCGAGCGTCTCCTCCAGCGCCTCGATGGGGTCACCCTCCACGTTCCCGATCCCCATCTCGTCCAGCTCTTCGAGCAGGAAGACGGGGTCGCGCGTGCCGGCGTCGCGCAGGGCGGCCACGATCTTCCCGAGCTGCGCGCCGGGACGCGTGCGGCGTGCGCCTACGAGCTGCGCCTCGCCGCGCCCGCCCAGCTCCAGGCGCACGAAGGGGCGCCCCAGCCCCCGCGCGATGGCCGCCGCCAAAGTGCGTTTACCCACTCCCGGCGGGCCGACCAGGCAGGGGATGGGGCCGCGCAGGTCGCCGCGCAGCTCGGCCACGGCGATCACCTCCAACAGGCGGCGCTTGGCCTCGTCCAATCCCAGGTGCTCCTCGTCGATGGCCGCTTCCACGCGCTCCAGCTCGATCCCGTCGCGCTCCGAGCGCTGCGTCCAGGGGACGGCGATCAGCGCGTCGAGGTAGGCGCGGATCTCGGACGCCTCGGTGGAGGTGACCGATGTGGAGCGCAGCCGCTCCGCCTCGCGCCGCGCCAGCGCGGCGATGCGCGGGGGAAGGCTGGCACGCTCCACCTTGCGCAGCACCTCGTTGGCCTCGCGCTCCACCGGGTCCAGATCGCCCAGCTCCGCCTGCAGCGCCTGGATGCGCTTGCGGATCTGGTCGCTCCGCTCGCGTCCGCGCGCGGGGAGGGGCGCGGCGCCCGCCGGCGTTCCATCCGCGCCATCGAGCTGACGCAGGTGCTCCAGCTCTTCCTCAAGGGTGCGCAACACCACGCGCAGCCGCTCGGCCACGTCCAGCTCCTGCAGGACGGCGTCGCGGTCGGGGACCTTGAAGTTGCAGAGGGTCGCGGCCAGGTCGGCGAAGCGGCCGGGGTCACTGAGGTTCATGCGCAGGATGCGCGGCACCTCGTCCGAGATGCGCTCCACCCGCGCCGCCACGCCGAGCAGCGTGTTCAGGATCTTCTCCACGAGCGGCTCCGCGACTTCGGCGGGGGCGGGGACCTCCTCCACCGGCACGGGGACGGCGGTGTAGAAGCCGTGCTCCAGTCGTACCTCCTCCAGCCGCACCCGGCGCAGCCCCTGGAGCGTCACCTGTGTGGTGCCGCCGGGGAGGTTCAGCCGGTCCAGCACGCGCACCACGCTCGCGATCCGCTCCAGCGTGGCGGGCTCCACGGCGCCGTCCTCGTGCGTCGTCGCGGTGGCGACCTCCAGCTCGGGGGCGGGGTGGGCGGCCAGCGCCTCCACGTTGGGCCCGAAGCCGATCTGGAGCGCGGTGGCGCCTCCCGGAAAGACCACCGTGCTGCGGATGGGAAGGACCGGAACGCGGTCCGCGGAGCTGGAGCTTTGCATGGGTCTCAGCGGTTCACCTGGACGCCCCCTCGCCCGCGAGGCGGCGGTCAAGCGCGTGCAAGAAGCGGGCGACCCGGCGCCCGTTCGTCCCGAAATCGCCGCGCCCCACACGCGACGACGAGCGAAGGTCCACCCGCGTCATCCCCTTGTCGTCCAACGAGATGCGGATCACCACGTCGTCGATGAAGCCCCACAGCGGCGTGCGTGCCTCGGCGCGGATCGTCCCCGCGCCGGCGGCTTCTTCCGTGACGGTCCAGCGGGGCATTGCGCGCGCCGTCTCCAGCGCCGCGCTCCACACCTGCGCAAAGGTGACGGGGTAGGCGCGGCCGCGCAGGCGGGGGTGCGGCGCGTCCGGGCGGGTCTCCGCGACGTTGCGGGTGAAGGCGGTCCAGAGCCCCATGCGGTACCCTTCGAGCGGAGGATGGCGGAGCGGGGCGCGCCCCGCGGGAGGGGGCAGAATGTAGGCACGCGGCGGGGTGGCGGAAAGCGCGAAGGCCTTACGGAGCCGCGGTACGGATCATGCCCCCGGCGGGCGCGTCCGTGAACCCCCGCAGGGGATGCCACCCACCCGCCTCGTCCGCCCGGAGAACCGATGAAAGTCGTGATGCCGCTTGCCGGCAAGGGCACGCGCCTTCGCCCGCATACGCACGTCACCCCCAAGCCGCTCCTCAAGGTCGGCGACAAGCCCGTGCTCGCCTACATCCTGGACGAGCTGCGCGAGCTCGGCGTGGGCGAGGCGGTGTGCATCACCGGGCACCTGAAGGAGCGCGTGGAGGAGTTCATGGCGCGCGAGTACCCGGACTTCAAAGCCGTGTACGTGGAGCAGGTGGAGCAGCGCGGCACCGGCGACGCCATTGCCCTGGCCGAGCCGTACGTGCAGGAGGACCTGCTGATCATCTTCGTCGACACCCTGTTCGACGCGGACCTCTCGCTCGTAAAGCGCCTCCCCGAGGACGTGTCCGGGGTGATCTGGGCCAAGGAGGTGGAGGACTACCAGCGCTTCGGCGTGATCGTGACGGACGAGCAGGGCTTCATGCAGAAGATCATCGAGAAGCCCAAGGAGCCGGTGAGCAAGCTGGCCAACATCGGCCTCTACTACATCCGCGACTGGAAGCTCCTCTTCGAGGGGATCCGCCACGTGATGTCGTCCGACCCCGGCGTCGGCGGCGAGTACTTCCTGACCGACGCCTTCCAGTACATGGTGGACCACGGCGGCAAGCTGCTGGTGGCGCCGGTGGAGGGGTGGTACGACGCGGGCAAGCCGGACACGCTCCTGGAGACGAACCTCCACGTGCTGAGCACCACCCGCGGCCGCTCCCCCGCCGCCGCCGCCGGGGTGACCGTCCACGAGCCGGTCCACGTGGCCGACGGCGTCACGCTGGAGAACGCCGAGATCGGCCCCAACGTCACCCTGTCCGCCGGCGCCACCGTGCGCGGCAGCAAGCTCCGCGACACCATCGTCGGCGAGAAGTCCGTGATCGACGGCTGCGACCTGCACGATTCGCTGATCGGGAGCAACGTCCAGGTCACCGGCGTGCGCGGCCAGGTGGACCTGGGGGACCACTCGGTGGTGAAGGCGTAGGGCCCCCACCCCCAGCGTCGCTCCGCGACGCATCCCCCTCCCCCGAAACTGCCCGGGGGAGGGGGATTTTGCATGCGGTGCGGGACGGCGGGCATCGGCGCGGCGCAAGGCACGGGCAGCCACGTGGGGCGGCCCCTACGGGATTTTGGGTGTGCGGGGCCTAGGTTTGAGATTGACGGGGGAGGGCAGACACGCAGGTCTGCCCCTACCAAGATCTGTGCGCGTGGCGGGGTCGAGGAGCGGCGGAGGGTGGGCGCGATATGAGATCTGTGCGGCATCCGGGCAGCTCTCCCCCTCACCCGCCCTGCGCCCCCGCAGGCGGGGGAGGGGGTCGGGGGGAGGGGGCACCTACCCCACCACCCCCGCCGCCTCCAGCACGATCAGCAGCGCGCGCTCGATGCCCAGGGCGCCGTGGTCGTTGGCGTACCACTCGTCGGTGGTGTGGATGCCACCCGAGTCGCCGCCCACGCCGATGGCGATGGAGGGGATGCCGAGCGCCATCGGCACGTTGGCGTCGGTCGAGGAGGAGACCAGCTCCGGCTTCGCGCCGAGCGACGAGGTCACCTGCGTGGAGATCCGCACCAGTTCCGAGCGGGCGGGCGTCTCGCCGGAGGGGCGGTCGCCGATGACCTCCACGTCGCAGCTCAGCGCCTGCGTGCCGGTGCGGCGCCCGGTGCTCTCCTCCCTCACCACGCGCTTCACGATCCCGCGCACGCTGGCCTCCAGCTCCAGCAGCACGCCGGGGACCTCGCTGCGCATGTCCAGCTCCAGCCACGCCGCGTCCGGAACGGCGTTGATGCTCGTCCCGCCGCCGATGCGCGCCACAGTCAGCGAAGAGCGCTCGGGGTGGGGGAGGGCGAGCGTGCTCACCTCGGCCGCGGCGGCGCCGAGGGCGACGATGGGGTTGGGAGCGCCGCGGTCCGCCCACGAGTGGCCGCCGGGGCCCTCCACCGTCACGCGCAGCCGCCGCGACCCGATGGCGCGGTGCACGATGCGGCGCACCCCCGAGCCGTCCAGCGCCACAAACGCCGCCGCCGTGCGCAGCGGCGACCCCTCGCGGAAGAGGTGCTTCACCCCGCGCAGGTCCCCCGTCCCCTCCTCCCCCACCGTCGCGACGAAGACGATGGGGCGGCGCGTGCGGACGCCAGCGGTGCGCACCAGCCGCGCCACCGCCAGCATCCCCGCCAGCCCGCGCGAGTTGTCGGTGATTCCGGGCGCGTAGATTCGGCCGCCGTCGTGGCGCGGCTCCACGTCCGTGCCGGCGGGGAAGACGGTGTCCAGGTGCGCGGCCACCACCACCGGCTCCGCGCCCGCCGCACCGGGGAGGGTGGCGAGCACGTTGCCGACCTCATCGGCCGACGCATCGCCGTACCCGGCCTCGCGCAGGCGCTCAAGCACGCTCGCGCCCCGCTCCCCCTCGCCAAACGGGGGCGCGGGGATGCGCACCAGCTCCAGCTGGTCGCGGAGCGTGGCGTCGTCGGTGCGGTGGGCCAGCTCGCGGACGGGACGGAGGGCGGAGGTCAGGGCGCGCTGCCGGTTGCGGTATCAGGGGTTGCGGGGATTGATGATGCCGCGCCGCGGCGGGGCTGTCAACCGAGCCGCCCCGGGTTTCGCATCTGCCTGCCGTTCATTATGATGCATGGCGTGCCCGAGCCCGTGGGCGCCTCCCCTCACCCCCGCCCGCGAGGATCGCATGCAGGAGCGCGACCTGGTCTTCGATTGGAACACGCAGGACGGCTCGTTCGACTATTCCACCCGGCGCGGCGTGCAGCTCAACGACGAGACGCTGCGCGACGGCCTGCAGTCGCCTTCCGTGACCGACCCGCCCATTGAAGACAAGATCCACCTCCTCCACCTGATGGCGGAGCTGGGGATCGCCGCGGCGGACATCGGCCTTCCCGGCGCCGGCCCGCGCGCCGTGCGCGATGTGGAAGCACTGGCGCGCGTAATTGCCGACGAGCGCCTCCCCATCGAGCCCAACTGCGCCGCCCGCACCGTCCGCGCGGACGTGCAGCCCATCGTGGAGGTCTCGCAGCGCACGGGGATAGCCATCGAGGCGGCCACCTTCATCGGCTCGTCCCCCATCCGCCAGTACGCGGAAGACTGGACGCTGGACCGGATGCTGCGCGCCACCGAGGACGCGGTCAGCTTCGCCGTCGCCGAGGGGCTGCCGGTGATGTACGTGACCGAGGACACCACCCGCGCGAAGCCGGAGGTGCTCAGGGCGCTGTACGGCACCGCCATCGCCTGCGGCGCGCGGCGCATCTGCCTTGCGGACACGGTGGGGCACGCCACCCCGCACGGCGTCCGCCGGCTGATCCGCTTCGTGATCGACGAGATCGTCAAGCCCAGCGGCGAGGACGTCAAGATCGACTGGCACGGCCACCGCGACCGCGGGCTGGGGATGCCCAACTGCCTGGCCGCCATCGAGGAGGGCGCGCATCGCATCCACGGCACCGCGCTCGGCATCGGCGAGCGCTGCGGCAACGCGGAGATGGACCTCCTCCTGGTGAACCTCAAGCTGCTCGGCCTGCACGATTGGGATCTGTCGAAGCTCAACGACTACGTGCAGAGCGCCGCGCGCGCCTGTCGGGTGCCGCTGGCCTACAACTGGCCCGTCTTCGGCGAAGACGCCTTCCGCACCGGCACGGGCGTCCACGCCGCCGCCATCATCAAGGCCGAGGCCAAGGGCGACGCCTGGCTGGCGGACCGCATCTACTCCGGCGTCCCCGCGGGCCTCTTCGGCCTCTGCCAGAAGATCGACATCTCACCGATGAGCGGCCTCTCCAACGTGCGCTACTGGATGCGCGCCCACGGCTTCGACGGCGACGACGATGCCCTCTGCAGCCACGTCTTCCAGCACGCCAAAACCGGCGACCGCACCCTCACCGACGCCGAGGTGGTCGCTCTGGTCGCCGCCTACCTCGCCGAGTCGCCGGTCCTGCAGGAGACGCAGTGAGCGAGCACACGGGGGGAGTCGACGATCCAGGTCTCGCATATCTGCCGACCGTGTGACGATACCTCGGGGGTCGGTGGCCTAATTATACGCAGGTCCGGCATTACCCTAGTTAAAGCGGCACCGGGGGTGCGGCAGGAGAACGGGGAAGGTTGTTCTCCTGCCGCTCAGTCTCGCGCCCTAACCAAGATCATGTTCAAAGGTGCGGCTCGCGCCGTCGAGACCAACGCAAGTGGCTCAAAACGGCGCGCCTAAGGCCTTCAATGCGTTCGTCAGCAATCCAGTCCCATCAACGCTCAAGCCACCGACAAACCCACCGTTCCATCGCCAGGCTGTCTCAATCTGTAT
>DASWNZ010000274.1:0-14756 GCA_036398975.1 Longimicrobium sp.
TGGCTAAGGGTACCGTTTCGATATCGTCGATAACGGAGAAAGAGAAGATCTCCGGTTCACCACGACTATTTAGGAGGCGCTGCCGGAACAATCCTCCTAAACTCTCAATCAACACGACCATGTGCCGACTTGTCACTCGAATGTCCCCGGCGATTAACTCACTACTGTCACCGGCCGTCACGATAAGACCGTTAAGCATGTCACGTGCATAGTCACGAATGGCGCCGTCCTGAAGGCTCGCGATGATTGGGTCACCAGAGGCTGGGTGCCACCCAGCAGAGAGTGCGTTGCCTACAATCTTTCCACAGATTTCTAGGTATTGCCGATATATCCCGGAGGACATATCAATCACCGTCTGATAGCCGGCATAGCGGAACTTGATTTTCTTTTGGGCTACATGCCGAAGATAACGAGCATTGCCGTACTTGCTCCAGAAATTCTCAAACGCTTGGGGTCGCCGATGAGGAGGCAACTGGAAATATTCACGCCGCATGAGCTCTTTGACCTCCTCTCGTAGTTCAGCGCCCCTCCCCCACTCTGTTAACAAAGCGCTGAAATTTACGCCTGCCGGCCATTGTGCAAGGCGGAGCCTTCGTTCAGTAATCAATTCCACAGCTTGTCTATAGTTGGTTTGCAGTAGGCCCCGGTCGGTCCAATCCAAATCCACATGGGTGTAATCATCTCCCTCACGAAAGGTTCGTGTGGGCGCGGCCAAGACAGTTTTCCGCCCCAGTGTCATGATGCCGAACTTGAAGCAAACGAGGCCGAGTTTGAGCGCTGAGGCCGCCGCAAACAGCACCTCCTGTTGCTCAGCGCGCAACACATCGAAATCATCGAACAGCAGAAAGAACGGACACCTGATCCCAAAGGTAGATTTAATCTGCGCTAGAGCAGGCAGGATCTGGGCAGATAGCGATAACCAAGGCGTGAACGGCAGTGCATCACCCCCGGGGAGTAGCGACGCTAGATGTCGATCGATCTGGTCGATTCGAAGCTCGATGGTGTCTTGAGCAAATGCGTGTAGCTGATTCCACTCAGTCATGGTCGCTACGGCATCATCCTCAACGATCCGGGATATCCGACGGGCAATCATTGGGACTGCTGTGCTGAGCCCCGCAACGTAGGATTGCACATTGTGCAGCGTTTCAAGGATTCGTGCCAAGCAGAACAGACACAATCTATGTTCGAAAATCCTGCGTCGGCGATCCTCGTCCGGAACCGCATCTAAATCGCTCCGATCAAAGACACCCTGTTCGAGCCGACAGTAAATTCCAACAAAATGATCTTCCTGTAAGAAAAAATCCTGCGGTGATCTCGTTCCATTTTCAAGCCACATCCGAAGTTGCGTCTCCAGGGCCAGATACCGTAAAATCATCGTTTTACCTGTCCCACGCTGCCCTTCGATGATTGTATTGAAGGGGCGCTTTATTTCACGAATGTCTTTTGTGTACTGGGTGACGAACAGATCCGGGATGGTTTCGTAGGCGATTTCGCTCGCTGTAGTGAGATAGAAGGGGTTTCGTGCTTCATCCGTTAGTGAGTCTCGGTTTTCAGCGATGACGTTTGCCTCAGAAGTGGCAGTCACTTCTTGGGCCAAGTTAACCCCATGTTTACTGAGGATACGGAGCGCATGCTGCTTCATCGCACGCTTCACCTCGAGGAACAACTCCTTTCGTTTCCCCCCCGAGAAATGGCTTTCGATGTTCTTCCTGTCACGCGGCAGAAACTGTGTTCCCTTCAGCCATCCGTGGGACTCCCAGTCACAAGCCGATAGAATCACGGGGAGAATAATCAGTCCCTCTGCGGCACGACGTGCTAAGAATCTGGGGATCTCGTTATTCTGGACATACGGCGAAGTGAGGAAAGCCTCGCTGACTAGCACAAGTGCGATATGAGATCCGTCAATTTTTCCGCGGATAGCTTCATCCCAGAGTTCTCCTGCAGCGACTTTGCGATCATGCCAGAACTCTACGTTGCACTCGCGTTCAAGACCGCGCAAATAGCCCAGCAGGGAATCATCACGGAGGTACTTCTCGTTCAAATGACTATAGGAGACGAAAACTCGGACTTTCATCAGAGACTCCCGGCGTTGCGACCGACTAGTTGCGAGGACACCCGAGTTGCTACGGCACGAGCTAAGAGCGGTGGCACGGCATCGGCTACCTGTTGCTGCTGGTGGCCGATGGACCCCCGGAAAACATAAGCATCAGGAAAGGTTTGCAACCTCGCTGCCTCCCGTACGGAGAGCCCGCGTTGCTGATCCGGATGGATAAGCATGTTTTTTCGAAAATTTCCGATGACTTTTGAAGGTTTCATCCATTCGAGCCTGTGATAAATGCCAGTGTGACAGCGAGATGAATCGGAATAATTAGTCATTAGCTCTTGGGGGATGAACGCCCAATTGCCCCCTTGAGGTATATACCCGTAGCGCTCAATCACATGTGGGGCATTCTTCGTCACAAGGTTTCCCGAGACGCGACATCTAAGCGGATTCGGTGCTCTCATCGCCTGCTGAAAAGGAGTGAGTTGGCAGTTCTCCAGCAGACGGTACGGAAGTAAGTCGACGCTCGATCCGTTCTCAAGCTCCGGTAAGTCGGAGATCGCATCAATTACCCGGACCGGTGGTCCAGATTCGGGGGTTAGCGTTAGATCGAAGGCGCTCGCGTCTTCTCGCCGTCCCACTATGAATAACCTGCGCCGATGCTGAGGAACACCGTGCTCAGCAGCGTCCACCAAGACCCACCCCGTTCTGTAGCCTGCGCTTCCAAGTGCGCTACAGATAGCGGTCAATATCGCTCCGCGCGAAAGTGTGAGTAACCCCGCAACGTTCTCGATCACGACCCATCTCGGTCTAAATGCCTCCACAAAACGGACAAACTCCAGATAAAGGTGGTTCCTGGGATTCCCCATGCACCGAGTACGCCGGTTCGATTCCGAAAATCCCTGGCATGGTGGGCCACCAATCAGAGCATCGAGTTCACCGTTGCTCATTCCGATGGACCGGCGAAACTCCACCGGTTCAACCTCTTGAATCGGCAGGCAAACGACGGCTGTTGAAGGATGGTTACAGCTATACGTGGCGGCAGCGTAGGGATGTTGCTCAACCGCTCCGACGATCTGAAATCCTGCTTGTCGGAATCCCTCGCCCAAACCACCCGCTCCCGCGAATAGGTCAACCGCAGTGAACTTCTCCATTTTGCCAGGTCGCGTAAGGTCTGTGTCGAGAGACTTTGAGGGATGCTGCACTTAGAAAGTAGCCGATATCTAGCACCCGTACTAGGTACGGACAAGCTAACCCTCGTCCGACTCCCCCGTGGACGGCCTGAATATTACCATGTTACGCGGCATAGCTACCAACTCCCCGTGTGCTGGTGTGAGACTTTGGCGCAGAGTTTTCGGTTCGTGGTGGCAGCCGTAGCTGACTGCGACGATCTGGTCATCTGCGGATCTCCGCTGGCCGCGGTGGGGAGCACATGCTCGACGCCGGTTTGCCAGTGTCGACGCGCCGGTGAACACCTCCAGGGCGTGCGCGGAAATGTCGCCCCTAGCTGGAAAAATAAGGAAGGGTGCGGGGAACATTCCCCGCACCCCTTCTGTCGTCCAGCGATGCGCCAGTATCTCCGCAAGGGACCGCTCACTCCGCGCGCAGGGCCTCCATGGGGTCGACGCGGGAGGCGCGGCGGGCGGGGATCCAGCTCGCCAGGAGGGCGACCGCGGCCAGGAGAACGGGGATGATCAGGAAGGCGAACGGGTCCACGGCCGCCACGCCGTAGAGCGCGCCGCGCATGAGCTGCGCGGCACCCAGCGCTCCAAGGATACCCAGCCCCACGCCGGCTCCCGCCAGCACCGCGCCCTCGCCCACCACCCGGCGCACGATGTCCGCGCCGCGGGCGCCCAGCGCCATGCGGATGCCGATCTCGCGCGTGCGCTGCGACACGGTGTACGCCATCACGCCGTACACGCCCACCGCCGCCAGCACCAGCGCCAGCGTGCCGAACGACCCAAAGAGCGACGCCCACAGCTGCTGCGGCCAGGTGACGTAGCGCCGCACCTCGTCCATGGTCCGCACGTCGAAGGTGGGGAGCGTGGAGTCCAGCGCGCGCATCTCGCGGCGCACGGCGGCGGCGGCCGGGGCGGGGTCGCCCTCGGTGCGCACGACGAGCGCGAAGGTGCGGTTGTGGAGGCGCGCGGCCGGCATGTACAGCTGCAGGCGCGATCGGGGCGTCTGCTCGCCGACCTCCTCGTAGTGCAGGTTGCGCGCGATCCCCACCACCGTCATCCAATCCCCCTTTTCGTCGGACAGGCGAAGGCGCCGGCCGACCGCGTCGCCGTTGGGCCACAGGCGCTTCGCCAGCTCCTGGCTGACGATGGCGACGGTGGCGGCGGTGTCGCCCGTCTCGGCGGCGGTGAAGGGGCGGCCGGCGGCCAGCGGGGTGCCCAGCGCGTTCCAGAAGCCCGCCGTCCCGCCAAAGAGCTCGCCCATCAGCTCGTCGCCTCGGGCGCGCGGGGCGCCCTCGGCCTCCAGCTCCACCGGCTGGCCGCCATCGTCGCCCGGGATGGCGTTGGTGGCGGCGACGGCCTGCACGCCCGGAATGGTGCCGATGCGCTCCACGGCGGCGTTGAGGAAGGCGGCGCGGGCGGCGCGCGGGGTGTAGCGGTCGCCCGCCAGGTAGACGCGCGCCGTCAGCACATGCGAGGTGTCGAAGCCCAGGTCCGCTCGGCTGGCCGCGACGAAGCTGCGGATCATCAGCGTGGCGCCCACCAGCAGCACCATTGCCAGGGAGAGCTGCCCCACCACCAGCACGCTGCGCAGCCGGCTGCGTCCACCGGAAGCGCCGCGCCCGCCGTCGCGAAGCGTCTGCTGCACGTCTCCGCCCGTGGCGCGCAGGGCGGGGACGGCGCCGAACACCACGCCCGTGACGGCGCTGAGCAGGAAGGTGAAGAGGAGGACGGGCCCATCCACATCGAAGCTGATCCAGTACGGAAGCTCCTCGGGGATGCGTGACACCGTCCACTTTGTCCATCCTACGGCGATGGCGGTCCCCAGCGCGCCGCCCGCGAGCGCCAGCACCACGCTCTCGGTAAGTAGCTGGCGGAAGACGCGCGCGCGCCCGGCGCCGAGCGCCGACCTCACCGCGATCTCGCGCCGGCGTCCGGCGGAGCGGGCCAGCATCAGGTTGGCGACGTTGGCGCAGGCGATCAGCAGCACGAGCCCCACCGCGCCCAGCATCAGCGACAGCATCAGGCGCAGCGAGCCGGCGATCATGTCGTCGCGGTACGACAACACCCGCACTCCCCACCCCGCATTCGTCTCCGGGTACTCCGCCGCCAGACGGCGCGCGACGGCGGCGAGCTCCGCGTTCGCCTGCTGTACGGTGGCGCCGGGGCGCAGGCGCGCGATCGTCCCCAGGTAGCGCTCGCCGCGCGGCGATTCGGGGTCGGGGGCGAGCGGCGTCCACAGCTCGGCTACCTCGGGGAACTTGAAGCGCGGCGGCATCACGCCCACGATCTGCGCGGGCTCGCCGTTCAGCACCAGCTTGCGTCCCACCACGTTGGGATCGGCGGCGAAGCGGCGGCGCCAGAGCGCGTCCGAGAGGAGCACCACGCGCGGCCCGCCGCGGACCCCCTCCTGCGGAAGGAAGGAGCGCCCCAGCACCGGCCTGATCCCCAGCAGCCCAAAGGTGTTCGTCGCGACGCTGGCGCCTTCCACGCGCTCCGTTTCGCCCGTCCCCGCTACCGCGACGCTGCGGATGTAGAAGGCGGCGATCTCCTCGATGGTGCCCCGCGACCCCGCCGTCCAGTCCGCCAGGTCCGCATGCGAAAGGTGGCTCTCGTCGTAGCCCAGCCGCGGGTTGGAGGCGTACAGCGACACCACGCGGTCCGGCTCGTGGAAGGGGAAGGGGCGGATGAGGAGGGCGTTGACCATGGAGAAGACGGCCGTGTTCACCCCCACCCCCAGCCCCAGGCAGAGGATGGCGACCACCGCGAAGCCGCGGCTGCGCAGCAGGGTGCGGATGGCGAAGCGCAGGTCCTGGTAGAGCGATTCCATGGCGGGCTACTCCGAGCGGAGGGCGACGACGGGGTCCACGCGCGATGCACGGCGGGCGGGGAGCCAGGAGGCGAGAAGGGCGACGGACATCAGCAGGGCGGCGGTGGCGGCGAGGGTCATGGGATCGGTGGCGGTGACGCCGTAGAGCTGCGACGCCACCAGCTTTCCGGCGAAGGCGGCGCCGGCCAGCCCGGCGGCGAGCCCCGCGGCGGTCAGCCGGGCGCCGCCGCCCAGCACCAGCCGCAGGATGTCCGCGCGGTCCGCGCCAAGCGCCACGCGCACCCCGAACTCGGAGCTGCGCAGCCCCACCACGTAGCCGAGCACCGCGTACAGCCCCACCACGGCCAGGAGCGCGGCCGTCGCGGCGAAGGCGGCGAGCAGGTACATGTGGAAGCGGCGCTCCTCCACCGCGCCGTCCAGGTAGCTCTGCAGGGTGCGCAGGTTCATCACGGGCTGGTTGGGATCGACCGCCGCCACCGCGCCGCGCAGCGCCTTCTCCAGCCGCATCGGGTCGCCGGAGGTACGCACGGCGAACGCGCCGGCGATGTCCGGCTGCTGTGCCATCGGCATGTAGATGGCGAGCCCCGGCTTCGAAGCCAGCCCTTCGACGTGCACGTCGCCCACCACGCCGATGATCTCCAGCGGCCCGTCGCCCACGTCCAGCAGCTTGAGGCCGATGGGGGAGCCGCGGGGGGCGATGAGGCGCGCCAGCGTGGCGCTGACGATGGCGACGCGCGTGGAGCGTCCGTCGTCGCCCGCGCCGAACCGCCTGCCGGCCAGCAGCGGGATCTCCAGCGTGCGGAACGCGTCCGACGTGACGGCGATGGTGTTCGCGTTCGGGCGGTCCGCGGGGGCCACGGGCGGGGTGCCCTGCACGTGGAAGGAGTTGTTGGAGCCCATCCCGCTCAGCGGCAGGGAGCTGATCGCCGCCGCGGAGGTCACGCCGGGGATCGCCTCCAGCCGCTCCACGGCGCGCGTGAAGAAGGCCGCCCGCGCCCGCGAGTCGGGGAAGCGCGTCTCCGGGAGGAGGGTGAAGCCGGTGAGGACGTGGTCGGCGCGGAAGCCGGGGTCGACCCGCGAAAGGCTGCGGTAGCTGCGCACCAGGAGGCCGGCGGAGGCCAGCAGCACCAGCGACACGGCGATCTCGGCCACCACCAGCAGGTTCCGCGAGCGCCGGGTGACGCGCCCCGCCGTGCTCCCGCGCCCGCCACCGCGCAGCAGCGAGTACGGCATCACGCGCGAGGCGTGGAAGGCCGGGAGCGCTCCGAAGGCGAGCGCGGTGGCCACGGACAGGGCGAGCGCCCAGCCCAGCGCCGCGCCATCCACCCGGGCCCCCGCCACGCGAGGAAGGCTCTGCGGCGCGAGCATCACCAGCCCCGCCACTCCCGCACGCGCCAGCATCACCCCGGCGGCGCCGCCGGCGAGCGAGAGCACGACGCTCTCGGCCAGCACGTGCCGCACGATGCGCGGGCGGCTTGCGCCCACGGCTGCACGCAGCGCCACCTCGCGGGTGCGCGCCGTGCCGCGGGCCAGCAGCAGGTTGGCGACGTTGGCGCACGCCACCAGCAGCACGATCCCCACCGCGCCCAGCAGGATCAGCAGCACCGGGCGCAGCGAGTCGACCACGTGGGCGCGCAGCTCGCGCACCCCCACGAAGGCGTGCGCCTCAGGGAAGCGCGCGTGCGTCTCGCGACCGATGCGCGCCATCTCGGCCCGCGCCTGCTCCACGGTGGCGCCGGGCGCCAGGCGGCCCAGCGCCCACCAGTTGTGCTGCCCGCGCCCCGTGGTCGACGGGTCCACGGCCAGCGGCGCCCACACGTCCAGCTCGCGGGTGGGGAGCGCCGCGTCGCCGGGAAGGGTGGCGGGGAACTCGAATCCCTTCGGCATCACCCCCACCACGGTGTGCGGCGCGCCGTCCACCTGCACGGTGCGCCCCACCACGCGGGGATCGGCGGCGAAGCGGCGGCGCCAGAGTGCGTCGCTGATCACCACCGCCTTCCCCTCACCCGGCCGGTCCTCGCTGGCGAGGAACGTCCGCCCCAGCGCCGGCTGCACGCCGAGCGTGGGGAAGAAGTCGGCGCTCACGTACGCGCCCAGCAGCGCCTCGGGGGCCGGGCCGCCGGTCACGTTGAAGAGCCAGTAGCGGTACGCGGCGATGCGGTCCAGCGTCTTCGCCGTGCGCCGCCAGTCGTCGATGTTGGCGAGCGAGGCCTGGCTCCCCGACGCCGACATCTCGTCCTTGCCGAACTCCCACAGGTGGATGAGCCGCGAAGCCTGCGGGTAGGGGAGCGGACGCAGGAGGACGGCATCCACCACGCTGAAGATGGCGGTGCTGGCGCCGATCCCCAGCCCCAGCGTGAGCACGGCGGCCAGGGCGAAGCCGGGAGCCCGGCGCAGCGAGCGGGCGGCGAAGCGGAGGTCCTGGAAGAGCGATCCCATGCGGGGGCTACTCCGAGCGGAGGGCGACCACCGGGTCCACCCGCGACGCGCGGCGGGCCGGGAGCCAGGAGGCGAGGAGGGCGACCGACATCAGCACCGCGGGCGCGCCCAACAGGAGGGCGGGGTCGGCCGCGGTCACCCCGTACAGCATCCCGGAGGCGAGCTTCCCCACCAGGATCGCCAGCACCGTCCCCACCGCCAACCCCAGCGCGACGACGCGCAGGTTGGCGCCCATCACCAGCTTCACCACCGCCACCCGCGGCGCGCCCAGCGCCGTGCGGATGCCGATCTCGCGCGTGCGTTGCCCCGCCGCGAACGACACCACGCCGTAGATCCCCACCGCCGCCAGCGTCAGCGCCAGCGCGCCGAGCCCGCCCAGGATCGCCGCGCCGAGCTGCGCCGGGAGGAGGGCGCGCCGCAGCTGCTCGCGCATCGTCTTGGGGGCCGGCACGGGGAGCGCGGGGTCCAGCGCCGCCACCTCGCGCTGCACCGCCTTCGCCAGCGTCGCCGGATCGCCCGCAGCGCGCACGTGCAGCGTCATCTCCGGGTCGTAGTTCTGCGCGAACGGCTGGTAGAGCATGGGAAGCGGGTCCTCTCCCAGGCTCACGTACTTCCCGTCGCGCGCCACGCCCACGATGGTCATGTAGGGACCGTTCGGCCCCTCGATGCTGACACGGCGGCCCACCGGGTCGCCCGCGGGGAGGTAGCGCCGCACGAACGTCTCGTTGACGATGGTGACGGGCGGCGAGTCGGCACGGTCCGCATCGGCGAAGTCGCGGCCGCGCACCAGCGGCACGCCCATCGTCCGAAAGAAGCCGGCGCCGACGATGTTGAAGTGCGTGGGGTGGCTCGGCCCGTCCGCCGGCTCGCCGGGAAGGACGAAGCCGGTTTCGCGGCTGTCGCCCTGCAGCGGGAGGCTCTGCTGCAGCGAGACGGACTGCACGCCGGGAAGGTTGCGGACGGAAGCCTGGAGGCGGCGATAGAACTGCGGGCCGGTGGTCTCGTCGTAGCTCCCCAGCCGCAGGTCAACGCTCTGGTTGAGGACCGGCGCCGGGTCGAAGCCGGGATCGATGCCCCCCGCCGCCCCCAGCGAGCGGATGAAGAGCGCGGACGAGCCGAGCAGCACCATGCAGAGCGACACCTGCGCCGCCACCAGCGTGTTGCGCAGACGTGCCCCGCGCGGCGCCACCGCCCCCTCCTTGATCGCCGAGATCACATCGGCCGATGCGGTGCGCACCGCCGGCGCCACCCCAAAGATGAGGGCCGCCAGCAGCGCGCCGCCCAGCGCGAAGCCGAGCACCCGCACGTCGGGCGAGAGGCGGATCGCCATGGGGATATCCGCCGGCACGCGCGACATCACGAACTGGGTGAGCATCATGGTGGCGAGCAGCGCCGCGACCGCGCCCGCCAGCGAGAGGATCACGCTCTCGGTGAGGAGCTGCCGCACCAGCCGCCCGCGCGCCGCGCCGACCGCCATGCGCACCCCCATCTCGCGCCGGCGCGCCACGCCGCGCGCCAGCAGCAGGTTTGCGACGTTGCTGCACGCGATCAGCAGCACCAGCCCCGTGACCGCCAGCAGCGCCACGGCAAAGACCCCGAACTTGTTCCGCAGCTCCACGTTGACGCCGTTGGAGCCGTCCAGCGACAGGCGCACCGGCTCCTTCTGGGCGGGATCGAGCTGCGTGAGCTGCGCCGCCAGCACCCGCAGCTCCGCGCGCGCCTCGCCCGTCGAGACCCCGTCGCGCAGTCGGGCGCCGACGTAGAGGCTGCCGTTGTAGTCGCGGAGCTGGGTGCCGGTGAGCGGGCCCATCTGCGACATCGGAATCCAGATCTGCGGCCCGAAGCCGGCGAACGCCCCCGCGAACCCTTCACGCGCCACGCCCACCACCGTGATCGGCTGCCCGTTGATGCGGATGGTGCGCCCCACGAGCGACGGGTCCGCGCCGAACCCTTCGCGCCACCAGCGATGGCTGACCACCGCCACCGCGCCGTGGGCCGCGACCGTGTCGTCCGCGCGGGTGAAGACGCGGCCCAGGGAGGCGCCCACTCCCACCGTGGTGAAGTAGCTGCCGCTCACCAGCTCGGCGTTCACCTTCCGGTTCCCCTGCGGCGTGTTGAGCGCCGCCTCCAGGTACCGCTCGCCGAACATCCCCGTGAGCGTGCTGCTGCGCGCGCTCACGTAGTCGAGCTGCTCGCGCTGCAGCGGCGAGTGCGTGTTGCTGTTGACGCGCACCAGCCGCGTGGGGTCGGCCGCGTCGGCCGGGCGCAGGAGGATGGCGTTCGCCAACGAGAAGACCGCCGTGTTGACCCCGATCCCCAGCGCGATCGTCAGCACCGCGGCCAGTGTGAAGCCGGGGGTGCGCCGCAGGGTGCGGAGGGCGTAGCGGATGTCCTGGAGGAGCGTGTCCATGGCCTGTCTTTCCTTCGGGGAGGGACCCGTCGCGCCGGCGGAGCGCCGCGGCGAACACCCCCAAAGGCGAGGACCATGCCCCATGCCCCTCCATCGTAAGTCCTTTCTGTTCCCTGTCTTGGCACGACGGGCCATTCCGCGCCTGCGCGCCATTGGGAAAAACCCGTCCCAAAAACGGACGATTCGAGCGCGAACAGGCTAACTGCAATCTCACGCAGAGACGCAGAGACGCAGGAGAGAACCTCTTTCATCCTGAGTGACGCGCTGCTCCGGCCTTTCTCGGGCGCGGAACTCTGGCGCGGAACGAAGGATCTACTGCGCGTGCCGAGGGGTTGGCGTGACGGTAGGCCGTTCCATGCGGAGCTCCGTTGGGCGGCTCATTCAGGATGACAGGAGGAGTTCTCTTCTGCGTCTCTGCGCCTCTGCGTGAGACAAGGCCGTTCAGAATACACGAAAGCCACGGAGAAAAGCTGCTTCTCCGTGGCTTCGTGCGCGCCCGCATTGTGGGGCGGTCAGCTCATGGCGTGACCTGGAATGTGGTCGCGTAGCCGGAGACGCGCAGGTCCGCCTCGGCGTACGACCGCCGGTTCCCGAGGTTGTCGTCCAGCAGCACCTCGCGGAAGGTCCAGGTGCCGCCCTCGCTCCCGCGGGGGAAGATGATCTCGCAGCGCCAGGCGCCGTTCGCGTCCGTCCCGCTCACACGGGCGCACGAGTTGATGCCGATCCCCTTGCCGCTGGGGCTGTAGGCGAAGGCGAACATCCGGTTGACCCCCGTGCCGGCGTCCGCGATGCCCATCGTCACGAACAGGGTGTCGGGCGCCGAGGTGACGTCGATGGTGGACGGCGCGAACGAGAACGAGGTGAGCGTGGGCGCCGTGGTGTCCGCGGCCCCGCCCGTCACCTGGAAGGTCGTCGCGTAGCCGGCCGCGCGCAGGTCCGCATCGCTGTACGACCTGCGGTTGCCGAGCTGATCCTCCACCAGCACTTCGCGGAAGGTGTACGTGCCCGGCTCCGCCCCCACGGGAAGGATGATCTCGCAGCGCCACGTCCCGTTCGTGTCGGTGCCGCTCACCCGCGCGCACGAGTTGATGCCGAAGCCCTTGCCGCTGGGGCTGTGGGCGAAGGCGAACATGCGTCCCACCCCCGCCACGGGGTCGCTGATGCCGAGCGTGACCCGCATGGTGTCCGGCTTCGACGTGATGTCGAGCGCGGCAGGCGCAAAGGAGAACGACGTGAGCCTGGGCGCGCTCTGGTCGCCCGCGGGAACGGTGACCTGCGCGTTCCCCGTCTTCCCCTCGCTGGTGGCGGTGATCGTCACGCTGCCGGCCGCGATCCCCGTCACCACGCCGGTGGCCGAGACGGACGCCTTCGCCGGGTCCGAGCTGCTCCAGGTGACCGCCCGCCCGGTAAGCTGGCTCCCGGAGGCCGAGCGGAGAATGGCCGTGAGCTGCGTCGTCTCCCCCGCCGGCACCGAGATCGGGTTGGGCGTGACGAAGACGGTCGCCACGGAGGGAGGCCGGACGGTGACCGTCGCCGTGGCGGTGCGGCCCTCGGCGGAGGCGCGGATGGTCGCCGTCCCGGCCGCGACGCCGGTCACCACGCCGTCCGCGCCGATCCGCGCCACTTCGGGATTCACGGCGACGAGGGTCACGGTGCGCCCTGGAAGCTCGTTCCCTGCCGCATCGCGCCCGACGACGCGGAGCTGAACCGTCTGCCCCACCTCCACGCTGGCCGTGTCCGGGACGAAGGCCAGCGTGGCGATCGGCACCGGGATGACTGTGATCGTCGCGTTCGCGCTCTTCCCTTCCACGTTCGCCGTGATGGTGGCGGAGCCCTCGCCCACGCCGGTCACCACGCCGGTGTTGGCGATAGTGGCGACGGCGGCGTTGGAGCTGATGAGCGTGGCGGCGCGCCCGGTGAGGAGGTTCCCCGCCGCGTCGCGCGCGATGACCCGCAGCTCCACCGTCGCGCCCTTCTGGATGGTGGCGGAGCCGGGCTCGATGGCGAGCGTGGCCACGGGCGCGGGTGTGACGGTGATCTGCGCCGAGCCGCTCTTTCCGCCGGTGGTGGCGGTGATGGTCACCGGCCCGCCCGCCGCCACGCCGGCCACCACGCCGGTGGACGAGACGCTCGCGACCGCCGCGTTCGAGCTGCTCCACGCGATCTCGCGGTCGGTGAGCGGCCCGCCGGCGGTGTCCGCCACCGCGGCGCTCAGCTGCAGCGTGGCGCCCGCCTCGATGCTCGGCGGCGCGGCCACGGTGACGGTGCCCACGGGGCGCGGCGTGATGGTGAGGGCCGCCTCGCCCGTCTTCCCCTCCGACGTGGCGCGGATGGTGACGGCGCCCGGAGCCCTGGCGGTCACAGTCCCGTCGCCGCTCACCGTCGCCACGGCGTCGGCGGTGCTTTCCCACACGATGCTCCGGCCCGCGAGCGCGTTGCCGGCCGCGTCACGGGGCGTCGCCGTGAGCTGGGCCGCGGCGCCGACCCTCATCTCACCGCCGGGGGCGACCACGGCCACCGTCGCGACGGGCTGCTTGACGGGCGGCTTCTCCGTGCCGGTTCCGGAGTCTCCCCCGCAGGCGGCCGTGAGAACCGCGGCGAGCAACAACGGCAAACCACGCGACGGCGCGAACCGCCGTGCGGTAGCAAGAGCATGGATCATGGGTGGCGTCTGGGGCGGATGCTTCGGAAGCAGGTAAGCTGATGGTAGCAAATATGTTACACAAATTTTCGCAAGCGCGCAAGTCTCCGCCGCCCCCGGCGGCGGCTCCTGCCGGTGCGCGCGCCCTCCGCGCGGCACGGCACGTTTTCTCCATCTTGTTTCCGCCCGGCCGAGTGGTGCCGTCCAACCCCTGGAGGTGTGCTTGCGCGCGACGGTGCTGCTGGTGGAGGACGACGTGGACAGCCGCACCATCTACGGCACGGTGCTGCGCCACTCGGGGTTCCTGGTGGTGGAGGCGGACGACGGCGAGGCGGCCGTGAGGTCGGTGCGCCTGCATCGCCCCGACATCGTGGTGATGGACGCCGGGCTCCCCGGGATGGACGGATGGGACGCGACCGCCGCGCTCAAGGGCGACCCGGAGACGGCGTCGGTGCCCATCATGCTGCTCACCGTCCACAGCCAGCCCGCCGACCTCGAGCGCGCCGAGGCCGCCGGCTGCGACGCGTACGTGGTGAAGCCGATGGACCCCGCGAGCCTCGTGGAATCGGTGGGGAAGCTGATCGCGGAGGTGCGGGGGAGGCAGGTGGCCGGAACGCGAAACGCCGGGGGCTGAAGCCCCCGGCTGGAACCACGCGAAGACCGCTGAAGCGGTCTCGAGGGCGGCGGCTTTCGTGCGTATTCTTTGTCATCCTGAGTGACGCGCCACGCCGGCCTCGCCCCGTCTCCACACCTTGGCGCGGAGCGAAGGATCTACTGCGCGTGCCGAGAGGTTCGTGGTGTGACGCCGTCCTCTCGCTTCGCCGGCTAGATCCTTCGATCGCCGCACAAGGACGGCCGGGCACGACGAGCATCGGTGGGGCGGCTCTCTCAGGATGACAGGGGAAGCCGCTCCGCAAACGCACTCACGCACTCACGCACTTACAGATTATGGACGTCCGCGAGCACGACCTCCCCGGTGTGGGAAAGAAATTCGCGATCACCACCGGCGACGGGGACCGGATGACGGTGATCATCCACAACAGCGGGCACCGCGAGATCTACTTCTTCGAGCGCGGCGAGGACTACCCCGCCTACGCGGTGCGCATGGACGACGGCGAGGCGCGGAAGCTGGGGGCGATCCTCGGCGGCGCGTACTTCCAGCCCGTCGTCGCCGAGTCGATGGAGATGGTGTTCTCGCAGCTCTCGGTGGAGTGGCT
>DASWNZ010000275.1:0-2176 GCA_036398975.1 Longimicrobium sp.
AGATCGGCGCGCGCAACATGCAGAACTTCTCCCTGCTGCGCCGCGCCGGCCGCAGCGGCAAGCCGATCCTGCTGAAGCGCGGCATGGCGGCCACCGTCAAGGACCTGCTGATGTCGGCCGAGTACATCCTGGCCGAGGGGAACGGCAAGGTGATCCTGTGCGAGCGCGGGGTGAAGGGCTTCGACACGCACACGCGCAACCTGCTGGACCTCACCGCCATCCCCGTGGTGAAGTCGCTCTCGCACCTCCCCATCATCGCGGACCCCAGCCACGGCACGGGGCTGCGCGCAAAGGTGATCCCGATGGCGCGCGCCGCCGTCGCCGCGGGCGCGGACGGGCTGATGATCGAGGTGCACCCGGACCCGGAGCGCGCCATGTCCGACGGGGCGCAGTCGCTCTTCCCGGACCAGTTCGACACGCTGATGGACCAGATCGGCACCATCGCCGAGGCGATCGGGCGGGAGATGGCGGAGCCGCTGGCGGCGGCGCCCGCGCGCTAGTTGTCCAACAAGAAGCTGGGCGACCGCGGCGAGGAGATCGCGGCGCTCCACCTGGCCCGCGCCGGCTGGACGGTGACGCACCGCAACTTCCGGCTCGGGCACAAGGAGATCGACCTCGTCGCGCGCCGCGGCGAGGTCGTCGCGTTCGTGGAGGTGAAGACGCGCGCCGGCCTCGGCTACGGCCACCCGCTGGAGTCCATCACGGCAAGGAAGCGCCGCGAGATCGCCCAGGTCGCCGCCGCCTGGATCGAGCGCCACGGCACGGACGGCGACGTGTACCGCTTCGACGCGGTGGCCGTGCTGGTGCGCGGCGGCGAGCCGGAAGTGGAGCACGTGGAGGATGCGTGGCGGATGTGAACGGCGGGGAATGGGGAACGGGGAATGGGGAACAGTTCCTCGGGGCGATCCTGGCCGGGGGGGCGAGCCGCAGGTTCGGGGCGCCCAAGGCGCTCGCGGAGGTCGGCGGGCGGCGGATCGTGGAGCGGGTGCGCGATGCTTTGATGGAGGCGGGGGCGGAGGTGGTGGTGATCGCGAACGATGCTTCCCTCTTCGCGGATCTGCGGCTGGAAATGCGAGCGGATGAGGTGGCCGGGATGGGGCCGCTGGCCGGGATCGTGGCGGCGGTGCGGTGGGCGGCGGAGCGAGGCCATGCGGGCGCGCTGTGCGTGGCGTGCGACATGCCGTTTCTGCCGGCGGCGCTGCTGCGGCGGCTCGCGGAGGGGATGCGGCCCACGATCGTGGTGCCTGAGAGCCGCGGGCGGCGCGGGGTGGAGCCGCTGTGCGCGTGGTATCCGGTGGAGTGCCTCGCCGCGGCCGAGCGGATGATCGCGGAGGGATCGTGGGCGCTGCGCCCGCTCCTGGAGCGCTTCCCCACCGAGCGCGTGCCGCTGGCGGAAGTGGAGCGGATTGGTGATCCGGAGGTTCTCTTCCTCAACGTCAACACCCCCGCGGACCACGAGCTTGCCCAACGAATCACGGCCGATGTCCCCGCCTGAGATCCCCCCCGCCGTCGCCATCGTCGGGAAGAAGAACAGCGGCAAGACGACGCTCGTCGTTGCGCTCGCGGCCCGGCTGAAGCAGGCCGGCTACCGCGTTGCCACCATCAAGCACGGCCACCACGCCTTCGAATCCGACGAGCCCGGCCGCGACAGCTGGCTCCACTTCAACGAGGGCGAGGCCGAGGCCAGCATCATGTGCGGCTCCGGCAAGGTGGCGCTGACGATGCGCATCGACGGCGAGCCCGACCCCGCGCAGCTCATCCGCGAATTCTACGCGGGGCGTGGCTACGACGTGGTGCTGGTAGAAGGCTTCAAGCACGGTCCGCTTCCCAAAATCGAGATCTTTCGCCGCGGCGTGCACGCGCATCCCGTCCACGAGCCGGGAAGCGCCGACGTGCTCGCCTTCGTCACCGACGACCTGGAGCTGGAGATGCGCGCCGCCGCGGCGGGTTCCGCCGTCATCCCGCTCGACCACGCGGGGACGCACGTGGACACGGTGGCGCGGTTGATCGAACGAAGCGTGATCGGCCATGCGCGCTGAGCGGCCCGCGGACTGGCTCTCCGCCGCGGCGGCGCTGCGGGCGATCCTGGCCGGGGTGGCGCCGCTGGAGGCGGAGGAGCGGCTGCTGCTCGACGCGCTCGGCTCGGTGCTGGCGGAGGACGTGTCGTCCACCGTCG
>DASWNZ010000276.1:0-29202 GCA_036398975.1 Longimicrobium sp.
GATCCCCACCATCCACACCGGAACTCCGGCGCCGCGCACCGCATCCACCGCCCGTTCGCGCCCCTCCGGCCCCGCCAGCAGCCCGGGCTCATCGCCGGGATGGCCGACGTCGTTGCGTCCGTCGGTGAGCACCAGAAGGACGCCCTGCGCTCCCTTGGGTGCGGACCGGAGTCGCGCCGCGAGCACTTCCGCGCCGGTGGCGACGGCGCTGTAGAGCCCGGTGTTTCCCGCGGGCGGCGGGAGGCCGTCCATGCCGATTTCCGCCTCAGCGGGGGTGCCGAAGCGCGCCCCGCGGATCGCAGCGGTCACGTCGCGGCTGCCAAAGGGCGCCACCGCCACCTCACTCCCGCCCAGCCCGCGTAGGAAGGCGCGGAGGGCGGATCGCGTCTGCTGCATCCCCTCCCCGGCCATGCTCCCGCTGACATCAAAGAGCACCAGGAGGACGAGGGGGCGCGCGGCATCGGCCACCGTGCGGACATCCACCTCGTGGAACGGAACCGCGCCCGCCGAGCCACGCCACCGCGCCGAATCCCCCGTGCCCAGCTCCTGCGCCGCCGCGGGCGTGAGGTCCACGCGCGTTCGGAAGCAGGGGACCGAGCGTCCCTCGGCGCAGCGAACCAGTTCCGGCTGCGCGGATGCGGGGCTCGACAAGGCCGCGAGGAGCGCGAGGGTGCCGAACACGCGAGTCACGGGCGGGGCTCCCTCAGGCGGCGGAAGCGGAGGCGGACTCCATCGAGCTCAACCGCGTCGCCGTTGCGCAGGTCGTGCGACGCCTGGAGCGGGTGGCCGGCCACCCTCACCGGCGCATCGCCGGGGGCGAGCTGGCAGCGGCCGGAATCGCACCGGATGACGGTGGCGCCCGGGAGCGCGACCGCGCGCCCGTCTTCCAGCGCCCACTCGCGGATGTCGAAGAGTGTCATCCTTCCTCGCTCGTCGCCGTCGCTGCCGAGGACCGCCTGTGCCCGCCGAAGCGCGGGGGTGTGCAGTCCGCTTCCGAGTGCCGCGCCCACCACCGCGAAGGCCAGCGCCTGCCAGAGCTCCGTCGGTCCAGGCGCGGTGAAGAGGAGGGCTCCCGCCGCTCCCGCCGCGGTGCCGAACGAGGCGCCGTCCAGCGCCCTCCGCGCCCCGCCCGCTTCCAGCAGCCCCAGCGCCCCGCCAACCCCTGCGGCGACCATCGCCCACATGATCGCCCTTAGTAGTAAATACCCCGGGTCGAGCACCTCGCCGACCACGGTTCCCGTCATCGCGCCAACTCCGCCACCCAGCGCACCCACCGCGATGCCGCTGGCCGCACCGAGCCACACGCGCGCTCCTTTCCGCACAGCCGCCGCCGCCCGCACACCCACCCCGGTGCCGGCCCCGAGGAGTGCGGCGGCGGCCAGATCCAGAGTGCGGTAGCTGGTGAGCCACGGCCCGAGGTCGGTGAGCGTGGATGCCGCGAGCCAGCCGAGGAGCGCGCCCGCCGCGCCGTCGAGCGGGGCGGCGTAGGCGGAGCGCGGGAAGTACCGGGTGATCGGCGGCTCGGTCGCTACGATGGGGGCGCGGGCGGGGCGCGGCCGCATGCGCAGCTCCAGCGGGCGGTCCGGGGTCAAGCCGAGCGCTTCGGGGGTGCGGTCGAGCTCCAGGTCGGCCCCGTTCCAGTAGACGCCCGGCTCGTCGCGCGGGCCGCCGCACAGCAGCACACCGTGCTGGCGCATCTCCTCCAGGATCTGGTGCACCTGCGGCCCCAGCGACCGCTCAGGGTCGAGCGTGAAGCGGAGGCGCCGGGGACCCTCGGCGGTGGCGAATTCAACGGCGTACGCGGGCATGGTGGGTACGTCGAGCGGGTGAATCCGAACCCCAGGCATGGGGCCGGGGGCGGCACGCCGGGGGCGGAGCACCGGCGATGAACGCCGGGGGCTGAAGCCCCCGGCTGGAACCACGGGAAGACCGCTGAAGCGGTCTCGGGAGCCGCGGCATCGAACCCGAGTTCGCGGAGGCGGACTTCGTGTGGTTCCAGCGCGAATTCGTTCGCTCCTGGACCCGCCCTCCCGGATCATCCCCTCACTGCACGGTCCAGCGGTCCCGCCGGTTGGGGAAGCGGTCGACGTGGAGGTGGAGGCCGGTGCCGGCACGGTCGGAGAGGCCGGCGGCGTGGGCGCTGCGGATCTGGGCGCTGAGGATGGCGTCGTCGGAGAAGTCCTTGACGCGGATGCCCTCCCCGCGCATCGCCGCGATGGCGAAGCCGACCTGCTCGCGCGACAGGTCGCGGACGCGCAGGTCCAGCGCGCTCCCGGGGCCGTAGAGCGACAGGTGCTCCGCGTGATCGCGCCCGGTTACGACCAGCGGGCGGCCGAAGTGCGCGCTGAAGCGCTGCTGGACACGGGCGAAGCGCTCCGCGAACTGCTCCGGGCTCATGGCGCCGCGCATCGCTGGGCGCGGGGGCGCGGGCGTGCGCGGGGCGGCGGCGTAGCGACCGGGGACGCGGATGCGCTTTGCGCGATAGATATCCGCAATGGCGCTCTCCAGCGCGGCGACGCTGCGGCGCACCGCGCGGTCGTCGCGCAGGCGGCTGGTCTCCAGCGTGTTGAGGGCGCGCGCGAACTCCTTGAGCGCCGAATCCGCTAGGCCCATCTCCAGCAGCGAGGTGCCGCGCTCGACGTGCTCGTAGGCAGTCAGGGTCAGCGCGTCGAAGTACTCGGCGTCGTCTTCGGAGAGCGGGCGCGCGGCGGAGCCGGCGCGGAACGCCCGCACCAGCAGCGCGCCGGAGCCGACAACGAGAAGGAGCGCGGCCACGATGGCGACCTTGGCCAGCGGGCTCAGCAGCCCGCTCCCGCCGCGGCGCCGGAACCGTCTCGCGATGCGCTCACGTAAGCTGGGGCCGCGTGGCGGCGGCGCGACGTCGGGAGCGGGCGCCGGGGCCGCGCGTGGGGCGGCGCGCTCGCCAGTGGTGAAGCGGTAGGAGGCGCCCGGAACCAGTTCCACGACGTCGCCTGGGCGGAGGCGCACCTCGGCGGCGACGGGCGAGCCATTCACGCGCGGCGCGGGTTGCACTGCGCGCACGGGGACGAGCCAGATGCCGTCCTCGCGCTCCAGCAGGGCGATGTGGCGATCCGCGACGCCGGGTAGGTGCAGGCGCAGTCCGCAGCCGGCGCCGGTGCCCACCCAGAAGGGCGACTTGCTCAGAGGGGCTTCGCTGCCGCGCGTGGGCGCGAGCGGGACCAGGCGGGGGCGGGTCGTCATGCGGGCAGGGCGAAGATCCGCGCCAGCAGCAGCGCGGCGGCGATACTGGCTCCGGCGAGTGCGCGGATGACCATCGTGCTCCGCATCGCCTGGCGTGCGCGGCGTGCGAACTCCGCGGCGGAGGCGGGGCGATCCTCTGGGGTGGGGCGAAGCGCGTCCAGTACCAGTAATTCGAGGGCGGGCGGGATGCGGACTCGTCGTGCCGATGGCGCAAGTGGCGCTTCGTGGCGGATGCGGGATGCGAACGCCTCGTCGTCCTCGCTCGGGAGCGGCTCCCAGGGGAGGCGGGCGGTCAGCAGTGCGTATAGCACCACGCCAAGCGCGTACACGTCGGCGGCGGGATGGGCGGCGGAAGCGGTCCACTGCTCGGGGGCGGCGTAGGGTGGCGTCCCGACGCGCAGCTCTTCCCAGTCCTCGCCCAGCGTCCCGCGCGAACCGACGCGGGCGGCGACGCCGAAGTCCGCCAGCCGCAGCTCGCCGCGTGCGGTGAAGAGCACGTTCGAAGGCTTCACGTCGCGATGCACGATGCCGCGCGCGTGGAGGTGCGCCAGCGCGTCCGCGAGTTGGGTGACGATGCGCACGGCTTCGGCGGGCGTGAGCGCGCCGGAGACGCGCAGGCGGTCCGCGAGGGAGCCGCCTGACGCGTACTCCAGCACGATTCCGGGCGGCTCGACGATGGTGCCACGCAAGCTGATCACACCGCTGGCGGCCCCGGCTTTCAGGAGCTCGGCTTCGGCGCGGAGGCGGGCGGCGGCGCAGTCGTCGGCGGCGGCCAGGTGCTTGAGGACGAGCGGATGCCCCGCGCGGTCGCGCAGCATGACGACGCGGGTCGCGCCGCGATCGGCCAGAACGCGCCAGGCGACGGTCATGTTCGGAGAAACTTGATGCGCGCCGACTCGGCGAGGACGAACTCGTCCCCGTCGCGCAGCACGTGGTGTTCGCCGCGGTCGAGGCGCCGGTCGTTGAGGCGCGTGCCGTTGAGTGATGAGTCGAGGAGGAAGTAGTCGCGTCCCTTGCGCACGATGGCGCAGTGGAAGCGCGACACGGCGGCGTTGGCGTCGCTCACCACCAGGTCGTTCCGGTCGCCGTCGCCCGCGCCCTCGGCGGCGCCGATGCGGAGGAGGTCGCGGGTGATGGGGACGAGCTTCCCGCGGCCCACGCCGTCCACGACCTTGACCAGCGCGCGCGCCTGGTCGCCGGTGGCCTGCGCCTCCTGCTTGCGCGTGCGGTACACGCGGCGCGCCCATGCGCCCAGCACGAAGGCGAGCCCCAGGAGGCCGACCGAGCCGTACATCAGCTGACGGCGCAGCTCGGACGCGCGGCGGGCGTCGCGCAGCATGTCCATCAGCGAGTTGGCGCGCGGATCGTCCGGGTGCTGGCGGAGAACGTCGTTGAGGATCGCCTCCGCGCCGTTGAGGTCACGCACGTACAGGGCGCGCTCCGCCATGCGCAGCCGGTCGCGCTTCTCCGTCAGCTCCTTGTCGCGCGCCTCCTTGCTGGTGCGGTCCGTCTCCTCCTTGAGGCGCGCGGCGTCCAGCCCCTTCTGCGCCTGCTCGTAGCCGAGCCGCGCCTCCACGTCGGCGGGGTCGATCAGCATCACCATCTTCCATCGCTCCATCCGGTCCTCCGCGTCGCGGACGGTGGCGGCGGGGGTGAGCGATGCGTCGCGCGCAAGCTTCAGGAGGCGCGCCTTGTCTTCCTGCTGGAGCGGCGTGAGTCCCTGCGGCTGCACGGGCTGCGGCGCCGGCTGGATGACGGCGGGGGCGGCCTGCACCGGTGCCTGCGCGGGCGGCGCCTGCTGCGCGGCTGTCGGCTGCGCGGGCCACTGCGGCTGCACCTGCGCAGGCGGCGGCTCCGGCTTGCGGCGGCGCCAGGGGAAGGGGAACTGCGCCTCCGCCGCGGAGGGCAGAAGGAGGAGCAGGAGGGCCAGCGTCCGGGCGTTCACGCGGATGCCTCCGCGAGCGGCGCCTCTTCGATGCCGGCGGCGATGCGCCCCGCCTCGGCGGCGACCTCCTGGGGCGGACCGGCGAGGATCACCACGTCGCCGCCGTCGCGCAGCAGGCGGACTTCGGCGCCGGGGGTGACGTCGCCCGCGATGATCATCCGCGACAAGTCGGAGAGGACGACGCGCTCGATGGTGCGCTCAACGGGACGGGCGCCGTACGCGGGATCGTAGGCCAGCTCGGCGAGGAGGGCGACCGCGTCGTCGTCCGTGATGAGGGTGGCGCCGTGGTGCTCGCGAAGCTGCGCGGCGACGCCGTCCAGGTGCATGCGGACGATGCGCTGCAGCGTGTCCATCTCGAGCGAGTCGAAGGGAATCACGCCGCCGATGCGGTTGAAGAGCTCGGGGCGCAGCGACGACTGCACGACCTGGAGGATGATGCGCTTGCGCTCCTCCGCGTCGTCGGTGGCGGCGTTGGCCTCGCGCACGCCCAGGTTGGAGGTGAGGAGGACGATGGTGTGCGTGAAGTCGCAGAAGCGGCCCTGCGCGTCGGTCAGGCGCCCCTCGTCGAGAACGCCCAGGAGGATGTCGATGACCTCGGGGTGCGCCTTATCGATCTCGTCGAAGAGCACGACGGAGTGCGGCGAGCGGCGCACCTGCTCGGTGAGGAAGCCGCCCTGCTCCGAGCCCACCAGCCCCGGACGCGAGCCGATCAGGCCGGCGACGGAGTGCGAGTCTTTGTATTCCGCCATGTCGATGCGGATCAGCGCGCCGTCGTCGTCGAAGAGCGCGGCGGCGAGCGCCTTGGCGAGCTCCGTCTTCCCCACGCCCGTGGGCCCCACGAAGAGGAACGACGCGGGCTTCCGCTTGCGGCGCAGCTCGGCGCGCATGCGGCGCGCGGCGTCGGCCACGGCTAGCACGGCGTCGGGCTGGCCGACGACGCGGGCGGCGAGACGGTCTTCCAGGTGGAGGAGGCGCTCGCGCTCGCTCTCCATCATTCGCGCGACGGGGATGCGGGCGCGCCGCGCGACGACCTCCGCCACGTCCGCGGGGCCGACTTCGCGCGAGACCAGAGTTCCCGCGGCGGCGTGGCGGGCTTCAAGGTCGGCCTCCTGCTCCAGCAGGTACTTCAGCGTGCCGTAGCGGAGCTCGGCGGCGCGGGCCACGTCGCCGCGCGCGTCGGCCACCTCCAGCTCCGCGCGCGCGGTGGCGACGGCGGAGCGCGTGGCGGCGAGCGCGGTGGCGGTCTCCCGCTCTTCGTGCCAGCGCGCGGCGAGGGCATCCACCTCCGCGGTGCGCTTCGCGATCTCGTGCGCCAGCGCGGGCGCGTCGGCCTCGGAGGCGGTCTCCAGGCGGCGGCGCAGGCGGGCCAGGTCGCGCTCGCGGGTGTCGATCTCCTCCGGGCGCGACTCGGTCTGCATGCGAATGCGCGCGGCGGCCTCGTCCAGCACGTCGAACGCCTTGTCAGGGAAGAAGCGGTCGCGCAGGTGGCGGCGCGCCAGGCGCACGGTGGCGTCCAGCGCAGCGCCGGTGATGGTGACGCCGTGGTGCGCCTCGTAGTGGCCGCGCGCGCCGCGCAGCATCGCCAGCACGGACTCGTCGTCCGGCTCGTCCACGGGGACGCGCTCGAAGCGACGCGCCAGGGCTCCGTCGCGCTCGATCCGCTCGCGGTACTCGTCGTGGGTCGTGGCGCCGATGCAGCGCAGCTCGCCGCGCGAAAGTGCCGGCTTCAGCAGGTTGGCGGCATCCATCGCCCCCGCGCCGCCGCCCGCGCCCACCAGCGTGTGCAGCTCGTCCAGGAAGAGGACGACGTCGCGGGCCTCCCGCGCCTCGTCCACCACGGCCTTGAGGCGCTCCTCGAACTCCCCGCGGTACTTTGCGCCCGCCACGAGCCCCGCCAGGTCGAGCGCCAGCAATCGCGTGCCGCGCAGCGAATCCGGCACGTCGCCGGCGGCGATGCGCTGGGCGAGCCCTTCCACGATCGCCGTCTTGCCGGTGCCGGGGTCGCCCACCAGCACGGGGTTGTTCTTGGTGCGGCGCAGAAGGGTCTGCGCCAGGCTGCGCGTCTCCGCGTCGCGGCCCACGACGGGGGGGAGCTTCCCCTCGCGCGCGGCGGCGGTCAGGTCGCGCGAGAAGCGCCCGAGCGCGCCGCCGAGCGGAACCGTGTCCTCCTCGGCGGGCTGCATGACCTCGGGGGAGTCGAGCGCGGCGGCGATGCGCTCCGGCGTCCATCCGCTGTCGCGCAGCGGCGCGGCGAGGGGGCCGGCGGCGGCGGCGTGGGCGACTTCCAGCGGACCCACGGTGTGCCCGCCGCGCCGGTCCGCCAGCGCGTAGGCGGAGTCGAGCAGGTCGCGGAGGGCGCGCCCGGCGATGGGCTGCCGCCCCGGCTCCAGCCGCACGCCGTCCGCGCCGGCGGAGGCGCGCTCCACGGAATCGCGGGCGGCCGCGGCGTTGAGGCCCAGGCGCGGCGCCAGGTGGGCGAGCGCGCCGCCCGCATCCAGCAGCGTAGCCAGCAGGTGCGCGGGCTGGATGTACGCGCTCCCGGCGCGGGCCGCGGCGCCGCGGGCGCCCTCCAGCGCGGCGGAGAGGTCCATCGACAGTCGGTTCAGGTCCATGGTCACGGCCTGGAGCGGCGCAGCTTGATGCGCGGCGCGCGAAAGGTGGGCTCGGCCTCGTACTCGGGTTCGGGGCCGGCGGGGAGGAGGACGGGTTGGGGCGCTTCGATGGGGACTGCGGGTGCGGCGGTGGCCTCGGCGGCCAATCCCAGGCGGCGCTGGAAGAGGACGGCGCCGCGCACGCGATGGCCGGGGTGCACCGTCACCTGCAGGCCGGAGAGCGTGGCGATCTCGGGCGGAGTGTCGAAGTTGACGGCGAAGTTGCGCTGGCCGGCGACCTCGCAGTACGCCGTGCGCGAGATCGGCTTGCCGGGGCCGGATGCGGAGTTGACGCGCAGGTCCACCCACAGCTCCTCGCCCACCTGCCAGCTGGAGATCCCCTGCGGATCGCCCAGCAGCACCACGCGGTACTCGTGGCGCCCGGTGAGCGACATCTGCGAGAAGACGAAGGTGAGGAGGTCGCCCTCGCGCTGCGGATGCCCCGGCGTGGCCACGGCCATGTAGAAGTGGTCGCCGTCGCGATCCAGCAGGAAGCGGAGCGAGTCCACCGAGCGGTTGACGCGGTAGTCGACGTACTTCCCCTCCAGCGCCTGGCACAGGTCGGCCAGCCGCACCAGCGTGGCGTCCGCGCGCGCCACCGACTCGCGCAGGTCCGCGCGCGGCGAGATCTGGCGCTGCGCCGCGAGGGAGTTGCGCTCCTCCTCCAGCAGCACGGCGTACGACGCGTCGGTGCCGGCCAGCGTGGTGAAGAAGAGCTGCGTGGCGGCCGAAAGGTCGAGCGCGAGCGCCACGCGGCGCCCGGCTCTGTCGATCTCGCGGAAAAGGCGTGCGGGGGCGAGGGCGGGGTCCATCGTCTCGTACGCGCACCCGTCCAGCGCGAGCACCGCGCGCTCCACGAAGGCGAGCACGTCCAGGTCCGTGTGCGTGTCCACGCCGCGGCGCGCCACCTGGTCCACGTAGCGCGCAACCATGCGGTGCAGCTGCGCGAACCTTCCGGAGAGGTGCACCACCTCCGCGTGGATGCGCGCCCACGCCGAGTGCAGCGCGGAGTGCGCCGCCACGCTGACACACGCGGGGATGAAGGCGCCGTCCACCTCGAAGTGCAGCGTCTCGGCCGCGCGGCGGATGCGCCCCACCACGAGCGAGCTGACCGCCTCGTCCGCCTCGGCGCCCAGGAGGAGCTGGAGGCGGGGGCGGCGGACGGCGGCCTGGTTGGGGTTGGCGGCATCGCGCCCGATGCTCTCCGGGTCCGCCTCGCGCTTGCCGGTGACGTTCAGGTAGACGAGGAGCTCGGTGGCGCCCGCCAGCTCGCCGCGCGCGAAGTCGCCGCTCACCAGGCACCCGCGGTCCACGTCCACCGGCTCGCCGTCCGGCGTGATCCCGCGCGCCTGCACCACGGAGACGCGCACGGTGGCGCCGTCGTCGCTGACCTCCACGTGCGGGTCCCAGGTGCCGAGGACGCGGTGCGCGCCGTCCACGCGCACTCCGCCCCCCACCAGCCCGCTCCCCGGCGTGCAGTAGCGGAGGAGCCACCCGAAGGAGCCCTCCACGAAGTCGTCCTGCCGCCGGAAGTGATCGGGGGTCAGCAGCATCCCCGTGGTCCAGTTGACCGACTTCAGCCCATCGCGCACGCTCACACCCCCTCGCGTCTCGTGTCGTCCCCCCGGTGCGGAGGGCCTACAAAACGAGATACCCCGGATCCGCACGTCGGGCGGTTCCGGGGCAAATCGGTGCGGGGGGTGGCGTGTGGGTGGCGCTCGGAACGGGAGTGCGCAGCCCTCGGTGCCACGTGCTGTGCGAGTGCGGCCACTCCAGCTTCCAAACGAGCGGGGAACATCTACTAAACTAATAGTTGACAGCGCCAAATTCCCGAATTATCATCTACTATAACTCTAGTTGCGGAGCGCGCCGTGGAGATTACCCGGGGACTGGACGCGACGGACGTGTTGTGGAAGCATGGTGCCGCAACCGTCGCGGAGGTACGCGATAGCCTTCACCACCGGCTCGCCTCCACCACGGTGCTCTGCTGGAGGTCGGACGCCGGGCGGCCGGGACCCGCCTCGTGCCGGCGGCATTCTCGGAACCGAGAAGCTTTCTCGAAAGGAGAATTCGAATGACCACCCAACAAAGGCATCCGCGTAGAATCCGCGCGGCCCTCGGCCCGCTCGCGTTCGCGATCCTCTCGGGCGCGACGATGGGGGCGCTTCCCCTGCCCACTGTCGCCAAGGCCGGTGCGCAGGCCGTTCCCGCGGCGGCGCACACAGGCAGAGACACGGTCGCACCCGTGATCACCAACTCCGAGGAGCTGGTGCGGGTGATGAACCAGAACCTCCCTGTGCGGCTGCGCGAAATCCGGGAAAGCGGGACGATCGTCCTCAGCGTGCTGGTAAGCGCAGAGGGTACAGCCGTGCGCTCGACCGTGGTCGCGGTTTCGGACCCGCGCCTGGCCGAGGCGGCACTGCGTTCGATGTGGGTCGCACGATTTCGACCGGCCCGGGCCAACGGACGAGCGGTCCCGTACACCATCCGGCTGCCGCTGACCTTGGGGCCGGGCCAGCGCGCCGCCACCGCGGGCGTGGTGCGCAGAGGGGAAGGCCAGGCCGGTACCGTCCGCTCCGCTGGAGATCCACGACTCCCTCGAAACCGCGCCACCGCCAGGATTAGCGCGCGCCGAGACGGTTCCGGAGGAGTACGATCGTCCTCGATCGCGCTGACCGCGGGCGGAGACGTCTCTACCCGCCCTGACTCCGGGGGAGGCGCTCGCCCCGCCGTGCGCGCCGTGAGCTCGCGGAAGCCACGGGCGCCAGCCGTGCAGCCGAACTGGGACGAGGCGCCCATTCTCGTGAACGCCGATGAGATCTCCCGTTCACTCCGGGAAGAGTACCCGCCAGGTCTGCGCCAGGCGGGGATTGTCCCCGGTGCGCAGGTCAGGGTACGGCTCGCGGCGACCGGCGCGGTGGAGCGCCTGGTGGTAGCCGCGTCGCACCCGGAAGCACGGGTTGCGGTGGAACGAGCCTTCAGCGGAGCACGCTTCCGGGCCGCGCGCAGGAACGGAGAGGCCGTGTCTGCCGAGACCGTGCTCTCCGTCGCTTTTCGGCCATGAGCGCCGATGCCGCACGGGAGCGGCACGATGGGACCCGAAACGATTCCGCTTGAGGATCTGTACCCGCAACCGAACGGTGTCCATGCAGCAGAGATTCCTGTTTTCCGTCGCCGCCGGCGCATGCGTTCTCGGGCTCGCCGCTCCGGGCGGAGCACAGAGCTCCACCGCTCCGCGCACTATAACGGTCGCCCAGCCGGTTCCGCTCGCCGTGGAGATGTACCGGCTGGCGAATGGGCTCACCGTCATCCTTTCGCGCGACACGTCCGTGCCCGTCGTGGCAGTGAACCTGTGGTATCGGGTGGGATCAGGCGACGAGCGCCCGGGACGTTCCGGTTTTGCCCATCTGTTCGAGCACATGATGTTCGGGGGGTCTCAGAACGTGACCGAGCACCCGCGGCTCGTCACGGAGGCGGGCGGCACCCTCAATGCCGGCACGACCTCCGACCACACCAGCTATTTCGAGGTAGTGCCGAGCAATTTCCTCGAGCGAGTGCTGTGGCTGGAGGCGGACCGCATGGGGTTCCTCGCGGGCGCGCTGACCCAGGAAAAGCTGGAGAACCAGCGTAGTGTCGTACAGAACGAGCGGCGCCAGAACTTTGAGAACGTACCGTTCGGCCTGGTGGGAGAAACGATAGGCCGGCTGATCTACCCCGCCGGGCACCCGTATTCCTGGCCCACGATAGGCTCCCTGGCCGACCTCAATGCTGCGTCCCTGGACGACGTGTCGGCGTTCTTCCGGCAGTACTACACGCCGAACAACGCCTCGCTCGCGGTGGTCGGCGACTTCCATCCGGCGCAGGCCAAACGATGGATCGAGCGCTATTTCGGAACGATCCCGGCCGGGGCACCTGTCGAGCGGCCCGCACCGCCCCCCGTGCGACTGACGCGCGAGGTGCGGCACGTCATGCGGGACCGTGTGCAGCTCCCGCGGCTGTACGTCGTCTGGCCGACGCCGCGCAGATTCGAGCCAGGCCACGCAGAGCTGGCCCTGCTTGGGTACGTGCTGGCGGGCGACCGCAGTTCACGCCTCCACCAGCGGCTGGTGCTTCGGGACCAGCTCGCCGAATTCGTCTCCGCGGGCCAGAACGGACGCGCGCTTGCCGGTCAGTTCAGCATCACCGTGCAAGCGCGCCCCGGGGTCGACCTCGACCGGCTGCTGGCCATCGTGGACGAGGAGGTAGCGCGCTTGCGGACGGAGGGCCCGGGCGAGCGGGAGGTCGCCCGTGCTCGGAACAACCTGCAAGCACTGTTCGTCCAGCGGACGGAGTCCGCGCTCGGCCTGGCCAACGAGCTGAACGGCTACGCCATGTTCACCGGCGACCCGGCGTTCATCCAGCAGGACTACGCGCGATACGACGCGGCGACAACCGGAAGTGTGAAGCAAGCGCTCGATTGGCTGGGCGCCGGCCGTCTGATCCTGAGCGTCGTGCCGCAGGAGCAGACGCAACTCCAGCGTTCCCAATGACCGCGAGGGCAACCATGGCGAGCAAGGCATCTCCACTCCTCACGGCCGCTCTGGCGGCCATAGCGTTCGCGACCGGCTGTGCGCCAGGCCCGCAGCCGTTGAATCGGTCCGTCATGCCAGCCGCGGCTCCGGACCCCGCGTTCGACTTCCCCCACGTCCGGCGCCACACGCTCTCGAACGGGCTGCGGGTGTGGCTGGTGGAGCGCCCCCGCGCGCCGAACGTGACCGCGCAGCTCATCGTACACGCAGGGGCGTTGGCAGACCCCGCCGACATGCCGGGTCTCGCTTCGATGACGGTGGCCATGCTGAACGAGGGGACGGCCGCACGCAGCGCCGAACGGTTGTCCGACGAGATGGGTTTCCTGCCAGCGTGGGTCTTTGGCGTAGCGGAGCAAGAGGCGGCGTCCATAAGCGTGAACGTGCTGCCCCGCAACTTCGACCCGGCGCTGGAGCTTCTCGCCGACGTGGTGGCGAATGCCACGTTTCCTGACAGCGCATGGCCGCGCGTGCAGGGTCAGCGGCTGGCATCGTTGCTCCAGTCGGGAGCCCAGGCGTACGTTCTGGCAACCCAGCAACTCCAGCGGATTTTGTATGGCGAGGCCCACCCGCTGGGCCGCCCGGCGACCGGAACGCCGGAATCCATCCGCGCCGCCACGCCCGCTGCCCTCCGGGCTTTCCACCGCCGCCACTACCGGCCCGGCAACTCACACCTCATCGTCGTAGGCAACATCTCGCCCACGCGGACGCTGGCGCAGGTAGAGCGTGTCTTCGGCCGGTGGGATCGCGGCGGGCAGGGCGAGCCGGCGGCGCCTGCCGATCCGGCGCCGCTGCAGGGCACGCGCGTATACCTGGTAGACAAGCCGGGTGCCCCGCAGTCGGAGATCCGTATTGGCCACGCAGGCGTGCCCCGGGCGCACCGCGACTACTTTCCCCTGCTGGTGATGAACACCATCCTGGGCGGTCAGCACTCCAGCCGCATCAATCTGAACCTGCGCGAGAGCAAGGGCTATTCTTACGGGGCACGCAGCGCTTTCCAGATGGGCCGGCTTGCCGGGCCGTTCGCGGCCAGCGCCGGTGTGGAGACCCGGGTGACGCGTGAGGCGATCGTGGAGCTCATGCGGGAAATGGAGGACATACGCGGTGCGCGGCCGGTGACTCAAGAGGAGTTGGACCTTGCGCGCACTTCGATCATCCGACGTGAGCCACTGACGCTCGAGACCAACACTCAGATTGCCAGCCGGATCCGCGACATAGTCCTGTACGGGCTCCCGGTGGACTATTTCGACGACTACAACAAACGAGTCGCCGCGGTGACCCGCGATGACGTGAACCGCGTTGCCCGAGAATACCTGCAGCCGAGCCGCGCCGCGATCGTCGTGGTAGGGGACCGCACCGCGATCGAGGGACCCCTGCGGGAGCTGCCATACCCGGTCGAGGTGGTCACGGCGCCGCACCGTGGCGGGAACTAGCCGCGGAGCACCCTATGCCGTGATCGTTCCGGAACGTGGCCGGAGAATCGGAGAAGAGTGGGTACGGTGAGGCGCTCGGTTCAGGAAGTGGGCGTGGGTGCGCGGTTGGAGTTCTAGCCCAGGTAGCAATTCACGCCGAGGACGGGGGGCTCGTGTCCCTCGCCAATGCGGGAGCCGGTGCGGGGATCGCCGACGGTCCAGCGCTCTTCCACGCGGGACAGGTGCGTGGGGAGGACGAGGCGGTAGAGCGCGTCCCGCTGCGCGCGGCGCGACGGCCGGGTGTGCTCCAGGTAGGCCGCGAGCGGGATGGGGCCGATACGCACCTCGAGGGCGGACTCGTCGGGTAGCGGGCCGTCGAGGACGGTGTCCACGCCCAGCCGCGCGTTCTCGCCGCCGAGGCGGGTGACGGCGCCGGTGCGTTGCTCCGCGGGGGCGCTGACGATTCGCACGTCGGCGACGGGGAGGTCGAAGACGACGGCGAGGGCGAGGGGGACGGCCTCGGGGCGGCCGGCGACGCGGTGGAGGGTGGGAAGGAGGCGCGCGATGGAGTACCAGAGCGCGCGCGGCCAGGGCGCGGCGGAGAGGCCAACGATCTCCTCGATCCAGCGCAGCGCGGCCACGGGATCATCGCGGCGCAGCGCCAGGAAGCCGCCCGCGCGGCGGATAAAGATCCCCAGCTTGAGGACGGGGTTGTCCGCGAGGGCGAGGAGGCGGTCCGCGCGCAGCTCGTCGTCGTGGGCGTCGCGCAGCGGAAACGGCAGCGTGTCCAGCGCCCCCGCCCCGCCCACCGCCAGCACCACACGCGTGCGGCCAGTGATGGCGGTGCCCGGCGCGGGGTCCTGGCGTGCCACCACGCCGGCCGCCCAGCCGGGGCCCGCGCTCTCCACCACGATCCGCTCCGCATCCACGCCCAGGTGCAGGAGCGATGCGAAGGCGGCATCCACCCGCTGGCGGATGCCGCGACGGGGGCGGCAGAGGTCGGGCATCACGCTCATCGGTCGCCCCAGCCGAGCTCCACGGCCACGCGCACCTGCTGGCCCAGGATGGCGCGCTCCTGCAGGTGGCGCTGGAGCTGGCCGCGCAGGCGGATCACCTCGGCTTCCGGGTCCGCAAAGTCGGCGGGGTCCACGAAGGCGGTGACGACCTCGACGCGTCGCAGGGCGCCGTCGTGCAGCTCGGAGCCGCCTTCGACGCGGACGGAGCGCACGCGCGGCTCGAAGGCGCGCGTCGTCACCTCCACGTCGGCAGCGGTCACCACGCGCTCGCGGGTGCGCAGGAGCTCGGCGAACCGGGTGCGGGCGGGGGCAAAGGGAGGTGGGGCGCATCCGCCGCGCGTGACCGTCAGGTTGGTGACCTGTGCGGTGGCGTTGGAGAGTGACGAGCCGATGCGGCGCAGGTCGCCGCCCTCCATCCCGTTGGCGCGGTCCGCGTCGCAGAAGAGGAGGCGGGCCATCGCGTAGCCGTCCATGCGGCCCGTGGGACCTCGCGCGGGCCTGAACTCCAGCTCGCCCGCGCGGTAGCGGTAGCGACCGTGCGTGAGCGGCGCCGTCACCTCCGACTCCTCCGCGTAAGGCGTCCCCGCCTCGCCGATGACGCTGAGGATGCCCATGACGTGGCGGTCGGCATGGCCCTCGGGGGCGAGCGTGACGACGCGGCCGGCGCGGTCGAAGAGGACCTGCTCGTTCCACACCTCCACGTTGCAGGCGGTGACGCAGTTGACGACCACGCGCTGCACCGCGTCCGCCACCCTTTCGACGCCAGCCGGCAGCGGCACGCGCACCCACGCCAGCGGCTCGGCGAGCGCGGCGGCGTGGCCCTCGGGGAGGAGGCGGCGCGCGGCGTCGTCCATTCCGGCGGGCACGGTGCAGAGCGCACGGCGCTCGGGCGGGACGTGGGGGAAGATCCAGAGCTGGCCGCCATACACGCCATCGTCCAGCCGCAGCACGCGCGACAGGGAGTCGTTCGGGGCGTCGTCGGGCACGAAATCGTCGAGCCACGACAGCCGCTGCACGCCGCCGCGGCCCCGCCTTCCGCGCAGCATCCCCTCCTCCCACACGCACCCCCCTTCATCCAGCAGCTGCCACGGGCTGCGCGCCAGCGCCGCGGCGACGGCGGGGCTGTCCGCGGAGGTGTCGACGTACAGCCCCATCCCGCCCAGGTGCTGCGCATCGGCGCGGAAGGCGAGGTAGAGCGCGGGCGGGCTCTCCCACGCGGCAAGTGAGGTGCTCCCCGGCGGTACGGGCGGGCCGCCTGGGACGCGCGCGCCGGGGACGGCGTGGAGGCGTCCGTCCTCGAACACCGCCGCGAAGACGAGCTGCGTCGGCGCGACCTCGATCGACTCGTCCGGCGCGAAGCCGACCTGCTCGCCGGTGCGCGTGGCGCCGAACAGCTCCGTCTCCGGCGTGATCCGCTCGCGCCGGTCGATGCGCGTGAAGTGGACGACGGCCTGGGCGGGGTGGGCGAGGCGTGGCGGCATCCCCAGCACCTCCACCAGGTCGTCCAGCACCGTGGCGGGGAAGACGCTCTCCGCCTCGTCGTAAACGCGCGCGATCTGCACCGAGAGCGTGTGGAAGAGCGTGGCGAGCACTGGATCGGGGCGCGACTGCGTGCCGTAGTGCGCGTACAGCGCCCGGTCGAACTCGCGGCGCAGCTCGCTGTTGATTTCGGATGCCGAGCGCACGGTCTGGCCGAGCACCTTGGCGGGCGTGTCCATCGGTTGGTTTAGTGGCGGGGTGGGCGCGAGGGTACAGGAGGAGATACCCCGGATCACGTGCATCGAAGGCCCCCTCCCCCGCCTGCGGGGGCGCAGGGCGGGTGAGGGGGAGAAATCGGCCCGCGGCGCACAGGTCCCGTAGGGGCGCGATTTATCGCGCCCGTGCCCGCCGCCGCACCGCGCTATACCCGTGAGACCGATGCCGTAGGGGCAGACCTGCGTGTCTGCCCACCCCTGCCCTGCCTCCACCTTTTGCGATGCGCACAGATGTCGTAGGGGCGGCCCCGCGTGGCCGCCCGTGGCTCGCGAAGCGCCGACGCTGGCTACGGACCCCGGATATGGATCGGTGTGGGCGGCCCGGTTACGGTGTGGCGGCCGGGGTCGCGGGCGTCGCGGCCGGGGAGGGCGTGGGGGCGCTCTTCACGTAGGCGAGGACGATCAGGAGGATGGCGATGACGCCCGCGAGGGCGAGGAGGCGCTTGAGCCAGTTGGGGCGCGGCGCGGGGTCGGAGATGGCGAGGGCCGGGGCGGGGGCGGGCGCGACGGTGGGCGCCGCGGCGGAGATGAGGGCGGGGCGCGGCGCCGGGGCGTCGGCGGAGGGGGCCAGCCACGTGGCGGTCAGGGAGCAGGCGTCGTCTTCCTCGTCCTCGGCCTGGAGGGCGAGCGCGACGAGGCGGCCGCCCTCCAGCTCGCGGGCGAAGTAGACGGTGCCGGCGGAGCCATCCATCGCGCCGAGAACGTCGTACTCGCCTTCGCTGGCGCTGCGCACCTCGGCCAGGAGGACGTCACGGGCTTCGGGGGTGTCGGGGAAGTCGTCGCCGACGATGCGGGCGCCGCACGAGGGGCAGGCGTCCGTCCACACGGCGAGCGGGGCGTGGCACCCGGCGCAGCTGCTTCCGCCGGTGGGGACGGAGGCGTCGAGGCGGGAAAGGATGCGCAGCTCGTCGCCGATCAGCGAGAGGGCAGCCAGGGTGCCCGACTCTCGCTCGCGGGCGAGGAAGCCGGGGCGAGCCTCGCCCGCGCCGAGCTGGCCCACGACCTGGTAGGCGTCGTCGGTCGCTTCCTCGATCTGCCGGATGAGCTCGTCGTGCATGGTGTGGGTAGGCGGAAGTTGCCGCAAAGGGAGTGCGGGAAAGCTCGCCTCCGCCGCCGGGGCCGTCAACACGCAGGACGGAGCACGGGGATTGCGGCGGGTGCCAGAGCCGCGGGAGATCGCGGGGCTCGTCCATACACCGCGGAGATCGAGATCATGCTGCACAAAGGCGTTCGCGGGTGCAGGATCGGGCTGATGCTGTTGATGGCCGCAGGCGGGTGCGCCAAGAAGCCGGCGCTCCTCCGCACGGCGCAGGAAGGCCCCGCTCCCGAGGTGTTCCGCGTGCGCTTCGAGACGAGCCGCGGGCCGTTCGTAGTGGAGGCGCAGCGGAACTGGTCGCCCGCGGGCGCCGACCGGTTCCACTACCTGGTGCGCAACGGGTTCTACAACGAGAACCGCTTCTTCCGCGTCGTCAACGGCTTCATGGTGCAGTTCGGGATCAGCGGCGATCCCGCGGTCTCGGCGGTGTGGAGCGAGCGCTTCATCCGCGACGAGCCGGTGGTGCACGGCAACGAGCGCGGCACGGTGACCTTTGCCACCGCCGGCCCCAACGCGCGCAGCACGCAGCTCTTCATCAACTACAGGGACAACCGCACTCTCGACGCGCAGGGATTCACGCCGATCGGGCGGGTGGTGGAGGGGATGGAGGTGGTGGACAGCCTCTACGCGGGCTACGGCGAAGGCCCGCCGATGGGACCCCGCGGCCCTGAGCAGAGCCGCATCGTCAGCGAGGGGAACGAGTACCTGAAGCGCGACTTCCCCAGGCTGGACTACATCACCACCGCCCGCATCGTGACGGTGCGACGGTGAGGCACGGAGAAGCTCTTCCCGCCTTTCCCTCGACCTCTGTGTCTCTGTGTGAGGCCAGCAGTTGCGGTTCTACCCAACGGATCGGCCACGCCGGCTGTATCCACCCCCGGCACCCGCCGCCGCGCTTGTCCGTGCCCGGGAGTGCGGGTAAATTAGCACCTCACACAACGCAGAACGTTCGAGCGGTTCGAGGCGGGAAGCTCCGCCGCACCGCCTGGCACGTCATAGAAGAAGGGACGATGCACCGACCCCGGTTCGCCGCGCGCATGGCCGCGCTGGCCCTGATAGCCTGCGCGGCACCGGCCGCGGCGCAGGACACGCTCTCGCTTTCCCTTCCCGATGCCGTGCAGCGCGCCCAGGCGGGCGACGAGGTGCAGCTCGCCACCCAGCGCCTGAACGCGGCCACCGCGGCGGCGGGTGCGGCGGGGGCGGGGCGGTACCCGCAGCTGCGCCTCAACACGACGTTCAACCACGTCTACGAGAACGCGCGCGCGCAGGCGGTGGGGCAGATCTTCAACCAGCCCAACAGCTACGGCGCCAACCTGAACCTGGCCGTGCCGCTCTACCAGGGCGGCCGGGCCACGCAGGGGCAGCGCGCCGCCAACCGGCTGCGCGAAGCCGCCGGCGCCGAGGTGGAGACCGCCCGCGCCGACGTGTCGCTGCAGGTGCTGGCCGCGTACCTCTCCGGGCTGCTGGGCGACCGGCTGGTGGCGATCCAGGACAGCAACCTGGTGCTGGCCGATGCGCGGCTGCGGCAGGTGGAGCAGTTCGAGCGCTCAGGGCGCGCGGCGCGCTACGACGTGCTGCGCGCCCGCGTGGAGCGCGCCAACCTGGTGCCGCTCGCCATCCAGGCCCGCGGCAACCGCGAGCTGGCGCTGCTGGAGCTGCGCCGCCTCACCGACATCCCGCAGGACCAGCCGCTGCGCCTGGTGACGCCGCTCACGGCGGACATGGCGCGCGCGCTGGCGGACGCGGTGGGGCGCGACGCATCGGCGGCGGACAGCGCGTGGCTCACGGAGCTGCCGGCCATGCGCGCCGCGCGGCTGCGTGTGGAGGCGGGGCGCGCCACGGCGCGGGCCGCGTCGTCGGGCTACCTGCCCACCGTGCAGCTCAACCTGCTCAACGGCTACCAGGCCTTCCCCGCCACCTTCCAGCCGCCGCTCCGCGGTGGCGCGCTGGAGACGATCGACTGTCCGCCGGGCTCGGCGGACGGCCGGGTGTGCACGCAGCAGAACGGCGGCTGGTTCAGCGACCGGTCGATGGGGCTGACGCTGAGCTGGCCGGTGTTCGACGGCTTCCGAACGAGATCAGACGTGCGTCAGGCGCGCGCGCAGGCGCAGATCGCCGAGGTGCAGGCGCAGCAGACGCGCGAGGCGGCGCTGGTGGAGGCGGGACGCGCGCGCACCGAGCTGGCCACCGCCCTCGCCACCTTTGAGGCGGGCCGCCAGACGGTTGCCGAGGCCGAGGAGGCGTTCCGGCTGGCCACGCTGCGCTACCAGCGTGGGCTGGGGACGCAGCTGGAGATCTCCGACGCGCAGCTGGCGCTGCTGACGGCGCGCACCAACGAGGCACGCGCCGCGCACCAGCTTTACCTGGCGGCCGCCGGGGTGGCCCGCGCGCTGGGCCGGCCGGTTCCCTTCCCCGGCGCGGCGCTTTCCGCCCCCAACCCATGATGAGCTCGTCGATGATGCATACAGTTCGCTCCTCCCTCGTGCTCGCCGCCGCGCTGCTGGCCGCCGGCTGCTCCAGCGACGCCGGCGCCCGTGAGGCCGGCAAGGGCGGGGGCGCCGGAGGCCCGGGAGGCGGCGGCCCCAGCGTCACGCTGGCCGCCACCGACGTGGCCTCGCCGCGCCGCACGCCGATCGAGGACGCCATCCCCGTGACCGGCAACCTGCAGCCGCTGGAACGGGCCGAGGTGCGCTCGCGGCTGGAAGGCGACCTCACCGGCGTGTACGTGCGCGAGGGCGAGCCGGTGCGGCAGGGGCAGATGCTGGCGCGCTTCGAGGCGAGCGAGCAGGCCGGATCCGCCCGCAGCGCCGGCGCCGACGTGGCCGCGGCGCGTAGCGAGCTGAGCACCGCGCAGTGGAACCTGGACCAGTCGCGCGAGCTGTACCGGCAGGGCGCCGTGCCCGAGCGCGACGTGCGCGTGGCGGAGCAGACGGTGGCCGGCGCCCGCGCCCGCGTGGCCGCCGCCTCGGCGAGGCTGGGCACCACCCGCAGCGAGGTGGGCGACACCCGCGTGCTGGCGCCCACCAGCGGCATCGTCGAGAAGCGCAACGCCAACCCGGGCGAGCACGTGTCGCGCGGCGCGGCGCTCTTCACCATCGTGCGCGGCGACGTGCTGGAGCTGGCGGCGGCCGTGCCGGAGCGGAGCGCGGCGGGAGTGCGAGCCGGGCAGTCCGTGCGCTTCACCGCCGATGCGCGCCAGTTCACCGGCCGCGTGGCCCGCGTGGGCCCGTCGGTGGACCCCGGCTCGCGCGCGGTGACGGTGTACGTGCAGATCCCCAACCCGGACGGGGCGCTCAAGGTGGGCACCTTCGCCAGCGGGCGCATCGTGTCGCGCGTGGTGGAGGACGCCATGGTGCTCCCCGCCTCCGCCATCCGCGAGGCGCGCGAGGGCGGCAAGCCCTTCGTCTACCGCGTGGTGGACGGCAAGATCGACGTGGCCGAGGTCACGCCGGGGCTGGCCGACGAGGCGCAGGGGCTGGTGCAGGTGAGCGGGCTCAGCGAGGGCGACAAGGTGGTCGTCGGCAACGTGGGGGTGCTGGGGAAGGGGATGAAGGTGCGGATGGCCGGCGAGGGCCGGCCCCGCGGCGGGAGCTGAGGGGGAGACGACGATGTTCCTTTCCGACGTATCGATCCGGCGGCCGGTATTCGCCACCATGATGATGGTGACGCTGGTGGTGCTCGGCATCATCGGGTACCAGCGCCTCGCCATCGACGAGTACCCCGACATCACCTACCCCGTGGTGGTGGCGCAGACCTCGTATCCCGGCGCATCGCCGGGGGTGATGGAGCGCGAGGTGACGCGCCCCATCGAAGAGGCGCTCAACACCGTGCAGGGGATCCAGGAGATCACCTCGACGTCGGCCGAGGGGAGCTCGCTGGTGCGCGTGCAGCTCCAGCTGGGCGTGGACGTGATGGCTGCGCAGCAGGAGGTGCAGTCCAAGGTGGCGCGCATCCGCCGGCAGCTCCCCGAGGACATCCAGGACCCCGTCATCATCCGCTTCGACCCCAACGAGCGGCCGATCATGTCGATCGCGGTCCAGAGCACGGACCGCCCCATGCGCGAGCTTACCGACCTGGCGGACGAGGTGATCTCCACCCGCCTGGAGTCGATCCCGGGCGTGGGCGGCGTGAACCTGGTGGGCGGCACGGACCGGCAGATCCGCGTGCAGCTGGACCCGGCGGCGATGAGCTCGTACGGCATCGCGCCGCCGCAGGTGGTGCAGGCGCTGCAGCGCGAGAACCAGGAGGTCCCCGCCGGGCGCGTGCGCCGCGGCGACCAGGAGCGGCTGGTGCGCATCACCGGCCGCGTGGAGGACCCGCGCACCTTCCGCGACATCACCGTCGCCGTGCGCGACGGCGTGCCCGTGCGGCTGGGCGATGTGGGGAGCGTGGTGGACGGCACCGCCGAGGCGCGCAGCGCGTCGTTCCTCAACGACGGCCGGGCGCTCTCCGTGGAGATCCTCAAGGTGAGCGGCACCAACACGGTGGACGTGGCCGAGCGGGTGCGCGAGCAGATCGCGCAGCTCGAGCGCCAGCTTCCCACCGACGTCAAGATGACGGTGGTGAGCGACGACTCGCGCCGCATCCGCGCCTCGCTGGAGTCGGTGCAGCACGAGCTGATCCTGGGCGCCATCCTCTGCATCGCCATCATCTACCTGTTCCTGAACTCCTGGCGCTCCACCATCATCACGGGTCTGGCGCTGCCCATCTCCATCATCTCGGCGTACTTCGGGATGTGGATGTTCGGCTTCACCATGAACACCATGACGCTGCTGGCGCTCTCGCTCGCCATCGGCCTCCTGATCGACGACGCCATCGTGGTGCGGGAGAACATCGTGCGCCACGTGGAGATGGGTAAGGACCATCACCAGGCGGCGCGCGAGGGGACGAGCGAGATCGGGCTGGCCGTCTTCTCCACCACGCTGGCGGTGGTGGCCGTGTTCATCCCCGTGGCCTTCATGGGCGGGCAGATCGGGCTGATCTTCTTCCAGTTCGGCGTGGTGGTGGCGTTCGCGGTGATGGTGTCGCTCTTCGTCTCGTTCACGCTGGACCCCATGCTTTCCAGCGTGTGGCCCGATCCGGAGGTGGAGAACAAGGGACGGCGCGGCAACTTCATCCAGCGCGGCGCGCGGCGCTTCAACGACTGGTTCGAGCGCGTGGCGGACCGCTACCCCCGCTGGCTGGCCTGGGGCCTCGACCACCGGAAGACGGTGGTCGGCGTGGCGGCGGCCTCCATCGTGGGGTCGATGCTCATCATCCCCACCCTGGGCTTCACCTGGGTGCCGGACTTCGACGGCGGCGAGTTCAACGTCAACTTCCGCGTGGCGCCGGGGTCGCGGCTGGAGTACACGGTGGAGAAGGGGCACGCGGTGGCGAACATCCTCCGCAAGCAGCCGGAGGTCGAGTTCACCTACATGTCCATCGGCGGCGGCTTCCGCGGCTCGCCCAACAACGGGCGCGTCTTCGTGAGGCTCAAGGACAAGGGAGAACGTTCGCGCACGCAGCAGGAGATCCAGGAGCAGCTGCGCGGGATGCTGCGCGGCATCCCGGGGGTGCGCGCCAACATCACGGGCACGCCCACCATCTTCGGCGGCTTCCGCCAGCCGATCCAGGTGAACGTGCAGGGCCCGGAGCAGGAGCGCCTCAAGCTGGCCGCCGAGCAGGTGATGGAGGTGCTGGGCGCCGTCCCCGGCGTGGCCGAGCCCACCTCGTCCGAAGAAGGCGAGATCCCGCAGCTGGACGTGGACGTGGATCGCGAGCAGGCGTGGGCGGCGGGGGTGGGGATCGGCTCCATCGCGTCGACGCTCCAGCCGCTCTTCACCGGCCAGCGCGCCACCACCTGGGAAGACGAGCAGGGCTACACGCACGACGTGGTGGTCGTCTACCCGGACTCGGTGCGCACCTCGGCCGGCGACGTCGCGAACATCGTGGTCCCCAGCACCAACGTGGACCCCGCCACCGGCCGTCCCGCGATGATCCCGCTCTCCCAGGTCGCCACCGTGCGGCCGGGTGTGGGTCCGCAGCAGATCGAGCGCTCCTCGCTGGAGCGGCAGATCTCGCTCTCCGCCGGCGTCGTCCCCGGCTTCGGCACGGGCGACGTGGCGGCGGCGGCGAAGGAGGCCATCGCCAACGCGGGGCTCCCCAGCGGCTACCGCGCCGTCTTCCGCGGCGACGCGCAGAGCCTGGACGAGACCAAGGGCTTCGTGCTGGCGGCGCTGGGGATGGCGGTGATCTTCATCTACCTGATCCTGGCCTCGCTCTTCGGCTCGTTCCTGCAGCCGCTCGCCATCATGCTCTCGCTGCCGCTCTCGTTCATCGGCGTGGCGCTGGCGCTCCTCCTCACCGGGGGGAACCTCAACGTCTTCACCATGATCGGCATCATCATGCTGATGGGGCTGGTGACCAAGAACGGCATCCTGCTGGTGGACTTCGCCAACCAGCAGCGCGAAGAGGGGATGGAGCGGCGCGAGGCCCTGCTCTCGGCCGCGCGCATCCGCCTGCGCCCCATCATCATGACGACGGTGGCGATGATCTTTGGGATGGTGCCGCTGGCGCTCGCCCTGGGCGAGGGCGCCGAGCAGCGCGCCCCCATGGGCCGCGCCGTCATCGGCGGCCTCATCACCTCCACCGTGCTGACGCTGTTCGTGGTGCCGGTGGTGTACACGATGCTGGACGACTTCGTGGGGCTGTTCAAGCGGCGCACGGCGCCCGTTTCGCACGTGCCGCCAGCGCGCAGGCCGGAGGCGGCGGCGGCGGACTGAGGGGGCCCTCACCCCCAGCGTCGCTCCGCGACGCATCCCCCTCCCCCAAAACTGCCTGGGGGAGGGGGTTTGCGTTTTGCCTGCGTCGCGCGGATCCCGTAGGGGCGCGATTCATCGCGCCCGTGGCCGGCGTTGCTCCGAAGCACGCCGCCGTGTAGCCGCCGCACGGTGGTGAGGCCTATATTCGGCCGCTCGTGATTGGACGCCGGAACGGTTCATGAAGGGCGGTCCCCACCCGCCTGGCTTAGACGACGACGGAGAGGACGATTGAGCACGGAAACACTGATGCACGAAGAAGCCGCCGCCGCGCGGGATTGGCAGAGCTACCCGTCGCAGGACGACGGGGCGGAGCACACCGTCGTGGGGACGGTGAAGAAGCTGGAGGCGCTCTACAGCCCGCAGCTCGACAACCGGCGCGACGTGCTGGTGTACCTGCCGCCCTCGTACGGCACGGACGTGGAGCGGCGCTACCCCGTGCTCTACATGCACGACGGGCAGAACCTCTTCGACCGTGCTACCTCGTTCGGGGCGGAGTGGGAGGTGGACCAGACGCTGGAGGCGGCCAGCGAGGACGGGCTGGAGGCGATCGTCGTGGGGCTCCTCAACCTGGGCGACGCGCGGCTGGACGAGTACTCCCCCTGGCCCGACGAGAAGCACGCCAAGGGCGGCCGCGGCGACCTGTACCTGGACTTCATCGTGCAGACGGTGAAGCCCATCATCGACGCCGACTTCCGCACCCGCCCCGACCGCCGCAGCACGGGGATCGCCGGCTCCTCCATGGGCGGGCTGATCTCGCTCTACGGCTTCTTTCGGAACCACGACACCTTTGGCTTCTGCGGCGTCATGAGCCCCGCGCTCTGGTACGGCGGGCGCAAGATCTACGAATTCGTGGAGAAGGCCCCCTTCGTCCCCGGCCGCGTGTACGTGGACGTGGGCACGCAGGAGGGGAAGCAGGAGCTCACCGACGTGCGCCAGCTCAAGGAGCTCCTCACCAAGAAGGGCTACCGCCGCGGTTCCGACCTCCTGTATGTGGTGGAGATGGGCGGCGCCCACAACGAGGAAGCCTGGGCCCGCCGGATGCGCCGCGAGCTGCACTTCCTGCTGGGCGTGCCGCCGAAGAAGCTGCTGCGGTAGGGCCACCTCCCCCCTACCCCCTCCCCCAAAACTACCTGGGGGAGGGGGCGGTTCCATGGATCTGCGCCGAACCTCCGCTGTTCCTTTCCTCTGTGCCTCTGTGCCTCTGTGCCTCTGTGCCTCTGTGTGAGGCTTGCTGGTCAGCGATCCGTGCCGGCGCGCTGAGGCTGCATATCGCCGAAGAGGCGGGCGAGGCGCACGAACTCGCCGCGGTAGCCTTCCGGGTCGGCGCCGCGTGAGCCCTCGGCGAGGCGAAGCACCTGGTCCAGGGTGAGCGTGCCGCGGTGCTCCGACTCGCGCAGGAGCATGCCGAAGCCCGCGACGGCCGTGGCGAAGGTGAAGTCGGCCGAGGCGACGGCGCCGGTCTCGCGGACCGGGTGCTCCAGCAGGCGGCTCGTGTCGCCGTCCGGGAGCTTGTAGCGCACCTTGACGAAGGCCAGCTCGCCGCTGCCCGCGGGGGTGGGGGCCGGCGCGGCGGTACGGTAGCGGAGCGAGTCCACGCCGCGCACGACGGCGTCGGAGCGAACGCCCACGGGGATGATCTCGTAGAGCGCCGTAACCGTGTGGCCGGCGCCCATCTCGCCGGCGTCCCGGGTGTCGTCGTTGAAGTCCTGGTTGGCCAGCAGCCGGTTCTCGTAGCCGATCAGCCGGTACGCCCGCACCCGCGCCGGGTTGAACTCCACCTGCAGCTTCACGTCCTTGGCCACGGTGAGCAGCGTGCCGCCCATCTCGCTCACCAGGACCTTGCGCGCCTCCAGCAGGTTGTCGATGTAGGCGTAGTTGCCGTTCCCGCGGTCGGCGAGCTGCTCCATCTTGCTGTCCTTGAGGTTGCCGCGGCCGAAGCCCAGCACCGTCAGGAACGTCCCCTCGCGCCGCTTCTCCTCGATCAGCTGCACCATCGCCGCGTCGCTGGATTCGCCGACGTTGAAGTCGCCGTCCGTCGCCAGGATGACGCGGTTGTTGCCGCCGGGGATGAAGTTGCTGCGCGCGACGTCGTAGGCCATCCGCAGCCCCGCGCCGCCCGCCGTGGAGCCGCCCACCTCCAGCCGCTCGATGGCGTCCAGGATCGTGCGCCGGTCGCTGCCGCGCGTGGAGGGGAGCACGAGCCCGGCCGCGCCCGCGTACACCACCATCGCCACGCGGTCGTCCTCGCGAAGCTGGTTCACCAGCAGGCGTAGCGAGCGCTGCACCAGCGGAAGGCGGTCGGGCCCGTTCATGGATCCCGAGACGTCGATGAGGAAGACCAGGTTCGCCGCGGGCGCGCTGCGCATATCCACCGGCGGCGTCGACAGGCCGATGCGCAGCAGCCGGTGCCCCGCGCGCCAGGGCGCATCCGCCACCTCGGTGACGACGGCGATGGGGCCGTCGCCTCGCTGGGCGGGGGGCGCGTAGGGGAAGTAGTTGATCATCTCCTCGATGCGCACCGCATCCCGGGGCGGACGACGGCCCTCCATCAGGAAGCGCCGCACGTTGGCGTACGACGCGCGGTCCACGTCCACCGAAAAGGTGGAGAGCGGCTCGTGCTCCACCGCACGGAAGGCGTTCTCGGCGATCGCCGCGTACGCCTCGGTGTTCGTCTCCGGCCTCCCCGAGGTGCGCGTCATCGGCAGCGGCGGCGCCATGGGCGGCATCGGCTCCATCATGGGAGGCGGCGGCGGGGGCGGCGCGGGAGGCGGCGGCGGGGCGGCGGCCCAGAAGCAGCCCGTCGTGAGGAGCAATCCTGCGCTTGCGGCTAGAGCTCGTTTCATCGAGAACTCCATGCGACGGTGGGGGTGGGGATCGCGGCGGGATCTACGCTTTCGGTATAGGACGACGCGCCGGGCGTGGCTTGCACACTGGTGACGCGGGTGCGCGCGTGACCCCGGCCGCCTGCCCGGGAGCTCCGCGGATCTCACACGCACATACGATCGGCCGCCGTCGCACGATGTGCAAGCGTTGCGGGGGAGCGCGTCCTATTTTGTGAAGCAGACGAGGCGCCCCCGCGCCCCGACTTCCACGCGGCCCCGGCGGGCCGCCCTCTCGACCGGCGCGAACGGTGACGGCAGACTGGGGGGAGATCTACCGCAAGACCCACCGGGACCTGGTGCGCTTCCTCTACCACAAGGTATGGGATGCCGAGCGCGCCGCGGACCTGGCCCAGGAGGCGTTCGCCCGTGCGCTGGGCCGCGCGCCGGACAACCCGCGCGCCTGGCTCTTCCACGTGGCCGCCAACCTGGCCCGCGACGAGGCGCGCACCGTCATCCGCCGCAAGAAGCACCTGGCGCTCCTCAAGGACGAGGCGCATCACGAGGGCCGCGCCGCCCCCCCTCCATCGGAGGAGATGGAGCATGGCGAAAAGGTGGAGAAGGTGAGGCAGGCGCTGGAACGGCTCGGCGAGCGCGACCGCGAGGTGCTGCTCCTGTGGGACGCCGGGCTGAGCTACCCGGAGATCGCCGCGCAGACGGGGCTCGCGCAGGGGGCCATCGGCACCACGCTGGCCCGCGCGCGGCGGAGGCTGGTGGAGGCACACACGCTCCTGGAAGGAACGCATGCAGCACGTGGATGAGGGCCGCCTGCACGCCTGGCTGGACGGCGAGCTGCCGTCCGCCGGCCCGGAGGGTGCGCGCGCGCTGGAGCGGCACCTCGAAGAGTGCGCCGCGTGCCGCGCCCGCGCCGACGAGGAGCGGCGGATTCGCGACGACGCATCCTCCATCCTGCGCCGAGCCGATCCGGACGAGCACCCGTCGCCGGGGGTGATCCCCTTCCCCGCCCCGGCGCCCGTGCGGCGCACCGCCCGGCCGTGGGTCGTCCTCGGCTGGGCGGCGAGCGTGCTGATCGCGCTGGGGATCGGTTGGATGGCGCGCCCGGAGCCGGACGCTCCCATCGCGATCAACGCGCCGGCCGCCCGCCAGCCCGCGCCCACCGCCGGCGCCGTTGGTCCCGAGACGTCGGCTGAGTCCGCGCCGGCCGTGCAGTCCGCGCCCGCCGCGACCGGCGCGGCGCGGACCCCCACGCCCGCTTCGCCGCGCGCGGGCGGCGGCGAGCGCCGCGGTGATCCCGCCGCCCCCGTGGTGGCCCTCGACGTGGCTCCGGCCGCACCCGAGCCGGTGGCGATGGCCGAGACCTCTCCGCCGCCACCTCCCGCACCGTCGGTCGAGATCGCCGAAGAGCCGGTTTCCCCTCCACCGCCGCCCGCGTCCCCGCCGCCGCCGCCACCGCCGCCCGCGGTCGCCGAGGCGCCCCCGCCGCCGGTGCCGAGCGCTCCCGCCGCTGCCCTGGCGGAGCGCACCCCCGGAGCCCGCACGCAGAACGCGGCGGAGACGGTGACGCTGCGCGGGCGGGTCACGGACGCGCAGGGCGCCGCCATTTCCGGCGCGACGGTGAGCGTCCCCACGCTGGCGGCCAGGACCGTCACCGACGCGAACGGGAGCTACACCCTCTCCGTCCCCGCGACGAGCGAAACCGTCCGGGTGGTGGCCTCGCGGCTCGGGTCGGCGAGCCAGTCCCGCTCGCTCGTGGCGCAGCCGGGTGCGCTGAAGACGGTCGACTTCGCGCTGGCTCCCGCCCCGTTGGCCCTCGAAGGCGTGGTCGTGACGGGCCAGGGTGGCGCCGTCAGGAGCCGCTCGGCCACGGCGGCCGGCATCGCCGCTCCGCCGGCGGATGCGTG
>DASWNZ010000277.1:0-9947 GCA_036398975.1 Longimicrobium sp.
CGACGCGCGCGAGCACCCCGTGCTGCGGCACAATCCCGCGGTGGACGAGTTCGGCGTGGTCGCCTACGCGGGAGTCCCCCTCATGGGCGCAGACGGCGAGACGCTGGGCTCGCTCTGCGTGACCGCCCCGGGGCCGCGCGAGTGGACCGCGGACGAGGTGGCGATGCTGCGCGACCTGGCCGTGGCGGTCTCCAGCGAGTTCGACGCGCGTCGCGACCGGGCGGAGCGCCTGCGCACCGAGGAGTCGCTGCGCGCCAGCGAATCGCAGCTCCGCGCCCTCTTCGACGAAGCGGCGGTGGGGATGGCCATCGTGGACCTGCACGGCCGCCTGGTGCGCACCAACCGCGCCCTCCAGTCGATGCTGGGCTACCCCGCCGAGGAGCTCCACGAGATGCTCTTCAGCCAGATCACCCACCCGGAGGACGTTGCGGCGGACTGGGAGCTGTTCGGCGACCTGGTGGCCGGCGATTGCACGCACTACCAGGTGGAGAAGCGCTACTTCCGCTGCGACGGCGCCATCCTGTGGACCCACCTGAACGTGTCGCTGGTGCGGGACGCGGCGGGCGCGCCCTGCTTCACGGTCGGGGTCATGGAGGACATCACCGAGCGCAGGCGAGCCGAGGAAGCGCTTCGCCAGAGCCAGTACGACCTCCAGCAGGCGCAGAAGATGGAGACGGTGGGGCGGCTGGCCGGGGGCGTGGCGCACGACTTCAACAACCTGCTCACCGTCATCAAGGGCAACACGCAGCTCCTTCTTCTCGACCTTCCGGAGGGGAGCCCCATGCGAGAGGAGCTGGAGGAGATCGAGACGGTGAGCGGGCGCGCCGCGGAGCTGACGCAGCAGCTGCTGGCCTTCAGCCGCCGCCAGGTGCTGCAGATGCGCGTGGTGGATCTGAACGACACCGTGGCGCGCGCCGACCGGCTCCTGCGCCGGCTGCTGGGCGAAGACATCGACTTCCGCACCCGCGCCGACCCGGAGCTGGGCGCCGTGCGCGCGGACCCGGGGCAGATGGAGCAGGTGCTGATGAACCTGGCCCTGAACGCCCGCGACGCCATGCCCGGCGGCGGCAAGCTGACGGTGGAGACGCGCAACGTCTGGCTGGACGACGAGTACGCACGCCGCCACCCCTCGGTATCGCCGGGTGCATACGTGATGGTGGCCGTGAGCGACTCCGGCCATGGGATGGATGGCGAGACGCAGGCGCGCGCCTTCGACCCCTTCTTCACCACCAAGGAGCCGGGGCGGGGAACGGGGCTGGGGCTGGCGACCGTCTACGGGATCGTGCGCCAGAGCGGCGGGCACGTGTGGGTGTACAGCGAGGTGGGGCGGGGAACCAGCTTCAAGGTCTACCTTCCCCGCGTGGACGGCGTGCCCGCGCCGCAGGGCCCCGCCCGCGGCGGAGGACTTCGCGGGGGCGCCGAGACGATCCTGCTGGTGGAGGACGAGGAGAGCGTGCGCCGCCTGGGCCACCGCGTCCTCACCCGCGCCGGATACACCGTGCTCGCCGCCGGCGCCGGCGCCGAGGCGCTGCGCGTGGCGGAGGCGCACCCCGGCCCCATCCACCTGCTGGTGACCGACGTGGTGATGCCCGGCATGAGCGGCCGCGAAGTCGCCGAGCGGATGGCCTCCCTGCGCCCTGAAGCCGGCGTCCTCTTCACCTCCGGCTACACTGACGACGCCATCGTCCACCACGGCGTCCTGGACGACGGCATGGCCTTCCTGCAAAAGCCCTTCGACCCGTCGACGCTGCTGCACGCGGTGCGACGTGTGCTGGACGGAACGGCGCCTCACACAGAGACACAGAGGGTACAGCAAGGGTAACCGAAAGCGCGTCTTCGCGGCTTGCGGTACCCCTCCGTGCCCTCTGTGTGATGGTGTTTCTCCTGTCAGGCCGTGCCCAGCAGCTCGTTCAACACCCGCACCACCTCATCCAGGTCCACCGGCTTCGAAAGAAAGGTCTGCGCGCCCATCTCGCGCACAGTGTCGGGGATCTGCGGGTCGGTGGTGCCGCTCAGCACGACGACGGGGATGTGGGCGGTCTTCACCGACTGCTTGAGGCGCTTGAGGGCCGTGACGCCCGTGCCCCCCGGCATGTTGATGTCCAGCAGGATAGCGTCCGGGGCCGCGTTCATGGCGAACATCGACACCTGCATGGCGTCCGCGGCCACGACCACGTCCCATCCCTGGGCTCGCAGCCCCGCGCGGAGGATCTGTACGATCAGCGGATCGTCGTCCGCAACCAGAATCTTCATCGTCTCGCCATGCGGTACCTTCCCCGATAATTTTCCCGCACGCGGCGGGAGAGCCGAGCACGTTCGTCACCCGCTCCCGCATTGTCAAGCCAGAACGCCGGAACCTATGACCGAAGACCCAATCCGCGCGGAACCGCCGGGAGACCCCGCCGCGCTGGAGCGGCTCCACCGCTGGGGAGGCGACGCGCTCCGCACGCAGATCGTGGAGATGTTCCTGGCCCGCGCCCCGGACCAGATCGCCGCCGCCCTCGCCGCCGCCGAGCATGGCGACGCGGAGGAGGTGCGCAAAGTCGCCCACACCCTCAAGTCCAGCGCCGGGCAGCTCGGCGCCGTCTCCATGCAGCGTCTCTGCCAGGAAGCCGAGCGCCGCGCCGAAGCCGGCGAGGGCTCGTCGCTCCTTCCCCTGGTACACGCCCTGAAAGCCGAGCTGGAGCGGTTCCGCGCATGGCTGTACGATGCGGAGGGCGGCGGGATGTGAGGGGGGGCCCCTCACCCCCGCTTTGTTCGTCATCACATTCGATAATCGTTGCAACGATGGTACGGAAAATGTCGGACCGGAAAATTCCGGACCGGAAGTTTCCGTACTCGCCGATCGCCGCTGCTTTTCACCCCATCCGCCACGCACGAGCCGCCTTCAGCCGGCTTCGGGTAGTTCCAGCCGGGGGATTCATCCTCCGACGCTTTCGCGCCGGCGCCCGCCCCCTGACGCCGTACGAAAGCTGAACACCCGCCCCCACACCCCGCCTCCCGCCGCCGTTTTCCGCGCCTCCTCCACGTGCAGCCGTACAGATCGTAGACGCTCCGCCGGCCCCGCCTTCCGTGCGCCGTCGCACGCAAGTACCATCAGCACAACAGGTTAGCGAAACGGCCTGCAATGGCGCGGAGATCGCCTTGGGGGAAGCGCCACGAAACACTTCCCGCAGAAACGCAGCCCCGCCATGAAGAACATCGCCCTGGTCGAAGACAATCCGGACAACCGCATGCTCGTGCAGGCGCTCCTCGACGGGGAGTACTGCGTGACCGAGTACCCGGACGGTCCCGAGGCGCTGGACGGCATCCGGCGCGCGCACCCGGACCTCGTGCTCCTCGACATCTCCCTTCCCGGGCTGGACGGCGTGGAAGTGCTCCGCATCCTGCGCACGGACGAGGCGTTGCGTGGGCTTCCCGTCATCGCGCTGACGGCGCACGCCATGAGCGGCGACCGCGACCGCTTCCTGGACGCCGGATTCGACGACTACGTCACCAAGCCCATCATCGACGAGGAGCTCCTCCTGGGAGCGATCAAGCGCCATGTCGCATGAAATGAACGCGGTACTCGACCCCGCGCGCCTCGCCGAGCTGCGCGCCACCGGGCTGCTGGACTCGCCCGCCGAGGAAGCCTTCGACCGCTTCACCCGCCTGGCCGCGCGCCTGCTGGACGCGCCCGTCGCCCTGGTGTCGCTGGTGGACGCGGAACGGCAGTTCTTCAAGAGCCAGGTGGGGCTGTCCGCGCCTCTCTGCGACACGCGCGAGTCGCCCGTCAGCACCTCGTACTGCCGGCATACGGTGGCGGCGGGGGAGACGCTGGCCATCGACGACGCGCGCGTCCACCCGCTGACGGCGTCGTACTACGAGTCGATCGCGTACCTGGGCGCCCCGCTGCGCACCCACGACGGCCACGTGCTGGGCACGCTGTGCGTGGTGGACCAGCGCCCCCGCGCCTGGACCGCCGAGCACGCCGAGACGCTGGAGGCGCTCGCCGCCTCCGTGGCCGCCGAGATCCGGCTGCGTCGTGACCTGCAGGAGCGGCGCGCGGCCGAGCAGGCCCTCGGCCGCCGCAACGAGCTGCTGGAGCTGCTGCGCGGCGTGGCCGACGACGCCAACCAGGCCGCCACCGTGGAGGAAGCGGTCGCGGCGTGCCTGGAGCGGGTCTGCACGTACACCGGCTGGCCGGTGGGGCACGCATGCTTCGTGGACGTGGCGGGCGGACTGGTGTCGGGGCGCATCTGGCACCTCGAGGGGGCGGAGCGCTACGCGTCGTTCCGCGAAGCTTCCGAGGCGGCGCGCTTCGCCGCCGGCGAGGGTTTGCCGGGGCGCGTGCTGGCGACCGGCGAGCCGGCGTGGGGGGTGGACGTGGCCAGCGACCCCGGCTTCCTGCGCGCCAGCGCCGCGGCGGAGTGCGGGCTGCACGGCGCCTTCGCCTTTCCCGTGCAGGCGCGCGGCAAGGTGGCGGCCGTGCTGGAGTTCTTTACGGAAAGCAACCGTGAGCCGGACGCCGCGGTGCTGGACGTGATGCGCCACGTGGGGACGCAGATGGGGCGCGTGGCCGAGCGCGCGCACGCCCAGGAAGGGCTGCGCCAGAGCGAGGAGCGCACCCGCCGCATCGTGGAGTCCGCCCACGACGCCTTCGTGGCGATGGACGCCGAGGGGCGGGTGACGGACTGGAACGCGTGCGCCGAGCTCACCTTCGGGTGGACGCGCGAGGAGGCGAAGGGGCGCTGCGTGTCCGACCTCATCGTCCCCCCGGAGCACCGCGAGGCGCACCGCCGCGGAATGGCGCACCTGTTCCAGACGGGCGAGGGGCCGATCCTCAACCGCCGCGTGGAGGTGCCCGCCATCCACCGCGACGGCAGCACCTTTCCCGTGGAGATGACGGTGACCCCCATCCGCGTGGGCGGGTCGCAGATCTTCACCGCGTTCCTACACGACATCAGCGAGCGCCGCCGCGGCCAGGAAGAGCTGCGCCGCAAGGAGGAGTACTTCCGCGCGCTGATCGAGAAGGCTTCCGACCTCATCACGATCCTCGACATCCAGGGGATGTTCCGATACGAGAGCCCGGCCGTGTACGAGCTCTTCGGCTACGAGGGCGAGGAGCTGCGGGGGCGCAACGCCTTCGAGCTGATCCACCCCGAAGACGTGGGCGCGGTGCTCGCCGTCTTCGGGGAGATCCTCAGCCAGCCGGGCACGAGCCACGAGGTCCCCTTCCGCTTCCTGCACAAGGACGGGTCGTGGCGCTGGCTGGGCGCGCGCGGCACCAACCTGCTGGAGCACCCGGCGGTGGGCGGCGTGGTGGTCAACTCGCGCGACATCACCGCCAGCCGCGCCGCCAAGGAAGCGCTCGGTGAGAGCCAGCGCATGCTCGCCACCCTCATGCGCAACCTTCCCGGGATGGCCTACCGCCGGCGCAACGAGGGCGCGGGTTGGCCGATGGAGTTCGTGAGCGGCGGCGCCACCGCCCTCACCGGCTACACTCCGGCCGAGCTGGTGCCGGGCGGGACCGTTTCCTACGCATCGCTGGTGCACCCCGGCGACGCGGAGTACGTGCGCCGCCAGGTGGAGGCCGCGCTGGCCGAGGGGCGCCCCTTCGAGCTGGAGTACCGCATCCTCACCGCGTCGGGCGAGGTGCGCTGGGTTTGGGAGCAGGGGCTGGGCGTGCGCTCGGCCACGGAGGAGCTGGTGGCGCTGGAGGGCTTCATCGCCGACGTAACCGAGCGCAAGCAGGCGGAGGCGGAGCTGGTGCGCGCCAAGGAGAGCGCCGAGGCCGCCAACCGCGCCAAGAGCGAGTTCCTCTCGCAGATGAGCCACGAGCTGCGCACCCCGCTCAACTCCGTGATCGGCTTCACCAACGTGCTGCGCAAGAACAAGCGCGGCGCGCTGGGCGACCAGGAGCTCGGCTTCCTGGACCGCATCGCCAGCAACGGCGTGCACCTGCTGGGGCTGATCAACGACATCCTGGACCTTTCCAAGGTGGAGGCCGGCAAGGTGGAGGTGGACCTGGCCCCGGTTGCGCTGGACGAGACGGTGAAGTCCATCATGACCGAGCTGCAGGGCGCCGTGCGCGACCGCCCCATCGAGCTGCGCGCCATGGTGCCCACCTCGCTCGCCACGCTGCAGGCGGACCCGGTGAAGCTCAAGCAGGTGCTGATCAACCTGGTGGGGAACGCGCTCAAGTTCACCGAGCGCGGCAGCGTGACGCTGGCGGTGACGACGGACGCGGCGGGGCGCGCGGTGCGCATCGACGTGGCGGACACGGGCGTCGGGATCCCGCACGACCGGCTGACGGCGATCTTTCAGCCCTTCGAGCAGGCAGAGGTGGGGACGGCGCGCAGGTTCGGGGGCACGGGGCTGGGGCTCGCCATCTCCGCCTCGCTCTGCGAGCTGATGGGGTACCGGCTCCAGGTGAGGAGCGAGGTCGGCGTGGGCTCTGTGTTCAGCGTGATCCTGGCGCCGCACGCCCCGCAGCCGGACCTGGCGCCGTCGCTGGTGGCCCCGGCGGTCGCGGTGGCCCACGCCGCCCCCGCCGAGCCGGTGGAGACGTCGTTCCTGGACGAGGCCGCCGCCGACTTCGGGGGGCGGCTGGTGCTGGTGATCGACGACGAGGCCGACTCGCGCATCCTCCTCGCCCATCACACGGAGGAGATGGGGTGCCGCACCGTCACCGCGGCGTCGGGCGAGGAGGGGCTGCGGCTGGCTCGCGAGCTGCGCCCCGACCTCATCACGCTGGACCTGCTGATGCCGGGGATGAACGGCTGGAACACCCTGCGCGAGCTGCAGGCCGACGCGGAGCTGCGCCACATCCCCGTGGTCGTCGTGAGCGTGCTGGCGGGGGAGAGCCGCCGCGACCTGGACGGCGCCGCCGAGCTGGTGGACAAGCCCGTCGGTCGCGGTCCGCTCCTCGCCGCGCTGCGCCGGGCGCTCGCCCGGGGGGTGCAGCGTGCGCTGGTGGTGGATGGCGACCCCGCCGCCCGCACCGCCGCCGCCGACCTGCTGCGCGCCGACGGTGTGGAGGTGCGGATGGCCGCCCACCCCCGCGCCGCCATGCGCATGCTGGACAGCTTCTCGCCGGACCTCGTCCTGCTCGACACCCCCGTCTCGGTGCCGGACGGGCGCGAGCTGATCCGCGCCCTGCACGACCGCTCGCGCCGCGGCGGGGTGGCGCCGCCGGTGGTGGTTGCCGCCATGCACCGCGACCGACAGGAGGGGGCCCACGCCGGGGCTGGACTGGAGGCCTGCATGGTGCCCGCCGGGTAGCGCTTGACGAAACGGCGGTTACGGTGCGATACTCGATTCGACGTCCCGTACGGGCGTTCCAACCTTTCCCGCCGGGGCCAACCCCCCGGCGGGCTTTCTTTCGGTCTTGCCGCGCCTGCCGCCCATGATCGCCGGGATCGTGCTCGCCGCGGGGCGCTCGCGGCGCATGGGGGAGCCCAAGCCCTTCCTCCGCCTGGGCGGGGCCACCTTCCTGGAGCGAGCCGTCCACGCCCTGCGCGACGGCGGCTGCGATGTGGTGTGGGTGGTCGCCGCGGCCGGCGACGAGCGGGTGGCGGAGGCCGCGTCCGCGCTGGGCGCCCGCGTTGCGCTCAACCCGGACGCGGATTCGGAGCAGCTCGACTCGTTGCGCATCGGCCTGCGCGCGCTCCCGGGCGAGGCAGAGGCGGCGGCGGTGCTGCCGGTGGACATCCCCGAGGCGGATGCCGTGCGCGCGGTGGTGGATGCGTTCCGCGCCACCCGCGCGCCCGTGGTCGTTCCCGCGCGGGAGGGGAAGCACGGCCACCCGGTGCTGTTTGCGCGCGCCGCGTGGCCCGAGCTGCTCGATGCGGATCTGCCGGACGGCGCCCGCACCGTGGTCCACGCCCACGCGCACGACCGGGTGGAGGTCCCCGTGGCCGCGCTCCCCGACGACGTGGACACGCCCGACGACCTGCGCCGCCTTCGCGAGCGGACGGGCGCGTGAGCGGAAGGCTCGAGGTGGCCGACGCGCTCCACCACGCGCGGCAGGCCGTGGCGGCGGGCCCGCCCGCGGTGAGCGTGGTGGTGCTGGAGTCGTCCGCTGGAGGCCCCGCCGCGGGCGAGCGGATGGCGGTGTGGGCGGCCGAGCACGCCGGCACCCTGGGCTCCGCTGCCCTGGACGCCGCCGCCGTCGAGGCCGCGCGCTCGCGCCTGCCCCCGTCCGCGCCCGCGGGGACGCAGGTGCTGGAGGCGGAGGGAGTTCGCTGCACGGTCTACCTGGAGCCGCACCGGCCCCGTCCGGAGCTGGTGATCGTGGGGGCGGGGCACATCGCGCGGCCGCTGTGCAGGGTGGGGGCGCTGCTGGGCTTCCGCGTGGTGGTGCTGGACGACCGCCCCGAGTTCGCCACCCGCGAGCGCTTCCCCGAGGCCGCCGAGGTGCTGCGCGCCGACTTCGCGGACCCGTTCCGCGGCGTGCCCATCCACGCCGGCACGCACCTGGTGCTGGTGACGCGAGGCCACAAGTACGACTTCGAAGCGCTGCGCGGGCTCCTGCTGGGCCCCGAGGTGCCGGCCTACGTCGGGATGGTGGGGAGCCGCCGCCGCGTGCGTGCCGCGCTGGAGCAACTCATCCGCGAGGGGATCCCGCACGAGCGCCTCGCCGCCGTCCACGCCCCCATCGGCCTCGACGTCCACGCCGAGACCCCCGAGGAGATCGCCATCTCCATCGCCGCCGAGATGATCCTCGTGCGCCGCGGGGGGACGGGGGTGCCGCTGCGGGATCGGGAGCGGGTGGCGGAGCGGTGGGTGGGGAAGGGCGGGGGTGGGGCCGGTGGGGCCGGCGGTTGAAACCGCTGCAACAACCGCGGGAAACCTGCCTTCGCAGGTTGCGCGCTTGGACGGGTGCGGGACGGCGGGTTTGGTGCGGCGGCGGGATCGCCGGGGGGTGAATCCCCCGGCTGGAACCACGCGAAGGCCACTAAAGTGGGCTCGGAGCGCGACATCCGACCCGGAGTCCGCGAAGGCGGACTTTGTGCCGTTGTTGCAGCGAGTTCACTCGCCCGGGTCGGTTGAACCCCGAAGGACCCCCCGATGTACAGGCACTGCATCTACTGCTCGGCGGACATGGGCGCCAACCAGGCGCTCGAGAGCTTCCCCGTCGGCCGCACGGTGGCGTTCGATGCGGGGAAGGGGCGGCTGTGGGCCGTGTGCGGCAAGTGCTCGCGCTGGAACCTGGCACCCTTCGAGGAGCGCTGGGAGCCGGTGGAGGACGCGGAGCGCCTCTTTCGCGACGCGCGGATGCGGGTGCAGGCCGAGAACGTCGGGCTGGCGAAGCTGCGCGACGGCACGCGCCTCATCCGCGTGGGCGCGGCCGTCCCGGGTGAGCTGGCGGCCTGGCGCTACGGCAGCACGCTGGAGCAGCGGCGAAAGAAGTACATCGTCGCGACGGGGGCGGTGGCGCTCGGCGTGACCGCGATGTTCGGCGGAATGATGTGGGTGGGAGTCGGGGGCCTCTTCACCCAGATGATGCTCGCCTGGCACGGGCAGCTCACCCAGCGCGAGCTGCACCGCGTGCCGGCCGAGGCTTCGCCGGACGGGAAGCCGCGCATCATCCGCCGCTGGCACCTGGAGGGAGCGCGGCTGGACGAAGATCCGTCGGGCGACATCGCGCTCCGCATTCCCGGCATCGCGCACGTGGCGCCGAAGACGATGTTCACCCCCGAGTCGCGCGACGACGAGAAGGAGGTGCTGGTGCTCTCCGGCCAGCATGCGCGGCGCGCCCTGGAACGCTCGATGGTGCGGGTCAACGCAAAGGGCGGCAAGCGACGCCAGCTCGCCCACGCGGCGGGCCTCGTCGTAGCCAGCTCGCCGGAGGAGTACATCCGCCAGGCGGCGCGCGGCGGCTGGTACCTGGGCAAGGTGCCGGGAAAGGAAGACCGGCGCCTCAAGACCGTCGGGGCGCTGGCGCTGGAGATGGCGCTGCACGA
>DASWNZ010000278.1:0-5198 GCA_036398975.1 Longimicrobium sp.
GCCATCGTCGCGGCGACCACAGGGGAGCGGGCTGCGGCGGCGCGGCGCAGTGTGGCCGGCGCGCTGGCGGCGACCGCGACGGCGCTGGAGGAAAACGCGGTGCGCGACGCGGTGGCCGGGGTGCGGCGCGACCTCCTCTTCTACAGCCGCACCCCGGAGCGCATGGCCGAGGTGCTCGGCGCCTTCGCCGACCGCGGCGAGGGCGGGGAGGCGGCGCAGCGCTTCTTCGCCGCGCTGGACGCCGTGACGGTCGATTCCGTGCGCGCCGCGCTGGAGGGCGCGCGCGCCGGCACGCCCGTCACCGTGAGCGTGGCGCCGCAGCGGCTGGTGCCCAACTGATGCGCGCCCTCATTCTCGCGCTGGCGGCGGCGCTGTTGTGCGCCCCGTCCTTCGCGCAGGACCGCATCCTGGTCCGCTCCGAGCCCGGGACGCCGGTGGTGACCGTCGAGGTGCTCCTGGCCGCCGGCCCCGCCGACGAGCCGGAGGGGGAGGAGGGGGTCGCGTACCTCGCCGCGCGCTCGGTGGTGGCGCCGATCCTTTCCGTGCTCGACTCGCTGGGGGCGCGGCTGCGGGTGGAGGGGGGCAAGGACGCCGTCTCCATGACGCTGACCGCAGCGCCCGACGCCTGGGACGAGGCCACGCGCACCCTCCTCGTCGCCCTCTTCCGCGATCCGCTGGAGGCGGCGGCCATCACGCGCCAGCGCGCCGCCCTGGTGGCCGAGCTGACGGCGCGCGAGACCAGCCCCGCGGATGCCCTGAAGCGCGAGGTGGACGCGGCCGTGTGGGGGCGCGACCACCCGTGGGGGCGCCCGGCCGTGGGGACGGCCGCGACGGTCGGCCGCATCGAGCCCGCCGCGGTGGAGGCCTTTCTGCGCCGCGCCTTCTCGCAGGAGCGCGCCGTGATCGCCGTGGTCGGCCCCGTGGAGCGCGCCGACGTGGACGCGCGGGTGATGGCCTTCCTGGAGCCCGGCCCCCTGCGCGCCGGCGAGGTGCCGCCGCCCACCCGCGGCGACACGGCGGTGCACACGGAGTACAACGCCATCACCGCCTGGGTGGCCGCCAGCTACCGCTTCGGCGCCGGCGCGGACGTGGAGTCGATCCGCATGCTGGGGGGCCTGGTGCTGGACCAGGTCGGCTTCGGCCCCAGCCGCCGCTCCGTCTACGACCAGGGCGCGGAGGTCGTGCGCCACGCCGGGGGCGGCGAGCTGCGCATCCACCTGGTCGTTCCCCCGCGCGAGGCGGAGGCGTGGGGGACGCGCATCCGCGAGGCGGTGGCAGGGTACGCGGGCGCGCCGGTCTCGGAGGCGGCGTTCACGGAGCGGGCGCGGCGCTTCCGCGGGCGCCGGCTGCTGGAGCTGGACTCGCCCGAGGCGCGGGCCGATGCCCTGGCGCGCGGCGCGCTGGTGGGCGAGCGCGGGGATCCGCTGGCCGCCGTGCAGCGCGTGACGGCCGAGCGCCTCCACGCCGCCGCCCGAGCGCTCGACGCGCCGGTGATGGTGTACCTGGGGCCGTTCGAGAAGGAACAGGAGTAAGGCCCGCACTAGAGAGAGGCCGGGGCTGGAGTTGGTGAACCCCTGTTCCGGCGGTTGAAACCGCTGCAACAACCGCGGGAAGCCTGCCTTCGCAGGCTTCGGAGGCGTGGGTCAGCGCGGGGATGACGTGTTTGGGCCGCCGCTGAACCACCGGGGGCTAAAGCCCCCGGCTGGAACGACGGGAAGGCGGCTAAAGCCGGCTAGAGGAATCGCGGCATAACATCCGGAGTCCGCGTTCGCCGATTGCCGGCGATGTGCACGAGCCCACTTCAGTGGGCTTCGCGTGGTTCCAGCCGGGGGATTCACCCCCCGTTTCCCCCCCGGTGATGTCGGATGGCGAGGGAGAACGAACAGGGCCGCGCCCACATCGGACGCGGCCCCGTTGTTGTTGATGCGAAAGACGGTTACGGCGCCTTGGGCGCCCCGCCGAAGTCCACCTTGGGGGCCTCGTTCGAGCCGGCGGGCTCGCGGTAGGGCTCCTTGCGCGTGGCGCCGCTGAAGCGGGCGGTCATCGCCTGCGGGAACTGGCGGATGTACGTGTTGTACTCGCGCACCGCCCCGTTGTAGTCGCGCCGCGCCACAGCGATCCGGTTCTCGCTCTCGGCGAGCTGGTCCTGCAGGCCGCGGAAGTTCTGCGTGGCGTTGAGCTGAGGGTACGCCTCGCGCGAGATGTTGATGAAGGTGCCGATCTGCCGCGTTACCTGCTCGTCCGCGGCGGCCATCGCGGCCACGTCGCCGGCCTGCACCGCCTGGTTCAGCTTCTGGGCCGACTGCTGGAGGCCCTGCTCCGCCTGCGCGACCGCCTGGCCGCTGCGGGCCTTGGCCACGTCGGTGAAGGTGCCGCGCTCGAACTCGGAGGCGCCCTTGACGGTGGCCACCAGGTTGGGGATGAGCTGGTTGCGGGCCGTCAGCTCCACGCCGACGTTGGCGCGGGCCTGCTCGACCGTCTCGTCCAGCTGCTGGATGCGGTTGTAGCCGCACCCCGAAAGCGACGCACCCAGCGCCGCCACTGCCACAATGTTCGCGAGCCGCATCGGATCTCGTCCTCTCAAGGAAATCGGGTCGGGGCGGTGCCCGTGCACCGCGCCCGTTCTATCTGCAAAAAGCGTCCTACGCGCCGTGCGTCAGCCGGTCCACCCACACGGCGACGCGCTCCACCGCGTCCAGGTACCCCGCTACGACCGGCGAGTCGGCCGCCGGGCTCAGCTTGGCGCCGCCCGAGCGCGCCCGCCAGATCTCCAGCAGCGGCGCGGGATCGAACCCCACGCGCGCCGCCGTCGCCCTCACCGTCTGCTCCGGGTCGCGCGGCACCGGGTCGCCGGCCAGGCGCAGCACCGTGCGAAAGAGCACCAAAAAGGTGGGGAACGACTTCACCAGGAGCGTTCCCAGCTCCGCCGGCTCCCCGGCCGCCAGCATGAAGTGCTCGCGGAGCTGGATGTGCTTCCCCTTGATCTCGCGCTCGCACTGGCGGCGCAGGTCCTCCGTGTGCACCTCCATCCCCTGCACCGGGTCGGTGCCCGCCAGCACCAGGTGCGCGTCGCGGATGTCCGAGTACTCGATGGGGAAGACGTCCGCCGAGCGGTGCCACTCCTCCTCGCCCAGGATCATGGGGGGCGGGTTGCGCTCCGCCACCCAGCGCCGCGCCAGCGCCGACCCGCGCCGCAGCGACGCCGCCCCCGTGCCGCGCAGCAGCACCAGCACGTTGAGGTCCGACACGCCCTCGCGGTACTCCCCGCGCGCCGCCGATCCGTAGAGGACCACCGACACCAGGTCGTCTCCGAAGGCCTGCTTCAGCTCCGCCGCGAAGGCGTTCGCCCGCTCCATCGCATCTGCCATCAGTGCCGCTCCGCCGTCGGGTTCACCATTCGCCTCCCGCGCCACCACCGCCGCCGCCGCCGCCACCGAACCCACCGAAGCCGCCGCCTCCCCATCCGCCGCCCCCGCCGAAGCCGCCTCCGCCCCACCCGCCGCCGATGGGGAAGGGGATGATGACGGGCCCGCCGTAGCCGCGTCTTCGCCGTCCGCCACCCCCTCCGCCGCCACGTCCGCGCATGAAGAGGAAGAAGAAGATCAGCAGCATGAAGATGAAGCCGGGGCTCATCCCGCCGCCCCGCCGCCCGGTGCGCTGCGCGGGCTGCTGCGCCTCCGCGGGGACGGCGCCGGTGAGCTGGAAGCCGAAGCGCCCTGCGTACTGCTGCGCGATCGCGCCCACCCCGGCCTCGATCCCCGGCCCGTACCGCCCCTGGCGGAAGGCGGGGAGGATGACTTCGTCGCGGACGCGCCCCGCCTCCGCGGCGGTGATGAAGGTGTTGGTGCCGTAGCCCAGCTCGATCCTCACCTGCCGCTCGCTTACCGCCACCAGCAGCAGCGCGCCCGTGTTGGCCGTGGAGTCGCCAACCCCCTGCGCGCGCTTGCCGATCCCCCACTCGCGCAGGATCTGGAGCCCCACCTCGTCGCGGGTGCGCCCCTGCAGCGAGGGCAGGGTGACGACCACGATCTCGCCGCCGGACTTGGCGCGCACCTCGTCGGCGATGCGGGTGATGGCCGCCTCGCTCTCCGCGTCGATGATGTTCGCGAAGTCGTTGACGTAGCCGGTGGGCTTCGGGATCTGGAGCGGCTGCGCCCCGGCCCCGTTCGCGGCCAGCAGCAGGAGCGCGCCGGCGATGAATGCCAGTCGCCGCGCGTTTCCTTGCCCCGCCAGGGGGGCATCCGTACGTTGCATCCGCCCGATGTTCAGTCCAACCTCCGGAGCTCGTTCTGAGATGAAGCGACAGTTCGTGGTGCTGGCCCTGCTCGCGTGCGCCGCGGCGTGCGGCACCGACCCGAAGGTGGTGGTTCGCGCATCGCTCACGCCCGGAGGGGAGCCCATTGCGGACCTCCCCGTCCAGCTTCTGCCCTACGACCGCGAGGAGCTTCTGGATTCACTCGCCGAGGCCGCGGACGATCCCGAGCCCACCCTTCCGCAGGAAGTGCTCCAACAGCAGCAGGCGCTCCAGGCCGAGTCCGCATCGGTGCGCCAGTACGGGGACACGGCGGTCGCCCGCTGGAACGCGCAGCGGCGCGCCATCGCCGCGCAGGTGGCCGCCAACCAGCGTGCCCGCGCCGCGTGGAGGGACAGCGCCTACAAGGACTTCCCCGAGGCCGCCCGCGCCGCCGCCCTCGCCCGCGAGCTCTCCGAGGCCATCGACACCACCGACGCCACCGGCCGCGCCGTGCTCCCCGCGGAGGAGGGCCAGTACTGGATCTACGCCCGCTACATCCTCCCCGACACGGAGCTGGAGTGGAACGTGAAGATGACCCTCACCGGCGACAGCACCATCGTCCCGCTGACCCGCTCGAACGCCAAGGAAAAGCCGCTGTTCTGAGGCTGGGGAATCGGGAATGGGGATAATGCCGGTGTTCGAGCCGGCTTCAGCCGCCTTCCCGTCGTTCCAGCCGGGGGCTTCAGCCCCCGGTAATCCGGCGCGGACCTGGCCCCCCGAGCCTGCGAAGGCAGGCTTCCCGCGGTTGTTGCAGCGGTTTCAACCCAGATCCTGCGTGGAAAAGAGCGAGCACCGCCTTGAAGTAGTAGATTGTGAGTCACTTCCGCCAAGAAGCCTCTCACAAACCGCTACACCAAAACGGTGCTCTGATGCAAGGTATCCCGCCTCGCCCATACGTACAAGG
>DASWNZ010000279.1:0-11660 GCA_036398975.1 Longimicrobium sp.
CTCTCTCCCATTCTCCAGCTTGCGGTGCAGTGCGTGGCGGCGGGGGTGCTGGTGTGGGGCGGGCTGCGCCTCGACGTGCTCCCGCACCCCGCCGCCGATGCGGCCGCCAGCGTGTTCCTGTGCCTCTGGATCGTCAACAGCTGGAACTTCATCGACGTCATGGACGGGCTTGCCGCCAGCGTGGCGGTGGTCAGCGCCCTCGCCTTCGCGCTCGCCGCCGGCCAGCTCGGCGACCGGACGGCGGCGGCGGTCTCCCTCGCCGTCGCGGGGGGCGCGCTGGGATTCCTGCCGCACAACCGGCCGCCGGCGCGCATCTTCATGGGCGACGTCGGCTCGTTCTCGCTGGGGCTCTCCTTCGCCGCGCTGGTGATGGCGACGTCTCGCGGCGTGGGCTCGGGAGCCGGCGCGCTCTTGCTGGTGGCGGTGCCGCTGGCGGACGTCGCCTTCAGCTCCGTCGTCCGCATCCGGGCCGGCCGCTCGCCGCTCGCGGGCGGGGCCGAGCACCTGTGCCTCCGTCTGCTGGCGCGGGGGTGGAAGGGACCGGTGATCGTTGCGGCCGCGTCGATCGTGGCGGCGGCCGGGGGCGCGGCGGGGCTGTTCCTCCTTCGGCAGGCTTACGCCCCGCCGGCCGCGACCACCACCACCGAATAGGGAAGGAACGGCAGGCGCTGCTCGCGCACGATGCGTAGTCCCTGCTCCACCGCCAGGCGGCGCACCGTGCCGGGACTCTGGTGGACGTGGTTGACGCACACGTAGGCACGCCCGCCGGGTCGCAGGCGCGGCCCCACCGCGGCCAGGAACCGGCCGAGCACCTCCCATCCCATCTCGCCCCCGCAGGTACGGACGGCCTGGCGGCGCCGCTCCTCGTCGTCGCTCAGCCCCGTGTCGCGCATCTGCATCTCGAACACCGCGCGCGGGGTGAAGGGAGGAACGAACCACGCCACATCAAAGCTGCCCTCCACACCCTCGAGCAGGTCGGTGCAGCGGACGTCCACCGGCAGCCCGTTGCTCTGCGCCGACTGCCGCGCCCAACCCGCCCACTCCTCCACCAGCTCCGTCGCCACCACCTCCAGCCGCCACCGGCGCGCCGCCCACAATGCCAGCGTCGCGTACGGGCCCGTGCCCACCTCCACCACGCGCATCCCGTCGCGAAGGTCGCGGGCGAGCGCCTGGCGGATGGCGAGCGTGCCCAGCTCCCAGAAGCTGGATGCACCGCAGGGGCGAAGGGTGGCTCCGAAGATCAGGCGAGCCGCGGCCGGCGACCGGTACACGGTGCGGCGCACCGCCCGATTCGCCGCCGACAGCAGGCGTACCCCCACGGAAGTGGTGCTCATCGTCCTTCGTGTGCCGGAGAACGGGTGGCCAGCAGCTCGTGGTACACGGCGAGCGTCTCCCCCACCACGCGCCCGGCGCCGAACTCCGTCTCGGCGGCGCGCCGCGCGTTGGCCCCCAGGGTGCGCCGGAGCTCCGGGTCGCTCAGCAGCCTCGCTAGCGCCCGCGCGAGCGCGGCCGGATCGCGGGGCGGCACGAGGATCCCCGTCTCGCCGTCGATCACCAGCTCGCGGCATCCCGGCACGTCCGTGGCCACCATCGCCCTGCCGCACGCCGCCGCTTCCAGCAGCACCTTGGGAAGGCCCTCGCCGTACCACGACGGGAGGCACACGACCGCGGCGGCGCCGATTACGGCGGCCATGTCGGCCCGCGCCCCCCACCACTCGACCTCCCCCGCCGCCGACCACGCGCGCAGCGTCTCTTCGCTCACCGAGCTGCGATGCGCCGGGTCCGGCTTGCCGGCCAGGACGAATCGCGCGGCGACGCCGCGCGCACGGAGCTCCCGTGCCGCGGCGGCGAAGTCGCCAACCCCCTTCTCGCGCATCATGCGGCCGGCATAGAGCACCACGGGCGCGCCGCCGGGCTCCGGCACCGGCACGTACGCCTCCAGATCGACACCCGACCCACGGATCACGGCCGAGCGGCGCGGGTCGGCGGCGCCCGCGCGCGTCAGCAGGTCGAGGTTGTCGCGATTCTGGCAGATGATGCGCGCGCGGCGGTGCCCGGCCGCCAGCCGCAGCAGCAGGAGGATCAGGTGGCGCAGAAAGGGAGCCTTCCACGAACGCGAGGTGAACGCCATCCCCAGGCCCGTGACCGTGTTCGCGCACACCGCCCGGCCGCCGAGCCGCGCCGCGATGCCGCCGTAGACCACCGGCTTCAGCGCGAAGTGGTGCACCAGGTCCGGCCGAAGACGCCGGTACGCGGCGGCCACCTGCGCGAGGCTGCGCAGCTCCGTGACCGGATTGACGCTCCCACGCGCGACGGACCAGGGGATGATGCGGAATCCGTCCGCCACCCCTTCCGGCATGCCGCCCGTGTCCATCATCACCGCGACGTCCGCGCCCGATTCGCGTAGCGCGCGGGCGAGCGCCAGGCGGTTTCGGCGGAAGTCGTCCCAGTCCAGCAAAAGGAACAGGAACCGCACTCCGGCCAGGGGGCTGCTCACACGACCCGCTCCGGGCGAGCGGTCAGGCTCCGCCGTCGCGCCGCCCGTGGCCGTAGCCGAGCACGAAGCCGGTGACCAGCAGACCGAGCGCGTCGCCGGAGCCGCCGGCGAGGAAGGATCCGGGGTCGTCGCGCAGGGCGCGGGCGATCGACTCCAGCCGGTCCGCGACCTCGCCGTACACCGGAGCGTCGGATGCGGCGACGGGCTGCGTGGCCGCGGAGGACGCCTCTGCCGCGGACGGAGACTCGGCGGGAGCGGTCTCTTCTACGATGGGCGCGTCGTGGGCAAAGAGCGCCTGGGCGGGAGGCGCCTCTTCCGCCTCCGCGATGAACGGTGGCCACTGCGGCTCGGCGGATTCAGGCGCGGAGTCACCCCACGGGCCTGCGTCGTCCGCCGAGGGGGTTTCGGCCCACGGAGCCACGTCGTGCGGCGCCGGCTTTTCGGCCCAGGGCGCGGCCTCGGCGGGGACCGGCGCCTCGATCCAGGGGCCGGCGTCCTCGGGCGCAGGGGTCTCGGCCCACGGCGCCTCGTCGGCCACGGTGGTTTCCGTCCAGGGTGCCGGCTCCTCGGCGGCGGCCGGCTCGCTCCACGGCGCCGGCTCGTCGGCGGAGGCATCGTCCCACGGCATCGCTTCGTCGGGCGCGGCGGTGTCCTGCGCGGCTTCCTCTGCGGCCGGCTGCGCGCCACCCGCGTCCCATCCTGCCCATCCCGCCATTTCGCCGGCATCCGCGATGGGCTCGGCGGCGTCGACGCTCGGGCCCTCGGCGGGCATTTCCAGCCAGGGGAAGTCCTCGGCGGCGGGGGGCGCGGCGGCCTCCCACTGCTGCGATCCCGCCTCTTCCGCGTCGAAGCCGTGCTGCGGGAGGTCGCCGTCCGGGTCGCCGGGGTCGTGTGCGGGGAGCGGGACCTCGATCGTGAACTCGTCCGGCGCGGGCTCCGCGGGGGCGGAAGGCGCGGAACGCGGCGCCGGCGGCATGAACGGCGGAAACACGAAGGCGTTGGGCGCGGAATCGCCCGGGAGTGCGCTCATGGAGGCTGCCCGAAAGAGGAGTTGATGCGGGGCCATGCGTGGGTGGTTTCGCACGGAACGTACGTGCTGCGGCGGCGCGTTGTCAACGACGCCGGTGCCCCCGCGGGAGCGCTGGCGCCAGGGATCAGCCGCCGGGCGGACGCTCGTCTACCCACCCGAAGCGGCCGAGGAGCGGTACGAAGGTGCAGTCCAGCACCTCTTCCGTCGTCACTTCCCCGCCCCGCTTGGCCACCAGCACCAGCCGCTGCGCCTCTCGCGTTCCCACCGGCACCAGCATCTTGCCGCCGTCGGCGAGCTGGTCCACCAGCGGCTGCGGGACGTCGGGCGCGGCGGCGGCCACCAGGATGGCGTCGTAGGGCGCGTAGCGGCTCCACCCGATCGTGCCGTCGCCCACCAGGATCGCCACGTTGGAGATCCTCATCCCGTCCAGCGCCTCGCGCGCGCGCGCCGCCAGCTCGGGGATGCGCTCCACCGAGTACACGCGGTCCGCGAGCTGGGCCAGCACCGCCGTCTGGTGCCCGCTCCCCGTGCCGATCTCCAGCACCTTGTCGCGCGGGCCGATCTCCAGCAGCTGCATGTACATCGCCTGCAGCGAGGGCTGCGACGCCGTCTGCCCAAAGCCGATGGGCACCGGCGCGTCCTCGTACGCACGGTGCGAGACCGCGTGCGGCACGAAGGCGTGGCGCGGGATCTGGTCGAAGGCGCGCAGCACCTCCAGGTTGCGGATCCCCTTCTCCTGCATACGCCCGATCAGCGCCCGCCGCTGCGCGTTGAAGCGCTCCGTGCTCATGCCGTCAGCTCCCAATCCGCCACGCTGCGCAGCAGGGCGTGGTTGGTGAGGTCCAGGTGGAGCGGCGTCACCGAGATGTACCCCTCGTCGACCGCGTGGTAGTCGGTCCCCTCCAGCGACGTCCACTCGATGTTCCCGCCGCCGATCCAGTAGTACGGCTTGCCGCTGGGGTCGGTCCCCTGCGTGAGCGAGTCGCTGAAGACGCGCCGCCCCAGCCGCGTGACGCGCACCCCCTTCACCTGCTCCGCCGCGATGGCGGGGAGGTTGACGTTGAGGAGCGTCTCGGGGGGGAAGTCGTCTCGCTTCACCAGCTGCGCCAGCAGGCGCGACAGGAGCGGCCCGTACGACGCCAGGTGCCGCTCGTCCGCGCGCCCGGCGTACGAGATGGCGACGGCGGGGATGCCGAAGATGGTCGCCTCCATCGCCGCGGAGACGGTGCCGGAGTAGAGGACGTCCTCGCCCATGTTCATCCCGTGGTTCACTCCCGACAGCACCACGTCCGGCCGGCGCGGGAGGATGGCCTGCACCGCCAGCATCACGCAGTCGGTGGGGGTGCCACTCACGTTGTGCCACCGCTCGCGCACGGCCCGCGCGCGCAGCGGCAGGTGCATGGTGAGCGAGTGGCTGGTGGCGCTCTGCTCACGGTCCGGCGCGACGACGTGCACCTCGCCCAGCCCCATCGCCGCTTCCGCCAGTACGCCCAGCCCCGGCGCCATGTACCCGTCGTCGTTGGTGCACAGTATCAGCATCGCGGAAACACAACTCCTGTCGTGGCTTGCCTTCGCCCGCGGCGCGCGCCGCCGTGCGCGGACAAACTGCGCCCGACGCACCCCTCGCGCCACCCCCGCGGGGGAGCGGAGGGGCGGAAAGGCGCGTCGGCTGGTGTCGTGGTGACGCGGGTGGCGCGGAAGGGACTGCGGAGGGCCTCGGGTGAGCGCGCGTGCCCGCGCTCACCCGCGTGCGGGGCTCACTTGGTGGTGATCAGGATGGCGCCGGCGCCATGGTCCAGCCCGAACCGCTCCGATGCTTCCGCCGGGGTCAGGCGGCGGACCTCCGCCACGTCGTCCATCTTGATGTTGCGCAGCGCCGCCTTGGCGCCGACGAGCACGCCGTCGCGGTACACCATCACGTGGTTGCGCTGCGAGTAGTCGTGCGCCCCGCGCCCGGCGAGCCAGCCGGCGTGGTGCGTGGCGAGGAAGTCGTGCAGGGTGGCGTCGCCCGCGGCGCCGTCCAGCTTCAGCACGACGCCCTGCGGCGCGGCGGCCTCCGTGGTGGCGCCGATCGGGTCGGTCGGGGCGAAGGCTTCCTGCGCGTGTGCCCCGCTCGCGGCGGCGAGGGTGAGGGCGGCGGCGGCGGTGGCGGTGCGGAGCAGGGAGAGTGACATGGTAGGAGACCTCGTCAGGAAGGGTTCGGGCCTGTCACGGTGTGCAGGCCGGAGCGGCTTCGTTGCCGCTCGTATCCATCTGACGTAGCCGGTGAAAAGAAGGTTGCAGGGAAGCGGTTAGCGGAGGATGAGCGGATATTGCGGTGGGGTGTTCGATGGTGGGAATGGGGGGAAACCGGCAGTGTCCGGCGGTTGAAACCGCAGCAACAACCGCGGGAAGCCTGCCTTCGCAGGCTCGTGGGCGCGGGGTTTGCGCCGGGGGGCGGGCACCACGTTGCCGGAGGATAAATCCCCCGGCTGGAACGACGGGAAGGCGGCTGCAGCCGGCTCGATCGCCGCAGGTGTCCCAAACTTTGTCATCCTGAGCGACGCGCTGCGCCGTCCCTGCCCCGACTCCACACCCTGGCGCGGTGCGAAGGATCTACGGCGCGTGCGAGGGGACGGCTCCTGGTGCCGGGTGCGTCGATGCACAGGGCACGGGCAGCCATGTGGGGCTGCCCCTACGGGTTTTGGTGCAGAGGGGTGTAGATCAGGGTGGCGGCGAGGGTGGGCGGACACGCAGGTCCGCCCCTACCGGTTAGGTGCGGAGGCGGAGGTTGGGTTGACGTGAACCACGGCCTACGAGACGAAGAACGGATCTCGCCCGCGAGTCCGCGAAGGCGGACTTTGTGCTGTTGTTGCAGCGAGTTTACTCGCCGGGGGCCTGCACAGGCCCCAGCAGCTCAAGGATCTCCTCCAGCTCGCCGCGGAGGGAGCGGATGAAGCTCTGCTCCAGGGCGGCGCCGGCGGTGGCGGTGGCGGAGCCTTCGCGGTTCAGCTCCTCGATGCGCGCGCGGGCGCCCTCCAGGGTGTAGCGCTCGTCGCGGACCAGGTGCTGGATCAGGGCGATCAGCTCCAGGTCGCGCTGGCGGTAGACGCGGTTTCCGGCGCGGTTCTTGGGCGGCGAGAGCGCCGGGAACTGCGTCTCCCAGTAGCGCAGGACGTGCGGCTTGATCCCGAACAGCTCGCACACCTCGCCGATCGCGTGGAACTCCCGCTGCGGACGCTTCATCCCCACGTCTCCCGCCGCGGCTCGCGCAGCATGAGGAGCTCCAGCGCGCGCGTGGCGGCGAGGCCTTCGTACAGCATCGCGTGCACCACCTCCACGATGGGCATCTCGATCCCCAGCTTGCGGGCCAGGTCGCGGGCCGAGCGCGCGGTGCGCACCCCCTCCGCAACCGCCACCATCCCGCCCAGGATCTCGTCGATGGGCCGGCCGCGCCCCAGCTCGATCCCCACCTGCCGGTTGCGGCTCAGCGAGCCCGTGCAGGTGAGGATCAGGTCGCCCATCCCCGCCAGCCCCGCAAAGGTGGACGGCTCCGCGCCGGCGGCGACGCCCAGGCGCGTGATCTCGGCCAGGCCGCGGGTGATGAGGGCGGCCTGCGTGTTGTGGCGGTAGCCCAGCCCTTCCACGACGCCCGCCGCGATGGCGATGACGTTCTTGAGCGAGCCGCCCAATTCCACTCCGCGCACGTCGCTGCTGGTGTAGACGCGGAAGTAGGGGGTCTGGAAGAGCGCCTGCGCACGCTGGGCGGCCTCGGGGTGGTGCGAGGCGATGGTCACGGCCGTGGGGTGCTCCTCCCCCACCTCCAGCGCGAAGGAAGGGCCGGAGAGGAAGGCGGCGGCGTTGCCATCGGGGAGGACGTCGGCGAGGACCTCGTCCATCGTCTTCAGCGACTCGATCTCGATCCCCTTGGATGCGCTCACCACCAGCGCGCCGGGGGCCATGTGCCGCGCCGCCTGCGCCATCACCGGCCTCACCACGTGCGATGGCGACACGGAGAGGACGACCGATGCACCGTCGAGCGCCTCCTCCATGTCGGTGGTCACGCGCAGCCGTTCGTCCAGCCGCACGCTGTCCAGGTAGCGGCGGTTGACCTGCTCGGTGCGGATCGATTCCGCCACCTCGGGCTCGAACGACCAGAGGACGGTCTCGCCGCCCTTCTTGGCGAGGAGGTTGGCGAGCGCCGTCCCCCAGCTCCCGGCGCCGATGACTGCGGTGCGCTCCAGGCTCAACGGACCTCCTCCGCGTCTGCGGTGATGGCCGCGGCGGCCACGGTGGCCTCCGGCTCGTGCCCGCGCCCGAAGCGGGGCTCCTCGCCGCGGACGATGCGGCGCAGGTTGGCGCGGTGCGAGAAGATGACGAACGCGGCGATCGCCCACCCCAGCCAGCGGATCTCCACGTGTCCGTCCGGCGGCGGAGCGAGGGCCAGCACCAGCGCCAGCACCGCCGCGCCCGCCAGCGATGCCGCCGACACCATACGCGTCATCTTGAGCACCCCCAGCCAGGTGAGGAGCGCCACGCCCAGGGCGAGCGGCGCCAGCGCGAGGAAGACCCCAGCGCCGGTCGCGACCCCCTTCCCCCCCTTGAACCCCATGTAGACCGGGAAGACGTGCCCCACGATGGCCGCCGCGCCGTACGCCAGACCCCACTGCCATCCGGCGGGCTCGTCCCAGCGGGTGAAGAGGAAGACGGGGAGGAAGCCCTTGAGGATGTCGAAGACCATCACCGGCGCCGCCACCTTGGCGCCGAGGACGCGAAAGGTGTTGGTGGCGCCCAGGTTGCCACTGCCGTGCCGTCGCAGGTCGATGCCGCGCGACCACTTCCCGGCCAGGTAGCTGGCCGGGACCGCGCCCCACAGGTACGCCGCCGCGAGCGCCAGCCAGGGGCTCAATCCGCCTCCTCGCCGCGCTGGCGGAGGTTGATGCGGATGGGCACCCCGCTGAACCCCCACGCGTCGCGGAAGCCGTTCTGCAGGTAGCGCTCGTAGCTCTCCATCACCCCGTCCGGGTGGTTGACCCAGAGGACCATGGTGGGGGGCGCGACGGAGACCTGGGTGCCGTACAGGAACTTGACCGGGTGTCCGTGGTGGTGCGGCGGCTTGGCGCGCATCACCAGCGCGCGCAGCACCTCGTTCACCTCGTGCGTGGCGATGCGGCGCGTGCGCTGCTCCTGCACCGCCAGGATCAGGTCCAACGTCTTGTACACGCGCTGCCCCGTCACCGTGCTGGTGAAGAGGATGGGGACCCACTTCAAAAAGGTGGCGCGGTTGCGGATCTCCTTCTCGTAGTTGGGCGCGCTCTGCGTCTCCTTTTCCACCAGGTCCCACTTGTTGGCGACCAGCACCAGCCCGCACCCGGACTCCCACGCCTTCTCGGCGATCTTGAGGTCCTGCACGGCGATGGGCTCGGTGGCATCGATCATCAGCACGCACACGTCGGCCCGCGAGATCGCGCGCTCGGTGCGGATGGAGGAGTAGAACTCCACCCCGTCCTCGATCTTGGCCTGCCGCCGCAGCCCAGCCGTGTCCACGAAGATCAGCTTTCGGCCGTGGTACTGCATGGGGGTGTCGATGGCGTCGCGCGTGGTGCCGGCGACGTCGCTCACCACCAGCCGGTCCTCGCCCAGCAGCCGGTTGACGAACGACGACTTGCCTACGTTGGGCTTGCCGATGACCGCGACGCGCAGCGCCTCCTCCTCCTCGCCCTCCACGTCGGGGAGGTGCTTGACGATCTCGTCCAGGACGTCGCCGCTCCCCTTGCCGCTGAGCGACGACATGGGGAGCGGCTCGCCCAGCCCCAGGTCCCAGAAGTCGTGGTGCCCCACGGCGCTGGGGTTGCCCAGGTTGTCCACCTTGTTGACCAGTAGGATGGCGGGCTTCTGCGTCTTGCGCAGGATCTCGGCGATGGCGTAGTCCAGCGGATGGGCGCCGCTCTTTACGTCCACCACCAGCACCAGCACGTCCGCCTCTTCGATGGCGGTGAGCACCTGGGCGCGGATCAGCCGGTCCATCGGCTCGTCCGATCCTTCCACCATGCCGCCGGTGTCCACCAGATAGAACTGGCGGGCGTTCCACTCGGTATGGTAGAAGTTGCGGTCGCGGGTCACCCCGGGACGGTCTTCCACGATCGCCACCCGCTCGCCGATGACACGGTTGAAGAAGGTGGACTTGCCCACGTTGGGACGGCCGACGACGGCGACTACGGGAAGCTTCACGTCTATTCCAATGCTAAAAGGATGTTACCATACGAAAAAAGCGGCTCCGGAAAACCCGGGAACCGCTCGCGGCCCGCTGCGCGGCCGGCGGGGCGAATATGGCGCCGCGCGCCGGCCGCGTCAACGAACGGCTACCCCGCCAGCGGCGCCCCGCACGAGCCGCACACCGCCTGCCCCGGCTCGTACACCTCGCCGCACACCGGGCAGGCGAACGACACCTCGCCCTCCGAGTCCATGTGCGACTGGATCATCTCCAGGGCGGCGCCGTACTGCCACACCGGCACCAGCACGCGGGCGATGCTCAGCTCGCCCATGTCCACGGGGAAGGAGCGGTCGGCCTGGTTGTAGAGCAGCGCGTCGATCTCCTCGGCGCGCAGGTTCTCCACGATCAGCTGCGCCTCCATCTCCGATGCTGCACTGTACACCTGAGCCCACCCTTCGATCATCGGCACGGTGCGGTGCTCGTCGCACAGCGCCGCGTGCGAGCCTTCCGGCAGGTTGCGGCACACCGCGCGCCCGCAGATCACGCAGCGGAACACCGCGAGCTGCGATGGATCGTCCTCGCACGTCACCTGCGCCCGCAGCTTCCCGCACTGCGGGCATGCGTCCCCGCCCGCGAACTCCACTCCACAGTGCTCGCAGCGGACAGTCTGTTCCGCGATCTCGTCTACGCTCAAGCCGGCTCCTCTCCGCGTGTCGTTCGGTCCCTCTGGAATCCCGGCTGCGGCTCGCAAGAAGCGTGCACCTCAAAGGACCCCAACGGCTGTCTCACACAGAGACACAGAGGGATACCGCAAGAACGGCAAGAGAGGCTCTTTGTGTCTTGCGGTTGTCTCTGTGCTCTCTGTGTGATGCTTTTTCGCTTTGAACGAGGGCGGGGCGGCATCTCGCGACGCCGCCCCGCACCAACGCACTAACGCACTTCTACTAGCTTCCCACTCGATAACTGTACCCCGTCACCGGCTGCGTGGTGGGGAGCGAAACCTCGAAGGGGGTCGAGGCGTCCTTGGCGGGGGCGTTCACGGTGATGCTCTGCGTGCCCACCGGACCCGACGGGCCGAAGAAGGTGAAGTTCAGGCGGATGGGCGTGCCCACGCGCGCGATGCCACCCTTCACGACACCGGTGAGGCGGGCGTTGCCTTCGCGCGTGATGAGCTGCGTCTCGTCCACCTGCACGACCAGGGAGTCCGCCGCCTGCAGGGTGCTCACCGCCAGGTTTCGGTTCGCCGTCTCCACCGCCGTGTTGCGCGATGCCTTGGCCGCGTCCGAGATCCCCTTGTACGCGTTGAACAGCACGATCCGCGCGTTGTAGTTGAGCGGGTCGATCTGCACCAGTCGCGACGCCACCGGCACCAGCTCCTGCCAGCGCTCCAGCTTGTACAGCGAGAGCGCGTGGTTGTACCAGGCGTCGCGGTGGTTGGGGTCAAGGCGGTGCACTTCGGCGAACATCTCGCCGGCGCGCGCGAAGTCGTTGACCGAGAAGTAGTGCGCGCCCGCGTTCAGCAGCCCGGAAAGGCTCCCCGCCCGCGTCTCCACGAGCTCGGCGGCGTTGCTGGTGTCCGGCGTGACGCGCTCCAGCGACGCGAGCGCGGCGCGGTACGCCGTGGCGGCGCGCGCGTGGTCGTTGCGGCCCGCGTACACCACCGCCTGGTTGAAGTACGCCTGCGGCATCGCCTCGTTCATCCGCCCGGCCTGCTCCCACTGCGACAGGGCCTGCGCGGTGTCACCCCGGGTGAACGCCTCCACGCCCGCGTTGAACACCATCTGCGAAGCGCGGTCGCGCAGCGGGTTGACCTCGCTCGCGAACTGCGGGCAGAGCGTCAGCGTGCGGCGGAATGCGCTGTCGGCGGCGGCGTAGTTGTTGGTGCCGAGCGCCGCCTGGGCCAGCAGGAAGTGGTGGAGCGGGTTGTTGGCGTCGGCCGC
>DASWNZ010000280.1:0-19676 GCA_036398975.1 Longimicrobium sp.
CCCGATAACAGGAGAGGGCTCCGCCCTCCTGTCATCGAGAGAGGGGGCGAACTGCGCATGCAGCGCGAATGCCTGCTAGGGGCGCGATTCATCGCGCCCGCCCTCCGCGTGTCTCGACCACCGCCCTACGCACGTCAACCCCTGTAGGGGCAGACCCGCGTGTCTGCCCGTGCCTGCCGCTGCGCCGAACCGTCCATCGAACACGAGCCTTGCCCGCAAAACACAAAGGCACGGAGAGGCCTTCTCTCCGTGCCACCTCACCTCCGCGGTCTCCGCGCCTCCGCGTGAGACCCGTTGTTCAGGCGCTCAGAACCGGAACGTCACCCCCAGTACGGGGAGGATGGGGAACCCGCCGACGGCGGTGCGCGAGTCTTCGCCGTCGGGGCCGGGCTGGTAGAAGAGGGGCTCGCGCTGGTCCAGGGCGTTGATCACGCGGAAGTAGGGGGTCAACTCCGTGCGACGCCCCGCCAGCAGCGGCGTCCAGGTGCGCGAGAGCTCCGCGTCCAGGCGCAGGTACGGCTCCTCGCTGGGGACGGCCAACAGGGGCTCGGAGGCGGTGGCGAGGGCGTTCTGCGACTCGGCCTGGAATGTGGAGCGGTCCGCGCTGCCGGGGAGGATGCGCGATGCGGAAAGCCCGGAGCCGTACTGGAAGCGCGCGCTGAGCTTCGCCGCGCGACCCAGCGGCGTGGCCAGCCCCGCGCTCAGCACCTGCCGGCCCACGATGTCGTCGGCGGAGAGGCCGTCGTCCTCCAGCGACCACGCCCAGGTCAGCGTGTAGCCGATCCACCCGGTCAGGCGGCCGGTGCCGCGGCGCACCCACAGCTCCATCCCCGAGTTGTACGCGGCCTTGCCGGGAAGGGTGGGGACGTCGCGGAAGCGCTTGTAGAAGCCCTCCACCCCCAGCCGCACCCCGTCGGCGAGCTCCTGGTCCAGCCCCACGGAGACGTGGTTGGCCGACGCCACCACCAGCTCCGAGGCCACGTTCCGCCGCACCGAATCCGCAAAGGAGGGCGGCGGATCGCCGTCGCTGACGATGCGGGTGCGCACGTACTGGTGGTAGCGCCCGGCCGCCAGCGTAAGTGCCGCGCGATCGCCCACCAGCCAGGTGACGGCGCCGCGCGGCGACAGCGTGGTGCGCGGCGAATAGCGGTACGAGTCGCCGCGCACGCCGCCGCGCAGGCTCACCCGCGCGCTCGGCTGCCAGGTGGCGTCCACGTACGCGGCAGTCGCCCCGCCGTACGTGTGGGTGCGCACCAGCGGAGCCCATCCCAGCGCCGCCTCGTCCACCTCGTAGCGCACCCGCGTGTACTCGTACGCGGCGCCGTAGCGCAGGCGCACCGGCCCCGCTGAGCGCCCCAGGTCCAGCGCCACGCGCGCGCGCTCCGTGAGGCCGCGCTGCCGCAGCACGTGGTTGCCATAGTGCCGCAGCGCCGCCGTGAAGCCCCCGCCGGCCACCGTCAGCTCGCCGTCCTGCCCCAGCCGGCCCCCGCGGTAGCGGACCGAGCCGGCGACGTTCCGCCAACCGGCGAAGCTGCGGTCGCGGTCGGCCGTGGCGCCCTCTTCGTTGGCGAAGCCGGTGGCGCGGAGCACTCCGCCGGCCAGCGGCACGTCCACGCGCGCCACTCCGTCCTTGTAGAGGTAGGGAAAGTCGTTGCCTTCGAAGGCGCGCATCCAGGCCCCGTGCACCACGCGGCCGCTCGCGAGGTAGGTGGCCCCGCGGGGGAGCGGCCCCTCCAGCACCCCGCGCGAGCTCACCACGTCCACCGAGCCGGCCAGCGAGTGGCGCTCCGGGTTGCCGCCGCGGGTGGCGAGGTCCATCACGTAGCTCAGCCCGCCGTCGAACCGCGCCGGCGCGCCTCCCAGGTAGAGGCGCGCCGAGCGGAGGACGCCGGGCTCGAACGCATCCATCAGCCCCCCCATGTGGAAGGGGGCGTACACCGGCGCGCCGTCCAGCAGCACCAGCTTGAGGTCCGCCGCGGAGCCGCGGACGTGGAAGACCTCCCCCGGATCGGGCGGATCGCTCCCGTCGGGCGGGTTGGCGAGCGCCTTGTCCAGCCCCGATCCCTCCTCGAACGCGCGCGAGTCCACCCACGCCACCTCGTGTCGCTCGGCCGCCACCGTGTCGCCCATGCGGATCTCGCCGGGGCGGCGGGCGCGCACCGTGTCCAGCGCCAGGGGGCGGTAGCGGAGCGCCAGGTCCAGCGTCACCACGCCGCCGGGGACCAGCACCTCCATCTCCAGCGGCGTGTGCTCCAGGTGGTGGACGCGCAGGGTGTGGCGCCCCGGCGTTATGCCGCGGAGCTCGTAGGCGCCGGTGCTGTCGGTGATGGAGCGGGCGGCGGGGGGTGCCTGGCCGCTGCGCACCTCCACCACGGCCATCGCCACGGGAAGTCCGCTGCGGTCGCTCTGCACCACGCCGCGCACCGCCCCCGCGGGGACGGTGTCGGCCGGGGCGGAGGCCACGGCCAGGGCGAGCGCGAAGTGGAGGAACACGGGGAGGGCCGCGTCAGCCTTCCACGCGGAACTCGGCCTCCGGGGCGGTGGCGGAGGGGGCGCCCGGGGGCGTCACCCGCAGCTCGGCGCCTTCCTTGGCCACGTACACGCGGCCGTCCACCTCCACCACGGCCGCATCGGCGCCGCGGGGGAGGGCGATGCGGATCTCGCCCGCGCCGGCATCCAGCACCTCGATGCGGCCCGGCGACGTGCGGAAGCGGGCACCCGCCGCCGCGCCGCTGGCCGAGACCTCCACCAGATCGCCGCGCGTGAGGCGGGTGTGGACCACCAGCCCCGGGGCGGCGCCGTTCAGCACCACGCGCACCGCACCGCCGTCCGGCAGGATGGAGACGCCGGCCGCAGGCGCGGGCGCGGCGGGCGCCGGAGCCGCCTTCGGCTTCAGCGCGGGGAGCTCGGCATGCGCGGGGGCGGCGGGGGCATCGCCCGCGATCCACTCGCGCAACGGGGAGCCGGGGACGGCCGCGAAGGCGACCCCGCCCAGCGCCACCAGGAGCATGGCGGCGCGGAGCAGCGCCCGCCGCCCCTCACCGGCCCACTGCGCGGCGGCGCGCCTGCGCCGCAGCGACATCTGCGCGGCGGCGGTGGGGGGCGCCACGTCGGCGCGGGTCAGCGCGGCGCCCAGCGTGGCAAGGTCCACGCGGAGGGCCGCCAGCTCCGCGGCGCACGCGCCGCAGCCGCCCAGGTGGGCCTCCGCCGCGCGCCGCTCGCCCCCGGCCAGCTCGCCGTCGGCGAGTGCCTGGAGGGTGCCCTCATCCAAGTGCTTCATCGTCCTTCTCCTCGTGTCTCTCGTATACCGCCGCGAAGCGCCGCGCGGCCCGGGCGAGCAGGGTGCCCACCGAGCCCGGCGCGACCCCCGCCGCCTGCGCGATCTCGTCGTATCGGAAGCCCTCCTCGCGCATCAGCAGCATCTGCCGGTCGCGGGGGGCGATCTGGTCCAGTGCACGCCGCACGCCGTCCACCGCGCGCGAGCGCTCCAGCAGCTCATCCGGCCCGGGAAGCGCGGCCGGCCGCCAGGGATTGGCCGTCAGGATCCGCTCGCGCCGCTTGGACATGCGCGTGCGGTCGCGAAAGAGGTTCGTGGCCACGGTAAAGAGCCAGAGCCGGGCCTCGTCCTCGGGAAGCTTGCGGCCCAGCAGGCGCACGAACGCCTCCTGGGCCATGTCGTCCGCCGCGTCCGTGTCGCCGGTAAGCCGGTGCAGGTAGCGGAAGAGCGACGGGTACACCCGCCGGAAGAGGGCGTCGTAGTCCGCGCCGGCCTCCGGCGCGCTCAACTTCGCGCCTCGCCGCGGCGGGCCCGGCACGCCGTGGGTGGAGAGGGAGGGCAGGGGGTGCACAGGGATCGGCCCGGCATCGCGTGGAAGTTGGGCGCCGCGCAGGGCCGGGCGGCGAGGGGGAGCCTGGCCCGGCCGCCGCGTGGTGCGTCAGCGGGTGGTAAACGAGCGACGGGCCGCCGCTGTGACAGATGCCTAGCGGGTGCGCGTCCAGATCAGGATTACCCCGCACTCGTTGCCGCGGTGCCGGTACTGCGGCGGGGCCAGCGCGTCGCGGGCGTACACCTCGATCCCCTCCACCTGCTGGGCCTTGATGTAGTCGAGGCTGAACTCGCCCTGCACCCCGAAGCGCTGCCCGTCCACGTACACCGTGGGAAAGCACCCCGGCGTGACCGGCATCGGGTCCCCCGACTCGGGGTTGGCGCGGCGGCGGGAGGTGTTGGCGGTCACGCCCACGATGCTCATGTTGTCCGTCCCCGCGATCATGCTGCGCAGGTAGACCTTGCCGTTGCTCACCGTGAGCGAGGGGACGGTGGCGAGCAGGTCAGTCACGGCGCGCATCCTCAGCTCGTCGATGCGGCCGCGGGTGAGGAAGTGCCCCGAGGTGACGCCCCGCCCCGCCACGCGGTCGTAGAAGCCGCCGAAGCCGCGCGTGGCGCGCGCCGTCACCCCTTCCACGATCACCGGCTCCTCCGTCGTGTCCGCCCGCGCCACGCGCAGGGTATCGGTGCGAGGGGCCGCGCGCCGTGCGCCCGGCGCGGCCGACGCCAGGAGCACCGGGGCCGGCGGGGAGCCATCCGCCGCCACCGCCACGCGCTGCTGCGGCGGGATCACCTCCAGCGCCTCCAGCCGCGGGTGGACGAAGGAGACGGTGTACTCCCCTGCCGGCAGCCCCGCGATGACGAACTCGCCCGCGGAGTCGGCCACCGCTTCGTGGCTCGTCCCCGAGATGAACACGTGCGCCCCGGCCAGCGGAGCCCCCGTGTGGTCGGCCACGCGCCCGGTGAGGGCCAGGCGTACGGGCGCGCGCTCCAGCGGCCTGCCGTCCGCCGCGAAGACGGCGCTGACCTCGCCCCCCTGCTCGCGGATCCCGGTAAGGCGCGCGCGGCGCTCCACCGCCAGCCCGGAGGTCATCCCGGTGGCGCGGACGCTCTGGTCCACCGACATCGCGGGGACCCGCACCCACCAGCGCTGCACGATCCACCCGCCGCCCGGGCTGCGCCCGAACTCCACGCGCCCGCCCACCTTGTCGCTGCCGGCGCCGGGCTCCAGGTTCTCGTAGCGGTACTCCATGTGGCTCAGCTCGCGGGTGGCGCGGTCCACCCAAAGGACCCCGGCCACGTCGGGAAGGCGGCGCCCGCCCACGGGCTGGAAGGCGATTCCCACGCGCGCGGCGTTCTCCCCCTCGCCCGGCACCATGCGGAAGCAGTGGCCGTCCAGGAAGGCATCCGAAAGGAGCGCCTGCGCGTCCGGCGCGTGGTAGAAGATGCCCTGCGGCGTGGTCTGCACGTATCCGTCGCGCCCCAGCTGCTCCGCGGGGAGGCTGCGGAAGGGGTGCGGCCCCACCGACGTCGACGCCTTGCGGTCCTCCGCCAGCACGCGCAGGTCGCTTACGGTGAGGTCGCGCGTGTACTGGTCCACGCGAAAGCGCAGCGACTGCCGCTCCTGGAGGTACGCGGCGGCGTCCAGCGCCTTGCGCGCCTCGTTCCACACGGCGGCGGTGGCGGTCCCCTCCTCGGGCCGCACCTCGCAGCGGCGGCGCGCGCCGGCCGTCACCGCCTCCAGCGTCACGGCGCGCGCCGTCCCCTCCATGCGGTACGAGCGCGTCTCGCCGGCGGCCAGCGCCAGCGCGGGCGACTCGGTGGCCTGGAAGCCGATCCGCTCCGCCCGCAGCCGGTAGCTTCCTGCGCCGGGCGCGCGCAGCACGAAGCGCCCGGCCGCGTCCGTCAGAACGCGACCGCGCACCTTTCCTTCCGCGTCCAGCAGCACCACCATGGCGCCGCCCAGCGGCCTGCGCCCGGCATCCACCAGCTCGCCCTGCACCGTCTGCGCCGCCAGCGGCCGCGCGGCGAGGAGCAGCGCCAGGAGCGCCAGGATGCGCGGAAAGGGGATGAGACGCATGACGGGCTCTCGACGTTGCGGGGGGAGGGGAATGAGCGGACCCGGTGCAACGCGCGGCGCCCGCCCGTTTCTGACAGGCTATTGCCAGCGGAACGTCTTCAGCGCCAGGAGGAAAGCGCCGGCGGTCCACGCCACCATGATCGCCGCCTCGGGCGCCACGGCCGCCATCCCCTGGCCCTCGTTGTAGACGGCGCGCAGGGCGTCGTTGAGCGCCGTGAGCGGAAGCGCCTGGATAACGGGCTGCAGCGGCGCCGGATAGCGCGACGCGGAGAAGAACACCCCCGAGAGCACGAACATGGGGAGCATCACCACGTTCAGCACCCCGCTCACCCCTTCGATGGTGCGCGCCCTCGACGCCGCCAGCAGCCCGATCCCCGCGAAGGTGAGCGCCCCCAGGAAGACCAGCGCCGACAGCAGGAGTACCGACCCCTGCGGCCTCACCCCGAACGCCAGCCACGCAAAGATCACCAGCGGCGGCACCTCCAGCAGGAGAAAGCAGAGCCGCGCCGCCATCTGCGCCACGAGGAAGTCGCCCCGGCGCATCGGGGTGGAGACGAGGCGCTTGAGCTGCTTCTTCTGCCGCATCTGCACCAGCCCGAAGCCGAGCCCCCACATCCCCGTGCTCATCAGGTTCAGCCCGATCAGCCCGGGGATCACCCAGTCGATGTAGCGCCCGCCCGGCGTCCGCACCCGGTCGTCGCGCGTGGCGACGGGGCGAGGTGCGCCGGCACCCCGCTGCAGCGCGTCGTCGGCCAGCAGGCGGGCCACGCGGCTCTCCTCGCGCCCCGGATCGTAGCGGAAGACGACCGCGTCCCTCCCCGCGAGCACCACCGCCACCTCGCCGCGCCGCAGCGCCCGCTCGGCCTGTGCGGGATCCAGCACGCGCACCTCCACCTCCCGCGCGCCTCGCAGCGCCGGCAGATGTCGCTCCGCCGCGCTCCCCCGCTCCACGCCCACGGCCGCCCTCTGCACCGGCTGCTCCCGAAACGCGATCCCCAGCCCCACCGCCATCAGGATCGGGAACACGAACGTCCAGAACAGCGCCTCCGGCTCCCGCAGGAACGAGCGAATGCGCGCCAGCATCAGCTCGCGCATCGGGCTCAGGCGCTCGGGATTATCTGCCGGGGCGGGCGCTGCGGGATCAGTCAGAGTCATGTGCGCAATCGAACTCACCGGCCAAGGCCTCATTCAACACGAAGCTCTACATGACGCAGCACACGGCTGGCGTGGCGAAGCTGGCTCATGGTGGCGGTACGTCGAGATCCTTGATGATTTTCTGGGCAAGAAACTCATTGATCTCGCGGTGGCGGGGCACGGCCGTCGCTTTGCCCGCGGTACGGTTGACGTAAACGCTATGCGCGCCGCCCTCGCGCAACAGCTCGCAGCCGTGCGCTTCGAGATGGCGGACGAGGTCACGCCGCTTCACGCAGCTCGGATGCGCAGCGGTTCCCGGATTACATCCTTCCCTTCAATGCTCTCCTCCGCAAGGAGTCGGTTCGCCTCCAGCACAAGCGAGATCGCCTCCTGGAGGTTCTCCCGCGCTTCGTCCAGAGTCACTCCCTGAGTGTTGGCACCCGGCAGCTCCTCAACGAAGGCGATGTACCCCTCCGGAACCTTTTGGAACACGGCCGTAAACTGGATTTCCATCAAATGCTCCATGGTTCGGGAATACCGCAACCCGCGAAGCGAAAATGTGCTTCAACCACCCGCCACACCGAGGCTCGGCGGCGAACAGCTCAGAACGGTGTCCCTATCATAGCGCTTCGTGCGGTCCGCGGGGAACCCGCCTCGGGTCCCCTCAGTCCTCGCGCAGGTCGCGGCCGGTGAGGAGAGGAACACGTCGTCGAGGGTGGCGCGGTGGGTGGTGACGGTCGTACTGCCCGTCCTGCGGCGAGGGCGACGACAGGCGCAACGTGTGCGCGCTGCCACGATCAACCCTGTCCTGTTACGCGGCCCGATACTCGGCGTGCACACTCATCGATCGCAACTTGGAGTGTGGATTGTACCGCCTCTTCGCGTACCGGGCGCAGCAGTCGGAGGGGGAACATCGACACGATCGGAGTGCGCGTGCCCCGTTCGAGCGCCTGCCCTACGAAAGCCGGAGTCAGCCCAGGATCGATCCGAAGCACGTCGTCGATCAATGCACCGGCTCGTCGCTGGGCGAGCTCAGGGTTCGTCCCACCGTCCGGATGGCGGAGGATCGCGTCCAGATCGATGAAGTCGCGCGGCTCGAACCGGTCGCAGATGGCGTGCATCTTCCCTGCGCAAAGGTCGCGGAACGAAGCCACCTTCACGCCCTCCTGGCTCAGTTCCAGTTGCTCCAACCGGAAGGGCGAACTACGCGCGAGGTCGAGCCGGACGGGATCGCTCTCGCTACCCGGATCCGGGTCCACGATGAACCGCGCGAATCCCTGGGTCGCCGGCCCGGCGGGTCGAAGCTCGAAGCCTTCGGACATCAGACGCTCGCGCAGAGCGGCGCCGAAGTCCCGTGCATCCATCCGCGGATCACCGAAGAAGTCGAGATCCTCGGACTCCCGGTGCCGCAGGTGATACGCGGCGAGCGCGGTTCCGCCCTCGAGCCGGAGTCCGACGTCGCCGTAGGCGGCCTCCGTTTCGGCGACGACGCGCATGATCTGCAGGTGGAGCGGGCGGACCACCCGTGGATCGGCGCTCAGCACGCGGCGTCCCCCTGCTCCGGTCGGCGGAGGTGCTCCAGCACGACGTTCCAGAAACGGCGTGAGTGCTCTGGGATGACCAGCGTGGGCAGCAGACGCTCCAGTGTCTCCGGGCGCACGAGCTTCGCCAGAGCATCCTCGCTCCCCTGGGTCAGCACGCGCGCGAGCACGACGGGGTTCTCCGGATCGATCACCTCGTCCGGCCGCGCATCCCAGAACAGCTCCGGGAACTCGCCGTAGCGGTACGTGGGCTGGGACTGCTCGGGTACTCCCACAATTCCTCCGGGTCGGCGGTCTCGAATGTGACCGTCCTATCATAGCGCCCCGTGCGGTCCGCGGGGAACCCGCCTCGGGTCCCCTCAGTCCTCGCGCAGGTCGCGGCCGGTGAGGGAGAGGAACACGTCGTCGAGGGTGGCGCGGTGGGTGGTGAGGGCCGTCAGCTGTCCGCCCTCCGCGGCCACGAGGGCGAGGAGGGGTGGCAGCGACAGGTGCGGCTCGTCGACGGTCAGGAGGATCGAGTCGCCGCGGCGGCGGAGGCGGGTGACGCCTGGGAGGGCGCGCAGGGCGTCTTCGGCGGGCGGAGAGGTGGTGGCGAACTCGATGACGTGCGCGCCGCCCAGCCCGTGGATCAGCTCGGCGGGAGTGCCCTCCGCGATCGTCTCGCCGTGGTCCAGGATGGCGATGCGGTCGGCCAGGTACTCCGCCTCGTCCATGAAGTGCGTGGTGAGGAGGATGGTGCCGCCGCGCGCCTTGAACGCCTCACAGACGTCCCAAAGCTGACGGCGCGATTGAGGGTCGAGGCCGGTGGTGGGCTCGTCCAGGAAGAGGATCGCCGGGTCACCGGCGAGCGCGCACGCCACCGACAGGCGCTGCCGCTGCCCGCCTGAGAGGTGGCGCACCTGCGTGGCGCGCTTCTCCTCCAGCTGCACGAAGGCGATCAGCTCGTCCACCGTCGGCCCCTGCGGATAGAAGGAGCGGAAGAGGCGCACGATCTCCTCCGCCGTGGCGCGGTCGGGAAACTCGCTCTCCTGCAGCTGCACCCCCAGCCGCTCGCGGATGCGCTGCGGCTCGCGCTCCCAAGTCATCCCCAGGATCTCCACCTCGCCGCCGTCGCGCTCCTGCAGCCCTTCCAGGATCTCGATGGTGGTGGTCTTCCCCGCCCCGTTAGGCCCCAGCAGCCCCAGGCACTCGCCCTGGCGCACGTCCAGATCCAGCGCCTTAACCGCCACCGTGTCGCCGAACCGTTTGTGCAGCCCCCGGCAACGGATGGCGAGTGCGTCGGACGGCGGGGTTTGCGAAGCTTTCGCGGAACTCATCTCTGCGGCGTTGGAGGTTCCTGCAGACCGGCGGTAACACGAGTGCGACGGGCGATAAAGTTGCGCCCGCGATGACTTTGCGCCAGCGCTCCAACCAGTTTCGTGCCTGAGCCCACCCGGTCATTGCGGAGCCGGCCGATGGCGCGGATCATGTCCCCCGACGCACAAACGAGAAGCCCCGGCAGAGCGTGCTCTGCCGGGGCCGACTTCCATCCCTCGGAACCATCACCGGCTCCCCTCGCAGGGGCCGGGAGAGGATCTCCCGAGGCGCAACCAAAGATACGATGGACACCGAATTTGCACAAGCGACCTACCTGACGGCGCTTACTTCCGCGCTTTCACCTACGCGCCTCCTACTCGGGTTTCGCGCTTCTCCGGACGATTCAGAGACGGTGGTGCTCGCACGGTACTTTCGAAACCTCGCCCTCTGTGAGTCGCTCTACACGGTGCTGCATTTCCTGGAAATCACATTGCGGAACCGAGTGGACGAGGTGATGGGCTCGGCTTTCCCAGCCAGTCCGCCGCAGCGCAGCGCCCTTCGCCCCGGGGAGCTGCCAACTGCGGGATCATGGTTGGACGCCAACCCCGGCGTACTCGCGCCCGGTGACCGCGAGGAGGTCCGGCGGACCAAAGCCCGCCTGTTCGTTCAGGAGAGAAAAGGGCCGTCTTCCAACCGGCTGGTGGAAGGGCTATCGCTCGGTTTCTGGACCGGGCTCTTCACGCGCGAATACGAGATCAGCCCACGATCCTCGTACAACCCTGCTGACGGAAGGCCGACCGCACTATGGCCCCGGCATCTGAAGGCAGTGTTCCCGCATCTGCCGCGCCGCCTCCGCACACGTCAGCACGTGTACTCAGTTCTTTCGGAACTGACGCGCCTCCGCAACCTGGTCTTCCACCACCGGCCGGTCTGGCACCTAAAGCTCAACCCCCTCCATATAAGTGCAACTGGAGCGATCGGTTGGATGAGTCCGGAGGCGCAGCGAACGTTGCTGCACCTCGATCGGTTTCCAGCGGTTTACAACCGGGATGCGGATGACTTCGTTCGCCTTGTCGGTCGTATCGCCGCACATGAGCCGCCGAACTCCGGGTGATCGCTGGATTTTCAGCGCCGGATTGCGGCGGCGTCGAGCTTCCAGAGGCCGTTGAGCATGTCGGAGGCGTAGACGTGGGCGCCGACGTGCTGCACGCCCCAGATGTAGAAGTTGCGGCCGCCGGTGGCGACGTCCAGCGCGCGTCCCACCTCGCGCCCCGCCTTGCGCATGTCGCAGCGGCCGTCGGCGGAGCGGGCGGAGGCGTCGCAGACGGAGATGTCGCCCGCGACGTTCAGGGCGCGCACCCCGCCGTTGTAGTACGCGGCGTACAGCGTGCCGCTCGCCTCGTCGACGGAGAAGTTGTGCGTGCCGGCGCCGGGGACGTTGTAGAAGGCCACCTCGCGCGGCCTGGTGAAGTCGCTCACGTCCACCACGTGGATGTCGCCGGCGGAGGTGCTGCCGATGACCCCCGCCTGCTCCTCGCCGATAACGGCGAAGCGCTTCGAGCCGCCCGTGTGCAGCCACCAGATGTTGTGCACCGCGCCGCCCACCGTCCGCACGTTCCCCAGCTCCACCGGGTTCTCGGGCGTGCCGCCGCGCCCGCCGCCGCCGATGTCCCAGATCGTCATCCCCGCGTTCCAGAGCGCGGTGAAGAGGATGCCGTCGCGCACGAAGACGTCGTGGATGAAGGGGTCGCCCATCTGGCGCGAAAGGACCTCGCGCGGGACGGCGGGGTTGCTCAGGTCCACCACCACCAGGCGCGCCGGGGCGCCGGCCGCGGGATCCACCGAGAGGAAGCCGTACAGCTTCCCGTTCACCCGCGCGATCTCGGCGGTGTGCACGCCGGGGTCGGTGTTGGTGGAGGTGAAGCGCGAGACCTCGCGCGGACGTGCCGGGTTCGCCAGGTCGAAGACGATGATGCGGCCCGGGCGGCGCTCGGTGGCGACCACCAGCAGCTTGCCGTCGTCGGTGACCTGCACGTCGCCGGTGATGAGCGCCTCGTCCACGATCACCGAATCCGCCGGCGCGGGGATCTTGCCGGAGACGTCCCACACCTTGATGGCGTTGCCCGGTACGCGGTTCGCGCCCCGCTGCCCCCAGGTGGTGGTGTACGCCCAGCGCCCGCCGACCGCGACCTCGCCGGTGTAGCGCTCGGGGACGCACCCCAGCCCCAGCACCGCGGTCGCGGTGATCTGCGCGCAGTTGGGATCAGGCCTCGGGTCCGGATCGGCCGGGTTGTTGTCGCACGCGGCGGTTGCGGCGAGGGCGAGGGCGAGGGCGGTGCGTTTCATGGATGGGGAGGATGAAGGGAAAGTGCGTTAGTGCGTTAGTGCGTTCCGTGTCCGCGTGCCGCGGCGCCGTAGCGGCCCATGCGGGGGTGCGCGCCGCCGATCTCGATGCGGGCACCGGCGGCCACCGTCCACATGCGGTCCGAGCCGTAGAACTCGCGCGGCACGAAGACGCTGGCGGTGCGGAGCGGCTCGGCGGCCAGGCGCGCGGCTTCGACGAACGGGCGCATCCGGATGCCTCCGAGCGAGCCGGCGCCGTGGCTCAGGTGCAGCGTCGCGATCGTCCAGCGCGTGATCCCCTGCAGCGACACGTCGGCGTGCGGCGATGGCGTGCGAAAGGGGTCCGCCAGCCGCTCCTCCTCAGGCCGCTCGGTTCGCTCCAGGCGCAGCGCCATTTCGATGCCGCGGCGCCGGACCGCGCCCTCCGCCAGCACGGACGACAGACGAAAGGACCGGAGCGAGCCGTTCATCTGGTCCGTGCGCGCCCACTCCACCAGCGCGTAGTCGCGGGATGCGGCCCCTCGGCCGGCCTCGTAGCGGAGGGAGGCGGCGACCTTGTTGTGGTCCAGGCCCACGCCGCGCGGCTCCTCGGGCGAGTTGATCCGGGCGTAGCCGCCGGATGCTTCCCAGCCGCGGCGGGGTGCGAGGGTGGCACGCACCGCCCACGAGTCGCCGAAACGGCCGGGATCGCCCATGTCGCCCGTGCCGAGGGGCTCGTTCCCGGCGAAGAGCGCCCCCTCCAGCGCCAGCGGGCCGCGCCGCACGGCGACGATCGTCATCAGCCGCTCCAGCACCTGCGCCAGGTGGTGGTTGGCGGGGAACTTGACGAAGGGCCGCGCCATCGGGTCGTCGCTGCCGAACGGGACGAAGCCGCGACCCACGCTCACGGAGAGCTCGCCACGCGCATGGGGGCCGCCCAGAGGAGAGAACGTCGCGACCGCCTCGTGCAGGACAGTGTGCGGGTGGCGGCGGTCGATGAACCCCTCGCCCCAGATCCCCGGATTCGGCTCGCCGTCCGCGAGGGTCAGTGCCTCCAGGTTGATGCTGGCCACCAGCGCCGCGCGCCCGGCCCACGCGGCGGCGTGCGCCATCACCATCGGCTGCGTCACCTGCGCCTCGGTGCTCGATTCTCCGTTGAGCGCGGGCGCCGTGTGCGTGACCAGCGGGATCGCCTGCGCGCTCACCCGGAGCCGCACCGCCGCGGAGTCGGGCGCATGCGCGTGCTCCTGCGCCGCGGCGGGGGCGGCGGCCAGGAGGAGTGCGGCGATGGCGGCGGACGGCTTCACGGCGATGTTGGGTAGGGGGCGAGTGAACTCGCGGCAACAACAGCACAAAGTCCGCCTGCGCGGACAGGGGCTCGGACTCGTGCGCTTCAGACGCCGGCGATCTCTTCGATGCGGCGGACGATGGTGTCTAGATGCGCCGGGTCGCGGAGGATGACGAGGATGGTGTCGTCGCCGGCGACGGTGCCGAGGACCTCCGGCCACTCTTCCCAATCGATCCCCACCGCGATAGGCTGCGCGCCGCCGACCATCGTCTTCACCACGAGGAGGTTCCCCACGCCGTCCGATCCCAGGTAGAGCGAGGGGAGGAGGCGGGCGAGGGTCGGGGTGGGATCGGTGACGCCGGGCGGGAGGGTGTAGGTGGAGCCGCCGTTCTCGTCCGGCACCTTGACCAGCCCCAGCTCGCGGATGTCGCGCGACAGGGTCGCCTGCGCCACCTCGAAACCACGCTCCGCCAGGAAGTCGCGGAGGACCTCCTGCGACGAAACGCGTCGGTCGCGGACCAGCTCCAGGATGGCTGCGTGGCGCTGGGGCTTCATGGGGAGCGGGGAACGGGGATCAGGAACGGCCGGCCACACCCGCCGAAGCTAGACCGCCGCGCCGACGGGGCGCAAGCGCTGAACCCCCGGACCCAATCCCGTACGGGCAGCCCCACGTGGCTGCCCGTGCCCGACGCCGCACCGCCGTCCGCGTCCGAACGGCATGCCGCCCATCCCTGCCCCGTCTACCTCAGCGCCTCCAACAGCACCCGCCCGTCCAGCGCCTCCGTCGGCCGCACGCCCACGATGCGCGCCAGCGTCGGCGCGATGTCCACCACGCGCGCGAAGCGGGCGTACTTCCCGGGGCGGATCGTGGAGCCGTAAAAGATCACCGGCACGTGCGCGTCGTAGTCGTGCGGCGTGCCGTGCTGCGCGTACGTCGCGATTCCCCACACGTGCTCCGGCAGCAGCGTGACGACGGCGGCCACGGGAAGGTCGGGCGGAAGCATGTGCACCCACCGGCGCGACACCGGGTTGGTGGCCGAGTCGCGCGGCAGGTCCTTTACGAGGCTGGCGTGCATCACCCCCGGCTGCCGGCGCGCCCACGCCACGAAGCGCGTCATCGCCTCCGGGAGCAGCGCGGACGGGTCGCGCCCGGCGCGGAAGAAGGCGTCGGGATCGTACGCCACCATCCCGTCATCGAAGTTGAAGGCGGCGCTGTCCACCCCCATCCGCCGCGCCTCGGCGCCCAGCCAGCGGGTGAAGGCGCCCAGGTTCGCGTGGTAGCGCGCGGCGTCGGCGGGGTGGCGCACCTCGGGGATGGACGCCACGCCGTGGTCCGCGGTCAGCGCGATCACCACGCTCGCGGGGTCGCGGCCGGCGTACAGCGAGTCGAGGAACACGCCCAGCATCCGGTCCAGCCGCACCACCTGGTCGTGGATCTCGCGCGAGTCCGGGCCGTAGCGGTGCCCCACCGCGTCCGTCGTGGAGAACGACACCGCGAAGACGTCCGTCTGCGGCCCCTGCCCCAGCTTCAGCTCACGAAGGCCGGCCAGCGCCAACTCCATCGTGAGATCGTCCATCCAGGGAAACTCGACGACAGTGCGCCCCGCCGTGTCCAGATCGGCGGAAAAGACGTGCGGAAAGGTGTAGTCGCGCCCGCCGTTCTCGGCGCGCACGCTGTCCGGCTCCGGATACGACGAGGCGGGGAGGAGCGGCGTCCACGCCTTCCCCGCGAAGCGCTGCACCGGCCGCGACGCGTTGTAGCGCTGCACCCAGGTGGGAAGCGTGTCCGCATAGTACGTGCTGGTGGTGAAGGCGCCGTTGTAGCCCCACCAGTAGACCTCCTGCTGCGCCCTGCCGAGAGGAAGGATCGCCCCCCGGTCCTTGCGCGACACCGAAAGGGCGCGGGTGCGCGGGTCCTTGAAGCGCAGCCAGTCCGTCAGCGTGCTCCCGCGGAAGCGAAAGGGCGACGCGCCCGCCATGGTGCTCCCGGCCAGGAGCGGCGCCTGCGGGTCGCCCACACCGGCGACGTTCTGCACGATCCCGGTGCTGCGCGGAAATCGCCCCGAGAGCGTGCTCGCGTGCCCCGGCGCCGTCTCGGTGATGGCGTGGTCCTGGTACGCGCGCGTGAAGACGGCGCCGCCATTGTACAGGCGCACCAGCCCACCGGTGAGCTGCCCGGGCCAGCGCGTGAAGTAGTCGGGGCGGAGCTGGTCCACGGTGATGAGCACCACCAGCGTCGGGCGGCGCGGGGGGGCGGCGGACTGCTGCTGCGCGGCTGCGGGTATGGCGGCCAGCCAACCGGCGGCGACCAGCGATGCGATCCTTTTGAGCTTCATGCGAACTTCGAGTGGCTTGGGTCTCGCGGCAGGCTCCACAGCGGCCGCCGCCCCGCCAAGCTACTCACACGCCGCCCACCGGACCATCCCGCGCCGATCCAGAACCTACGCGGGGCCGATGTCCACGATTATACTCAGAGGCCACGGGGAGCCCCCTGCCCCGCCCGCGCCATCACCCGGCGCAAAACCCTCCTGCCACGGCACATCGATGGGCGATTTCGATTCATCCGGGAGCATCCACGGCCCGCCCGCCATCGTAATGCAGATCATCCGCGCCGCCATGGCGATGGGCGTGGCGACGTTCGCGGTGGTGAGCACGATGGTGCGCGGGCCTCGCCCCGATCCGCCGCTCGAGATCGGGTACGTCGCGGCGGTGTTCGCGGTCGCCATGCTCGTGCCGATCTTCATCTTCCGCAGCAGGATGGAGACGCTCTCCACGCGATCGAAGCGGTGCACCTTCAGCATCATCGGCTGGGCGCTGGGCGAGAGCGCCGGGATGCTGGCGGTGGTCTCGTACTTCCTCGGCAACGCGCTGGTGTGGTCGCTTCCCGGCCTGCTGGTGCTCGCCGTTGCCCTCATCGCCTTCCCAGCCCCGGAAAACGAGCCGGGGATGTAGGCACGGCTATTCCCAGGGCTTCGACTCCGCGAGGCGCGCGCGCACCTCGTCGTCGGATAGGGCTGAGAGCTCCTGCTCGGCCTGGCGGACGGTCTCCGATGCAATGTCAGCGGTGCGGTTCTCGTTGGCGCCGCGCAGGGAGAAGAGGAGGACGAGCGACCCCCACGACCCGCGCCCCACCATCACGTCCCAGCTGCGGCCCTCGGCGTCTTCGATGATGCGCATCAGCCGCCGAGCTCCCTGTCGAGCGCTTGGTTGAGCGCGGGATCGTCGGAGCGCACGGGGCCGACGTGCTTCCACAGGATGGTGCCGTCCGCGCCGATCAGAAAGGTGGTGGGGACGCCGACGGTGGCGAATGTGGAGGAGACGCGCTGGTCCGGGTCGAGCCAGATGGCGTAGCGCGCGCCGAAGCCGCGCAGGAACGCGCGGATCTCATCCTCCTGCCCCGGATCGTCGACGCTGACGCCGACCACCGCCAGCCCGGGCCGCGCCTGATGGATCTTCTGGAGCGCGGGGATCTCCTCGCGGCAGGGATGGCACCAGGTTGCCCACACGTTCAGCAGCACGGGCTTCCCTCGCATCCCGCTTAGCGACACCGGCTTCCCCCCCTCCAGCGCCACGGACTCGAACTCCGGCGCCGGCTTCCCAACCGCCGGCGGCCCACCGCGTGGAACCTCGCAGGCCGCCAGGGCGAGGAGCGTGGCGAGGGCGAAGGCCAGGCGAGCAGGCCCCCTCCCCGCTCGTTCCTCGCTGCCCCTCCCCCAAACTGCTGGGGGAGGGGCGTACGTGGGCGCCCCCTCTCTCGATAACGTGAGGGCGCAGCCCTCTCCTGTTATCGGGAGAGGGGGCAGCGAGGAACGAGCGGGGGTGAGGGCCCTCACCGCCCCAGCTCCATGCGCGCGGTCTGCACGCGCGACGGCTTGCCGGGGGCCGTCCAGGCGAAGACGACGGAGTTGCCGCCAACGGCCATGCGCGGCACCGAGCGTTCCGGCGCGCCGCTGATCGTCCGCGGCTCGCCCAGCGCGCCGTCGCGGGCCACGCGCCGCACGCGCACCTCGGCGGGGCCGGCCGCGGAGCGCTCGATCCAGCTCACCAGGGCGCCGCCGTCCACGAGCTTGACGTCCGCGTGGCCCGCGGGGGTGCCGCCGTCGACGCGCAGGGGGGCGCTCCAGGTGGCGCCCGCGTCCTCGGAGAAGGCGAGGTGCACGCGCGGCGTGTCGCGGGCGGCGGTGAACCAGGCCATCGCGACGCGGCGGCCGTCCGCCGAGAGGGCGGGGCCGTTCACGGGGCAGGCGGGGATCTTCCAGCCGTCCGGGTGCACGGGGCGCGGTGCGGTCCAGCGGCCGCCGAAGAGGCGCGTGAAGTAGATGTCGCGGATCTCGTCCGCGGTGCGGTCGCGATACGCCACCAGCGGGCCGTCGCTGGTGACGGCCATCGCGGTCTGGCAGCAGTCGCAGGTGCGCTGGTCGAGCGGGCTCTCGGGCGCGGCGCCGCCGTCCGCGCCGATGCGGGTGGTCATGATCGCCATCTCGGCGGCGGGGTCGCCCTCCTCGCGCCCGGCGTACTTGCGGCCGTCCAGCCACGCCACGCCCACTGAGTCGCCCGGCGCGGCCCACATCGAGACGAAGCCGTGCTCCGTCGGCGTTCCGTCGCGGTGCGGGACGACGGAGGGGCCCCAGCTCTGGCCGCCATCGGCGGAGCGAGCCACCCGCACCTCGTAGGCGTACTTCTCCTTTCCGCTCCGCTGCAGCCAGTGCGCGGCCATCCCCCCGCCGCTCAGCGGGAGGAGCGATGGGAAGTCCGCCCAGTTCACGAACCACCCGCGCCCCTCGGCCACGGTGCGCGGCGCGGACCACCGCCCGTTCTCCAGCACGGCGAAGCGGAGGGCGTGCGCGGAGTCCGGCCGCGGCTCCGTCCACGAGAGGTACACGCGGCCATCGGCATCGGTGACCAGGTTGGGCGCGGTGCTCCCCTCCGGCGCGGGCGACGGGAGCTCGGCGGGCTGGCCGAGGGCTTGCGGCTCGTTCTTTTTCCCGCCCGCTTCGCCGCCGCACGCCGCGGAGAGCAGCGCCAGGACGACGGCGAGGGACCGGCTGCGTTGCGTGGTCATGGCGGGTCGCTGGTGAGCGGAGGTCGCGCGAGGCGATGCACCGGGCGGTGCATCGCCCAGAAAACTTGCACCGCACCCCGCGTTGGGGCAACGGTGAAACCCGCGGCGCGAGTGGTGCGTACCCCATTTCCGGGAACACACCCGCACGCCCCGCAAACCGGAGAACTTCCATGTTCGGACTCATCGCGCTGGTCGCCGCATCCGCGGCCGCCATCTTCGGATACACGCAGTCCCGCCGCTTCGTCCGCAATCGCCTGCGCTTCGTGGACAAGGTCCATGGCAGCGGCGTCCCCGTCGTCGCGGGGGTCGCGGCGCTGATCGTGGGGATGCTGGTGACCGCCATCGTCCCGATCGTGGGCTTCGGCACGGCGCTCGCCTTCGGGGTGAGCGTGGGGACCGGGGTGGCCGCCGGGCGCAGCGACATCCGCCACAACCGCCTCAGCTCCGGCCGCTGACCGCGCCTGCGGGCATAGAGCACCGCAACAGCAGGGCTCACGCGGAGACGCGGAGGCGCAGAGAGAGACTCCTCCGCGCCTCCGCGTCTCCGCGTGAGATCGCAGTTTCAGCGGCTGCCCCACAGACGGTTGCAGAGCTTTCCCTACGCCGCCAGTTCGTGTGACTCGGTAGATTAGGGGCATGACTGACGAGACGAGACCCATCATCATCGCGGGCGGCGGGATCGGGGGCCTGTCGGCGGCGATCGCGCTGCGGAGGGCGGGGTTCGAGGCGCAGGTGTTCGAGAGGGCCCCCGAGCTGCGTGAGGTGGGTGCCGGCATCAGCCTGTGGCCTAACGCCACCCGGCAGCTCCGCCGCTGGGGCGTGCTGAACGACGTAGTTCGGCGCGGCTTCGTCTTCCACGAGGGCGCCATCCGCTCGCGGAATGGGCGCGTGCTGCTGCGCATGAGGTTCGGCGGGCAGGATGCGCCCAGCGTGCTGATCCACCGCGCCGCGCTCCACTCAGCCCTCGCCGATGCGCTCCCTCCCTGGGCGGTCACCACCGGCGCGACGGCGGAGGATTTCACGGACGCGGGCGACCACGTGCGGGTGCGCTTCGCCGGGCTGGGCGATGTGGAAGGCGCGGCGCTGGTGGGCGCGGACGGTCTGCGCTCCGCCGTGCGCCGCCGGCT
>DASWNZ010000281.1:0-29151 GCA_036398975.1 Longimicrobium sp.
CCGAGCGCTCGCTCCTCCTGCTGATGGTGCACGACGAGCGCTGGGTGGAGGAGGCGGCAAAGCACGTGGAGGCGGACGCCCTGCTGCTCCCCCTCTACCGAACGCTCTTCCAGGGCCTGCTGGACACCGAGGGCCAGCGCGACCCCGAGGGCGAGTGGCTCACCCGCTTCCCCGCCGCGGTGCAGCCGCTCCTCGAAGAGCTGCGTGGCGACCCCGAGATCGCGTCCATGGTGCCGGCCGAGGCGTTCTTTCGCGGGAGCGTGTCGCAGATTCTGGAGCGCGCGCACCTCGAACGCCTCGCCGAGCTGAACCGCGAGCTCAACATCGCCGGCCCAGAGCAGCAGATGCTCCTCCTCCGCGAAAAGGCGCAGCTCGTAAAGGTGATGCGCGAGAACGGGTACCTCCGCCGCACGGGCTTCGTGCAGGCCCTCACGCAGAGCACGCCGCGCTACGGCGCCGGACCGCTGGAGTGACGCTGCGCGTTACGGCAGCCCTTTGTCATCCTGAGTGAAGCGCTTCACCGGCCTCGCCCGTGCTCTATCCTCTGGCGCGAACGAAGGATCTACTGCGCGTTCCAAGGGGATGGCGTACGGCGCCAGTCCCGGCCGAGCTGGGGACACATACACATACGGTAAACCATGACGCTGGACGACCTGGAAACGCCCGCCGCGCTTGTGGACGTGGGGCGGATGGAGGCGAACCTGCGGCGCGCGGCCGAGTACTGCCGCGCGCACGGGCTCGACTGGCGCCCGCACGCAAAGACGCACAAGACGCCGGAGCTGGCGGCCGAGCAGGTGCGGCTGGGCGCCGTGGGCGTGACGGTGGCGACGCCGCGCGAGGCGGAGGTGATGGCGACGGCCGTGGACGACATCCTACTCGCCTATCCAGCGTTCGGCGCGAGCAAGCTGGAGCGGCTGATGCGCCTCCCGGAGCACGTGCGCCTCACGGTGGGGCTTGACTCGGCGGAGGCGCTGGACGCGCTTGCGGAGGCGGCGCGCCGGGCGGGGCGGACCACGGGCGTGCTGGTGGAGCTGGACGCCGGGATGGGGCGCGTCGGACTCGGGTCGCCGGAGCATGCGGTGGAGCTGGCGCGGCGCGCGAGTGAGACACCGGGGGTGGAGTACCGGGGTATCATGTTCTATCCGGGACACATCCGCGGCCCCGCAGCGGAGCAGGACGAGGCGCTCGCCGCCCTGGACGCCCGCCTGGCGGAGCGCATCGCGGCGCTGGCGGACGCCGGGCTGCGGCCACGGGTGGTGAGCGGCGGATCGACGCCGACGTTCTGGCGCTCGCACGAGGTGGCGGGGATCACGGAGCTGCGCCCCGGCACCAACATCTTCAACGACCGCACCACGGCCGAGATCGGCGCCTGCGCGTGGGACGAGTGCGCGTACAGCGTGCTCGCGACGGTGGTCAGCACGGCGGTGGCGGGGCAGGCGGTGGTGGATGCGGGCTCGAAGGCGCTCGCCAAGGAGGAGCTGCGCGCCACCGGTGGCGGGTACGGCGCGCTCCTGGAGCACCCCGAGGTCATGGTCAAGGCCGTCTCCGAGGAGCACGGCCTGCTCGACCTCTCCGCCACCGACTGGCGCCCGCGCGTGGGCGACCGGGTGCGCATCGTCCCCAACCACGTGTGCGTGTCGGTGAACCTGCAGGAGCGGCTGTGGGGCGTGCGCGGCGACGAGGTTGCGGCGGAATGGGAGATCGCGGGACGCGGGCGCGCGCCGTGGGTGGTGCGGGCGCAAGCGGCTGCCGTTGGCTGAGATACGGGCGGGCGGGGTGCACTCTCCGCCCGTTTCTGGTTAGATTGCCCGCGCCCGATCCGCCGTACCTCCCCGTCCCGAAGCGCAATGAACCTGATCCTGCGGCTCTTCTACGTGCTCCTTTCGGGGATGCGCGGCGCGCGGCTCCAGCCGCTGGACGAGTCCGTGGTGAAGTTCCGGGTCTTTCCCAACGACCTGGACACCAACTTCCACATGAACAACGGCCGCTACCTCACCCTGATGGACCTGGGGCGGCTGGACCTGCTGGTGCGCCTGGGAGTGGTGCGCGAGGTGCGCCGGCGCCGCTGGAACCCGGTGGTCGCATCGCTCGCCATCCGCTATCGCCGCTCGCTGGCGCCGTGGCAGAGCTACGAGCTGAGGACGCGGCTGGTGGGGTGGGACGACCGCTGGTTCTTCATGGAGCAGCGCTTCACCCGTGGCGGCCAGACGATGGCCGTCGCCATGGTGAAGGCCCTCTTCGTGGGTCCGGACGGGCGGGTCGCGCCGCAGGAGCTGGTGGACGCGACCGGCTACGACGTGGTGCCGCCCGAGGTTCCAGAGTCGATTCGCAGATGGGAAGACGCCGAGGACGACCTCCTCGAGCAGCGGGAGCTTGCGACCCGGGATGGATGAGATGCACGACTACGAGGCCCTCGCCGCACGCATGGAGCGGCTGGAACGCGCCGTCGAGGAGATCGCCCGCCGCCTCCCCGCCGCGGACGTCGGCTCCGACGCGCAGACCATCGCCGCGCCTGCGCTCCCGCCCCGCGTCCCCGTGAGCGCGGTGGCGGCGGTGCGCGTCCCGCGCGAGGCGATCCGCTGGGACGGGCAGCTCTGGCTGAATCGGCTGGGGATCGGGCTCCTCCTGCTCGGCGTCGCGCTCCTGTTCCGCTACTCCATCGACATGGGGTGGATCACTCCGGCCGTGCGCGTCGGCTTCGGCACCGCCGTCGGCGTGACGCTGCTCGCGGCCGGCTTGCGCATTGGGGAGAAGCGCCGCTTCGGCTCGGTGCTGGTGGGCGGCGGGATCGCGACCTTTTACATCGTGGGGTGGGCCGCCTTCAACCTGTACTCGCTGGTCGGCTACACGGCGGCGTTCGCGGGGGCGGTGGCGGTCACGGCGCTCGCCTTCTGGCTGGCGCTGCGCAAGGACGAGCCGGCGCTCGGCATCATAGGCGCCATCGGCGGGCTGGGGACGCCGCTGCTGCTGGGGCTTTCGTACGGCACGCCGCGCGGGTTGGCCATCTACACCTGCATCATCATCGGCTGGACGGCGGCGCTGCACCTGAAGCGAAGCTGGCGCTGGGTGCTGTGGACGACGCTGGCGTTCGGGTGGGTGCTGCTGTGCCGCTACGCCTACCACGTGGCGCTTCCCGACCGCCTCGTCGCGGCCGACGCGTGGGTGCTGCAGGGCGCGGCGGTCTTCGCCTGGGCCTGTACGGGGCTCCTGCCGCTCCTGGTACGCCGGCGCCTGACGAGCGAGCGGCGCTGGTCGGACCTGGACGCGATGCACTGGTATGGTGTCGCGCTGGTGCCGCCGGGCGCCGCGCTCCTGGTCACCGGCCTGGTGTGGACGCTCCCCGGGGAGCGATGGGGCGCCGCGGCGATGGCGGTCTCGGCGCTCTACGCGGCCGCCGCATATCTCCTCTGGACGCGCGACCGGCGGCTGGCGCGGGTGCTTGCGCTCGCCGCGTCGGTGATGCTGACGGTGGGGATGATCGGCGCGCTGAAGGGGAACGTGCTGCTGGCCGGGATCGCAGTCCAATCGCTGGCGCTCCACGCGCTCGCCGGCAAGGGCGGCGGCGTCGCGCTGCGCTGGACGGCGCACAAGGCGTACATCGGCGCGGGGGCGTGGCTGCTCATCCGCCTCGCCGTGGACACGGGCGCGGGGCTGGCGAACGCGGCCACGGCGGTGCTGGTGCTGGCGTGCGGGTTCGGGGCGTCGTACCTCGTGCAACGGCACAGGGAGATGCTCGCCTACCGCTACTTCGTCCACGCCGCGCTGCTCGGCTTCCTTTGGCGCGAGCTGGCGCGGATGGACGGCGGCGAGGGTTTCGCGACGGTGGCGTGGGGGGCGTACGCGCTGGGGCTCCTCCTCTTCGGGATGTCGCGCGCCCGCCCGCTGGTGGAGAAGACGGCGCTCGCCACACTGCTGGTGGTCGTCGCCAAGCTCTTCCTGGTGGACCTGGCGGCGCTGGAGGCTATCTACCGCATCCTCTTGTTCCTGGGATTCGGGGCCGTGTTCCTCTTCTTCAGCTACGCCCTGCAGACGTGGCTCCGCCCGCGTTCGGTGGAGCCGCCCCCCGCGCCCCGCGTCGCCGGTTGACGAACGCAACCCTCCACGCCCCGCCCGCCGGCCTATGCGAGAGCTGCCGCAACGTGCGCTTCGTGGACACACGCAAGGGCTCGCGCTTCTATCTGTGTGAGCTCTCCGAGGTGGACCCCCGCTTCCGCAAGTACCCGCCGATCCCGGTGCTGCGCTGCATCGGGTACAGCCCGGCCGAAACGGCGGTGGAATGACCGGTGGATAACCGGGTATGACCGGCGAGTAAACTCGCTGCAACAACAGCACAAAGTCCGCCTGCGCGGACTCGCGGGCGGGATTCGCGCCGCGGTTTGCCACCTGCGCGGCGGGAAGTTCGCACCACGAGCGAATGAATTCGCCGCTGGAAACACGCGAAGTCCGCCTGCGCGGACTGGCCTCCGTTCTCGAGACCGCTTCAGCGGTCTTCCCGTTGTTCCACCCGGGGGCTTCAGCCCCCGGCGGCGCGCCACCGGTGCCCGCGACCCCGCACCAATCCAGCCCCCCCCGGAGCCTGCGAAGGCAGGCTTCCCGCCCTTGTTGCTGCGCTTTGAACCGCCGGGTGCGGATTCTCCCTGCCGATCAGCCTCACTCGCCGCCGTACATCGCCTCCAGCTCGTACACGGCCTCGGCGGGGCCGATCACGATCAGCGTCTCCCCAGCGCTGAGGACGCGCTGGGCGTCGGGGTTGAGGGCAAAGGTGCCGGCGGTGTCGCGGATCGCCAGGATGCTCACGTTGCGCATGCGGCGCAGGTCGCAGCGCGCCACCGTCTGGCCCGCAAAGGGGGAGTCCGAGGCGATGGTGATCTGCCCCACGTCGACCGCCACGTCCATCCCGAAGCTGAACATCTCGTTGAACAGGTCGTGCACGGCGGGACGCAGCAGGGCCAGCGCCAGCCGGTGCCCGCCGATGTCCTCGGGGGTGACCACGCGGTCCGCACCGGCGCGGCGCAGCTTCGATTCGGAGGCGTCGCTGTTGGCGCGCGAGACGACCAGGAGCTTGGGGTTGAGGCCGCGCGCGGTGAGCACCGTCAAGACGTTGTTGGCGTCCGAGTCGAGGGCGGCTACCAACCCCCGCGCCCGCGCCACGCCGGCCGCCTCCAGGACGCCGTCGTGCGTGGCGTCACCGATCAGGTGGGGGATCCCCTCGGCCAGCAGGCGCTCCTCGAACTCCTCCTTCTCGTCGATTACCAGGAACGACTCGCCGCGCACCATCAGGTCGCGCACGATGCGGGTGCCCAGCCGGCCGTAGCCGCAGACGACGAAGTGGTCCCTCAGGTTGTCGATGCGCTGCGTCATCTTCCGCCTCTCCACGGTCAGCCAGTACGTCTGCCCCAGCATTACCTCGATCGCGTTGCCGGCGGCCCACGCGCCCACGCCCACCCCCACCATAATCAGCCCGATGGTGAAGAGGCGCCCGCCCTGCGACAGCGGCTCGGTCTCGCCGTAGCCTACCGTCGCGACGGTGATGACTGTCATGTACAGCGCATCGACCCACCCCATCCCCTCCACGAAGCGGTAGAAGAGGGTGCTCCCCGCCATCAGTAGAAAGAGAGCGAGGAGCGCGATCTGCAGCCTGCGGAGCGGGTGCTGCGCGGCCGAGCTGATCCGGTAGCGGAGCGACGCCTTGCGTGCCCGCTTGCGGCGGTCGACGGGGTAGGGGCGCGCGGGGCGGAGCACGGCTCAGGCGGCGCCGAAGCCGCGCGTCGCCTCCACCGCGCGGCGGTAACTCACCATCTGGCGCTCGATCTCCGCCGCGCTCCATCCGATCCCCGGCTCGGCCGCCATCCGCTCCGCCACCTCGCGCGCCACGGAAAGGCCGCCGTCGCGCGCCTCGTAGAAGATGTGGAGGCGGCGCACCAGCAGGTCCTCCAGCGTCATCGCCATCTCGCTCCGCACCGCGCGCGCGATCTCGGCTCGCAGGTAGGGGAGGGAGGGGACGAGCCGCGTGCCCAGCTCGGGATCGCGCCGGATCTCGTCCAGCACCGCGCCCGCCTCGTCGCCGTAGAAGCGGGCGAGGTGCGTGGCGGCCGCCTCGTCCAGATCCACGGCGGCGGCCTCCTGGCGGATGCGCGCGGCGAAGTCGTCCCACGGCTCGGTGGGCGCGGCGGGGAGGGGAAGGTCTTCGGTGAGGGAGCTCCCGCTCGCGACGCCGTGCCGTTCCTGGAGGATGCGCGCCGCCTCGTCGGCCACCTCGGCCGCCATCACCCGGTAGGTGGTCAGCTTGCCGCCCGCGATGTTGAGGAGGCCGCTGCGGTCCTGCCAGATCTCGTGCTCGCGAGAGGTGGCGCTCTCCGAGCGGCCGCCCTCGGTGTCGAGCGGCGCCAGGAGGGGGCGCAGGCCGGCCCAGGTGCTCACCACATCCTCCGCCGTCAGCCGCGCGGCGGGGAAGATGGAGTTGGCCGACTCCAGCAGGTAGCGCACGTCCGCCTCGTCCGCACGCACGTCGGCGGGGGAGCCGCGGAAGTCGGTGTCGGTGGTCCCCACGTACGAGAAGTCGCCCCACGGCAGCACGAACATCACCCGCCCGTCCACGGGGGAGCGGAAGGTGATGGCGCCGCGGTTCCCCAGCCGCTCGCCGGGCACCATGATGTGGACGCCCTTGGTGGTGCGAAGCCGCGGCTTGGTGCCGGGGTCCGCCAGGCGCCGCACGATGTCGCTCCAGGGACCGGTGGCGTTCAGGATCACGCGCGCCCGCACCTCCGCCACGCCTCCGCCCAGCCGGTCGCGCACGCGCACGCCCGCCACCCGCGCTCCTTCGCGCAGGAACCCGGTCACCTCGGCGTGCGGCACGACGGCGGCGCCGGACTCGTGCGCGCCGCGCGCATTGGCCAGCGCCAGCCGCGCGTCGTCCACCGATGCATCGTAGTAGAGCGCGGCGCCCCTCACGCCCTCGGAGCGCAGCGCCGGCTCCGCGGCCGCCACGGCCTTTGGCGAGAGCATCCGGTGCCGCGAGATGTTTCGAAAAAGCGAGAGGAGGTCGTACAGCCACATCCCCGCCTGCAGCTTGCGGCGCCCGACGGGGCCGTTGCGGAAGACGGGGAAGAGGAAGGGGAGGGGGTGCACCAGGTGCGGGGCCAGCGCCAGCAGGCGGCGCCGCTCCGCGCTGGCCTCGAAGACGAGGCGGAAGTCGAACGTCTCCAGGTAGCGGAGGCCCCCGTGGATCAGCCGCGACGACCGGCTGCTGGTGCCCTGCGCGATGTCGCCCGCGTCCACCAGCGCCACCCGCAGCCCGCGCCCGGCCGCGTCGCGCGCCACCCCGGCGCCCGTGATCCCCCCGCCGATCACCAGCAGGTCCCACGTCCCGCGCCCGAGCGCGTTCCAGTGCTCCGTGCGCGCCGCGGCGGAGAAGGGTGTCACGGGATCAGGACGCGCTCTCGGCGACGTCCTTGAAGCCGAGCGCGCGCAGCAGCGAGGCGAAGGAGACGTCGGCGTGGCTCAGGACGAACACCCCTTCGAACGTCGTGTCGAGGAAGGTGAAGTCGGTCTCGATCAGGAGCCCGTCCACCGCGTCGCGCCCCACCCGCTCGCGGTCGCCGGCGGTGAGGACGGGGGTGCCGATCATCACGCCCTTGTTGAGGAACGTCCCCAGCACGCCCACGTACGCCGCGCACACGATGTTCCCCATCTCGTTGAGCGCGGAAAGCTCCAGCGCCCCGATCTCGGTGTGTCGCGACGGGTCGCGGCGCATCATCAGCGCCACCATGCGCAGCGCGGTCTCCTTGGCCAGCACGAGCGCCGCCTGCTCGCCCCCTTCCTCCGACACGCCCACGATGGGCACGCTGATCAGCACCAACTCCCCATCGCCCGGGAGCGACGCGATGAGCGCCGCGCGCGTCACCCACTGGATGCGCGGCACGGAGATCATCACGGTGAGCCCCGTGAGCTGCGACAGGTTGGTGGCGGCGTGGCCGGCCCCGATGTTCACGATCTCGCGGATCGCGTCGAGATGCTGGGGTGTCACCGGGAGCTGGGTGCTCATTCGTGGATGCGGTATGCGAAGTCGGTGCTGCTACGCCCGTTTCCCCCGGCATCGGCAGGAGTCGGGCCGTGGGCCGTGCCCTGACGAGTGCCTGGCGAGTGAACTCGCGGCAACAACAGCACAAAGTCCGCCTGCGCGGACTGGCTGCGGCGCGCGAGCCCACTTCAGTGGGCTTCCCGTGGTTCCAGTCGGGGGATTTATCCCCCGGCGGCGCGCCAACGGTGCCCGCGGCCGCGCACCGATGCCCGCCACCCGAGCCTGCGAAGGCAGGCTTCCCGCGGTTGTTGCAGCGGTTTTAACCGCCGGGGGCTCTCCCCGGGGCTCCCCTCCGCCTCACAACCGCGGCACCGTCACCCCCACCTGCCCCTGGTACTTCCCTTTGCGATCCGCATAGCTGACCTCGCACGGCTCATCGGACTCGAAGAAGAGCACCTGCGCGATCCCCTCGTTGGCGTAGATGCGCGCCGGGAGCGGCGTCGTGTTGGAGATCTCCAGCGTCACGAACCCTTCCCACTCTGGTTCGAAGGGAGTTACGTTCGTGATTATACCACATCTGGCATAAGTGCTTTTTCCGACACAAAGCGTAAGCACGTTGCGCGGGATGCGGAAGTACTCCACCGACCTCGCCAGGGCGAACGAGTTGGGGGGGACGATGCACACGTCGCCCTCGAAGTTCACGAACGAGGCGTCGTCGAAGTTCTTGGGGTCGACGATGGCGTTGTTGACGTTGGTGAAGATCTTGAACTCGCGCGCCACGCGCATGTCGTAGCCGTAGGAAGACACGCCGTACGAGATCGTCCCCTTCCTCACCTGCGCGTCCTCAAAGGGTGCGATCATCGCGTGCTCGCGCGCCATCTGCCGGATCCAGCGATCGGACTTGAGGCTCATGGAGGAGGCTTGTGAAACAGGTGAGGGAGCGGAAGTTGCACGTGGCGCGGCAACCCCGAACGACATCCGAAGGCGGGGGTACCGGGAGCACCGCCGCGGGGCCGTGGACAGGGGCGCCAAGCTAGGCGCCCGCCCCCCCGCGCGGCAAGGGGGAAAAGGCCCCGTTCTTCGCTTGACCGTGGGCCGGGCGCGTCGTACATTGGCCCGGCTCCATACAAGTGAAGGATTTCACAAACACCGCCCCACGAGGCGTACGCCGACATGCTTCGCTCGTACCTTCCCGCGCTGATCATGCTGGCCATCTCGGTGGCCAACGCGATCTTCATGGTGGTGCTCTCCACGGTGCTCAGCCCCGGGGGGAAGACCAAGGTGAAGTCCGCCCCGTACGAGAGCGGGATGGACCCGCTGGGCGGCACGCGCGAGCGCTTTTCGGTGAAGTTCTACATGGTGGCGATCCTGTTCATCGTGTTCGACGTGGAAACCGTGTTTCTCCTCCCGTGGGCCGTATCGCTGCGGCCCCTGGGGTGGGAGGGCTTCGCCTCTGCGATGATCTTCATCTTCATCCTGACGGTGGGGCTCGTCTACGAGTGGAAGAAGGGAGCGCTGGAATGGGACTGAACGAGAACACCAATCCGCAGCCGATCGTCAAGCCGGCCGACGCGGTCATGCCCGCCCCCGAGGGCGGCATCTTTTCCGGCTCGCCGTCGTTCCTCACCACCAAGCTGGACACGGTGGTGAACTGGGCGCGCGAGAACTCCATCTGGCCGATGCCGTTCGGCACGGCGTGCTGTGCCATCGAGATGATGGCCACGGCGGCCACGCGCTACGACCTGGCCCGCTTCGGGATGGAGCGGATGAGCTTCTCCCCCCGGCAGGCGGACCTGCTGATCTGCGCGGGGCGCGTTTCGTACAAGATGGCGCCGGTGCTGCGCAAGATCTGGGAGCAGATGCCCAGCCCCAAGTGGGCGATCTCGATGGGCGCCTGCGCGTCCACGGGCGGCGTCTTCGACGTGTACAGCATGGTGCAGGGGATCGACACCATCATCCCCGTGGACGTGTACGTGCCCGGCTGCCCGCCGCGGCCCGAGGGGCTGATGTACGGGATCCTGATGATCCAGGAGAAGATCCGCCGCTCGTCGCCCACGGCGCAGGACGAGTGGAACGCGGTGGACCAGCTCCCCGAGGGCGCCAGCTACCTGCCGGACGAGGTGATCAACAACATCACCGTGCAGTTCGGCAACTCGACCAACCAGAACCGCCCCGGCGGCCTGATGTCGACGGGGGCGGTGGTGCGGGTGCAGGACAGAAGGCCGTGAAACAGCAGTGCCAAGTGCTCAGTGCCAAGTGCCTAGTAACTGACTACTAAGCACTCGGCACTGGGCACTCGGCACTAGGCACTGGGCACTGACGTTATGAGCGACGCATTCAAAAAAGGCCTCGAAGGTCTCGACGCCGGCCCGCGGCCCTCCGACGCGGGCGATGCCGGCGCGCCGCCGCAGGCGGGCGACCTGCCGCCGCACCCGTCGGTGGAGGCGCTCCGCGAGCGCTTCGGCGACGCGGTGCTGCGCCACGAGCTGGTGAGCGGCGACGAGCACATCGTCTACGTGCTGCCGGACCGCAACGTCGAGATCCTCCAGTTCCTGCGCGACGAGCCGGGGCACCGCTACGACTTCCTCCAGGACCTCACCGCGGTCGACTACGGCGGCGGGCGGATGATCCAGGTGGTGTACCAGCTCTGGTCCATCGAGAACAAGCTGAACCTGCGCGTCAAGGCGGAGCTGCCGCTGGACGGGCTGGAGATCCAGTCCGTGTACTACCTGTGGCGCGCCGCCGACTGGCTGGAGCGCGAGGTGTACGACATGTTCGGCGTCGTCTTCGAGGGGCACCCGGACCTGCGCCGCATCCTGATGCCGTACAATTACGCCGAGGGGCACCCGCTGCGTAAGGACTTCCCGCTCCGCGGCCGCTTCAGCCGCGCCGAGCAGACGCGCCGCGCCCTCAACCTGCGCACCGAGGACCACTACTCGCCGCGCGAGCTGGAGATCGCACACGTGCTGGGCCAGAGCGTCCCCGATCCCTTCGGCAAGTCGGAGACGAACTCGGGGCAGCAGGGCCAGTTCGGCGGCATGGGAGGAGCGGGCTGATATGTCGAGCAAGCTGCGCAGAGTCGTCTACAACGTCGCCCGCAACCCCGAGCTCTCCTCGGGGGGCTCCCTCGTGCACGCCCCCATCGTCCCATTCGTGGGCGAAGAGGCGCGCGTGCAGGAGGACATCGCGGGCGAGCACATGCTCATCAACATCGGGCCGCAGCACCCCGCCACGCACGGCGTGCTTCGCCTCGTGCTGGAGCTGGACGGCGAGACCGTCGTGCGCTGCATCCCGCACATCGGCTACCTGCACTCGTCGTTCGAGAAGCTGGGGGAGTACCGGGACTGGAATCAGATCGTCCCGCTCACCGACCGCATGGACTACCTGGCGCCGCTGATCTACAACTGCGCCTACGCCATGGCGGTGGAGAAGCTGATGGGGGTGGAGGTCACCGAGCGGTGCAAGGTGGTGCGCCTCATCTGCATGGAGCTGGACCGCATCTTCAGCCACCTGCTCTGGCTGGGGACCACGGCCATCGACCTGGGCGCATTCACCGTCTTCCTGTACACCTTCCAGCAGCGCGAGCTGATCTACGACCTGCACGAGTCGTTCACCGGCGCGCGGCTCACCACCTCGTCCACCCGCATCGGGGGGATGATGGCGGACCTGCCGGCGGGGTGGGTCGACCAGCTCGACAAGTGGATCGAAGGGTTCCTTCCCGTGCTGGACGAGGTGGACACCCTGCTGACCAACAACGGGATCTGGATCGGGCGCACGCAGGGAGTGGGCTCCATCTCGGCGGCGGACGCGGTGAACTGGGGGCTGAGCGGCCCCAACCTGCGCGCGTCGGGGGTGCCGTACGACGTGCGCAAGGACCGCCCGTACTACGACATGGACTCGTACGACTTCGACGTGCCCGTGGGCGAGCACGGCGACATCTACGACCGCTACCTCTGCCGCATGGAGGAGATGAGGCAGTCGGTGCTCCTCCTCCGGCAGTTCATCCGGCGCCTCCCGGGCGGCCCCATCAACGTGGACGACCCCCGCGTCATCCTGCCCCCCAAGACGGCGGCGATGAACGACATGGAGTCCATGATCCACCACTTCAAGCTGGTGATGGAGGGCGTGCGCGCCCCCGTGGGCGAGTCGTGGTTCTCGGTGGAGTCGTCCAAGGGCGAGCTGGGGATGTACGTGGTCTCGGACGGCGGCAGCAAGCCGGTGCGCTGGCGCGTGCGCGGACCGTCGTTCATCAACATCGCGGCGCTCCCGCACATGATCGAGGGGGCGCTGCTCTCCGACGTGATCGCGGTGAACGCGTCGCTGGACATCGTGCTGGGAGAGATCGACCGATGACGCAGCATGGAGGAAAGCTGGACTCTCCCCCCTCGTCGTGGCCGGCCGCCCAGCAGAACCCGGGCTTCGCGGGCGACACGGGCGAGTTCCCGGCGCTGACCGCGGACGACGTGCGCGGCATCAGCTACGTGGGGATCCGCCCCGAGGACGGCGGCCACGCCTCGGTCGCCGGCAGCATGCCGTACCAGGTGCCGCCCAAGCAGCCGGAGGGCCCCATCTTCGCCGGCCCGTACGAGGAGCGCCTCCAAAAGGTGCTCTCGCGCTACCCGGACCGTCAGGCGGCTCTCCTTCCCGCGCTGCACCTGGCCCACGAGCTCCGCGGCCACCTGTCGCCCGAGTCGATGGACGAGGTGGCGGCGCGGCTCGAGCTTCCGCCGGCGTACGTGCGCGGCGTGGCGTCGTTCTACACGATGTACAACCTGGGCCCGGTCGGTAAGTACCTCGTGCAGGTGTGCACCAACATCTCGTGCAACCTCTGCGGCGGCGACGCCGTGCTCGAGGCCTTCCTGGAGCACACGGGCACCGAGATGGGGATGGTGAGCGAGGACGGCCGCTTCACGGTGATCGAAGCCGAGTGCCTGGGCGCCTGCGGCTTCCCGACCGTCGTGCAGATCAACGAGCGCTTCTACGAGAACATCCGGCCGGAGGAAGTGCCGGCGGTGTTGGAGTCGCTGAAGTAAAGGGAGTGCCCAGTGCCCAGTGCCTAGTGCCAAGTGCCTGGTAACTGCGGGACGCGGCAAGTTGCGGGCGACTGAAGTCGCTGCAACGAAAGCACAAAGTCCGCCTGCGCGGACTGGAGGTCCAGCATCAGCCGGGAACCGGGTAGTCCCCGCAGGGGGACTTCGTGCAGTTGTTGCCGCGACTTCAGTCGCCCGGCAGGTGGATGGCACAGCAGCACTCGGCACTAGGCACTAGGCACTAGGCACTGAGCACTAGGCACTACGCACCTGAATCAGCCAACGAGCTGAAACCATGGCTTATCCATACCGGCACCCCAGTGAGGTGCTCGTCCTCTCCAAGTACTTCGGCGATCCGGAAGCGCGGACGCTGAAGGGGTGGGAGGCACGCGGCGGCTACGCTCCGCTCCGCAAGGCGCTGGGGATGACGCCGGCCGAGATCGTAAACGAGGTCAAGGCCAGCGGGCTGCGCGGGCGCGGCGGCGCGGGGTTCCCGACGGGCGTGAAGTGGAGCTTCATGCCGCAGAAGTCGGACAAGCCCCACTACCTCCTGTGCAACGCGGACGAGAGCGAGCCCGGCACCTTCAAGGACCGCGAGCTGATCCGCTGGACGCCGCACGCGCTCGTGGAAGGGTGCCTGATCGGCGCCTACGCCATCCGCGCGGAGCACGCGTACATCTACATCCGCGGCGAGTTCTTTGAGCCCGCGCAGATCCTGGCGCGCGCCATCGAGGAGGCGTACGCGGCCGGGTACGCGGGCAAGAACGTGATGGGGAGCGGGATCGATCTGGACATCACCCTGCACATCGGCGCCGGCGCGTACATCTGCGGCGAGGAGACGGGGCTGATGAACTCGCTGGAGGGGCGCCGCGGCGAGCCGCGCATCAAGCCGCCCTTCCCCGCGATATCGGGAGCGTTCGGGAAGCCGAGCGCCATCAACAACGTGGAGACGCTGATCGCCGCCGCGCACATCGTGCAGAACGGCGCCGAGTGGTACAAGCAGTGGGGCACCGAAAAGAGCACGGGCACCAAGCTGTTCTGCGTGAGCGGCCACGTGAAGCGCCCCGGCAACTACGAGGTGCCGCTGGGCTTCAACTTCCGCGAGTTCATCTACGACGTGTGCGGCGGCACGGCGAGCGGGCGGCCCATCAAGTCGGTGATCCCCGGGGGCTCCTCCGTTCCCATGCTGACGGCGGACGAGCTGGACATCGGGATGGACTACGAGGCGATGGCGGCCGCGGGGACGATGCTGGGGTGCGGGTCCGTGATCATCATGGACGACACCACCAACATCGTGAAGCAGGTGCGGCGGATGGTGGACTTCTACGCCCACGAGAGCTGCGGGCAGTGCACGCCCTGCCGCGAAGGCACCGCGTGGGCCGCCAAGATCCTGCGCCGCATCGAGAACGGGCGCGGCACGCAGGAAGACCTGGACACGCTGATCTCGATCTCGGACAACATGAGCGGGAAGACGATCTGCGTGCTCTCGGACGCCGCGGCGGCGCCCATCGTGTCGTCGATCGAGAAGTTCCGGGGCGACTACCTGGAGATGATGCACGCGGGCGCCGGGGTGCCGGTCGCCTCGGCCATCGCCCTCTGAGGAAAGGAAGACGCGGCCATGGCTGACGCCACGCCGAAGGCGAACCCGGAGACGGTGCGCTGCACCATCGACGGAATGGAGCTCGAGGTTCCCAAGGGAACCCGCATCATCGACGCCGCCGCACGCGCGGGGATCGACGTTCCGCACTACTGCTACCACCCGGGGCTTTCGGCCCCGGCCCAGTGCCGCATGTGCCTGGTGGAGGTGGAGAAGGCGCCCAAGCTGCAGCCCAGCTGCACCGCGACGGTGGCCGACGGCAACGTCATCCACACGCAGAGCGAGAAGGCGCTGGAGGCCCGCAAGGGCGTGCTGGAGTTCTACCTGGTCAACCACCCGCTGGACTGCCCGGTGTGCGACCAGAGCGGCGAGTGCAAGCTGCAGGACTACACCGCGGCCGAGGGGCGCGCCATGGGCCGCCTCAAGGAGCCGAAGCGCGTGCAGGGGCGCGACGACTTCGGCGGGGACGTGCTCTTCAACGCGGACCGCTGCGTGATGTGCACCCGCTGCGTGCGCTTCATGCGCGAGGTCGCGCAGGACGAGCGGCTCGCCGTGGTGCAGCGTGGGCACAAGAACGTCATCGACACCTTCTTCGACGAGGGTCTCGAGGGCAACATCTGGGCGGACAACATCGTGGACCTGTGCCCGGTGGGCGCGCTGGTCTCCAAGGACTTCCTGCACAAGGCGCGCGCCTGGGACCTGGACCGCGCGCCCTCCATCTGCCCCAACTGCACGCAGGGGTGCAACGTCCGCCTGGAGACGCGCGACAACGCCGTCATGCGGATCAAGCCGCGCCCCAACCCCGAGGTCAACGCGCACTGGATGTGCGACTACGGGCGGCTGAACTACGAGTGGATCAACCGCGAGGGCCGCATCGAGGCCCCCCTCGTCCGCGACGGAGACCGCCTGGTGGGTGTGTCGTGGGCCGATGCGCTGACCCGCCTCGCCGGCGCCCTGCGCGACGTGCCGGTGCGCGACGCGCGGGCCGTGGTCTCGCCCTTCATGGCCAACGAGGACGCCGGCGCCCTGCGCCGCGTGATGGACGTGGTGGGCGGCGGTGAGGGAGTCTTCCGCTGCGAGGCGGGCGACGAGGTGGTCCTTCCCGGCTTCCCCACGTTGGCGCTGCGGCCGGACCGCGCGGCCAACGTGCACGGCGTGGAGCTCTTCGGCTTCAAGCGCGCGGGCGGCACCAGCGCGACGGGCGGGCTGGACGAGGCCGCCGCGCACCGCGGTGTCCTCTTCGTGCTGGGCGACGAGCTGGCGGACGCTCCGGAGGGCTTCGGGGCGAACGCTTCGCTGTACGTGTACGTCGGCCACTTCGCCTCGCCGGCCGCGCGCAACGCCCACTTCATCCTCCCCGCGACGACGTTCGCGGAGATGGAGGGGACGTTCACCAACGTGCAGCGGCGGGTGCAGCGCTTCTGGCCCGCGATCCAGGCGCCGGGGATGGCGCGTCCGGCGTGGCAGATCCTGGGCGTGCTCCTGGCCGGCATCAGCGACGCCGCCCCCGTGGGCACCGCCGCCGATGCCTTCGCGGCGCTCGCCTCCGTCCGCCCGGAGTTCGGCGGCCTGAGCTACACCGACCTCGCGCAGAACGGCGCGGTGCTGCCGTCGTTCGCGGAGGCGGGAGACTGAATGGAAGTGCGTGAGTGCGTGAGTGCGCTCTTCTGTCATCCTGAGGGAGCCGCCGGACGGAAGCACGCCGTCGCACACCGCACTCTCTGCGGCGAGCGAAGGATCTAGCCGGCGAAGCAGGAGGACGGCGAGCGAAGGCGGGCCACTCGGTACGCGCAGTAGATCCTTCGTTCCGCGCCAGAGGGTGGAGCAAGGGAGAGGGCGGTGAGGCGCGTCACTCAGGATGACAAATAGAGGGGACGACGAGTCCCCTAACGCACTAACGCACTAGTCCACTGGGCACTAGGCACTAGGCACTCGGCACTGGTTTTCAAATGCAGCAGAACGTTTCCCAGCTCCAGCCACTCGGCGACACCGGGTTCCTGATCGCTTCGCTGATCAAGGTGATCCTGGTGTTCTCGGTGCTCATGGTGGTCGTGGCGCTCCTGACGCTCCTGGAGCGCAAGGTCAGCGCGTGGATGCAGGATCGCCTCGGGCCGAACCGCGTGGGGCCCGGCGGGCTCGGGCAGCCGCTGGCCGACGGGATCAAGAACATCCTCAAGGAGGAGACCAACCCGGCCGAAGCCAACGGGGTCTTCTTCACGCTCGCGCCGATGCTCTCCATCATCCCGGCGCTCATCACCTTCGCGGTGATTCCGTTCGCGTCGCCGCTGCGGCTGGGGAACAGCGTGGTGCCGATGGTGGTGGCGGACGTGCCGGTGGGGGTGCTCTTTCTCCTCGCCTTCTCGTCGCTGGGCGTGTACGGCATCGTGATCGCCGGGTGGGCCAGCTACAACAAGTACGCGCTGCTCGGCGGCCTGCGCGCCGGCGCGCAGATGATCTCGTACGAGATCGCGCTGGGGCTGGCGCTGATGTCGGTGTTCTTCGTGGTCGGCAACGTCTCGCTTCCGGAGATCGTGTACCGGCAGCAGGAGATGAACCTCTGGTTCGCCCTGCCGTTCTCGGTGTCGTTCCTCTTCTTCTGGATCGCGTCGTTCGCGGAGACCAACCGCCTCCCCTTCGACCTTCCCGAGGCCGAAAGCGAGCTGGTGACCGGGTACCACACCGAGTACTCGTCGATGAAGTTCTCCATGTTCTTCATCGCGGAGTACGCGCACGTCCTTACCGTCAGCGCGCTGATGGCGACGCTCTTCCTGGGCGGGTGGGACATCCCGGGCTGGGGGCGCGACGACATGCTGGGCTTCGACGCGCGCGGCCAGTGGGTGGGCGCGCGGCCGGAGTGGTGGCTGACGCTGCTGACGTTCGGGGCCTTCGCCATCAAGACCTTCATCTTCATCATGGTCTTCATGATCGTGCGCTGGACGGTGCCGCGCTTCCGCTACGACCAGGTGATGGACCTGGGGTGGAAGGTGATGCTCCCCGCCGCGCTCGCCGCCGTGGTGATCACGGCCGCCACCGTGCTGGCGCTGGACTCGTTCGGCGTGCGCCCGGAGCGGATGTACGGGCCCGAGATCCTGAACCGGCGGTTCGTGCCGCTGTACGGGCTGGTGCTGACGGCGGTGAACGGGGTGATGCTGGCGGCGGTGCTCTACGTGCTGGACAAGGGCCACGTGCTCAGCGGCACCGGCGCGATGGAAGCGAAGCGGGCGCATGCCCAGGAGCTGGCCCGGCGGCGCACCGCGCGCGTGCCGGTGGGCGGCGCCGCACAACCGTAAGGAGCTGTACTCAAATGGCCGCGACCGTAAAGGTGATGCGTCGCCCGCAGGGGAAGTCGAGCTACCTGCGAGCCTCGCTGAAGGGGATGGCGCTCACGTTCCGGCACCTGATGAGCAACGCCGGTGACCGGAGCACGCAGACCATCCAGTACCCCGACGTCAAGAAGCCCCTTTCGCCGCGGTGGCGGGGGACGCACGTCATGGAGACGCACGACGACGGGCGCCCCAAGTGCGTGGCGTGCGGCCTGTGCCCCACCATCTGCCCCGCCAACTGCATCACGCTGGTGCCGGGCGAGGACGACCAGGGGAACCGCTTTCCCATCGTCTACGAGATCGACGAGTTCCGCTGCATCTTCTGCGGGATGTGCCAGGAGGTGTGCCCGGTGGAGGCGATCCACGTGGGCAACCACTACGAGAACGGCGAGTACACCCGCTCGAACTTCGTGTACGACCTGGACCGCCTGCAGAAGCAGACGCACCCGGTGACGCTGCTGTGGGATCCGTCGGACCCGGCGGGGGAATGAACGGCAGTGCCCAGTGCCGAGTGCCGAGTGCCCAGTGACTTCGGGCTCGGCCACCAGGCACCAGGCACTTGGCACTAGGCACTTACAGTCCCGAACCCGGACCTGATTCCGGAGCCCATGAACCAGATCCTGTTCTTCTTCTTCGCCGCGTGCGCGGGCGGGTCGGCGCTGGCGATGGTGACGCGAAGGAGCCCCGTGGCCAGCGCCGTCTGGCTGATCGGGACGTTCTTCTCCGTCGCGGCCATCTACACCCTGCTCGGCGCCTTCTTCATCGGGATCATCCAGATCCTGGTGTACGCGGGCGCCATCATGGTGCTCTTCCTCTTCGTCATCATGCTCCTGAACCTGGGGCACAATGCCGAGGCGGACATGCGCGGGGTGCCCTGGCAGGGGGCCGCGGTGGTGGTGGGGCTGGGGATGTTCGGCATCCTCACCAGCGTCTTCGTGCGCGGCTACCGCCCGCCGCTGGGGAACGACGCCGGGCGCGCCGCGCTGGACAACGCGCAGGCCATGAACGGCACCGTGGGCCTCATCGGCATGCCGCTCTACCAGGACTTCATGATCCCGCTCCAGGCCACGGCCATCCTCCTCCTGATCGCGTGCATCGGCGCGGTGGTCCTCGCCAAGCGCAAGGTGTAAAGGCCCATGTCCGAGATCCCGGTCGAGTACCCGCTCATCCTCAGCGCCCTCCTCTTCTCCATCGGGGTGGCGGGAGTGGTGGTGCGGCGCAACATCATCATCCTGTTCATGTGCGTGGAGCTGATGCTCAACGCGGTGAACCTGGCGTTCGTGGCGCTCTCCCCTTTCGCGGGGGTGCAGGGCCAGGTGTTCGTCTTCTTCGTGATCGCCGTGGCGGCCGCCGAGGCCGCGGTCGGCTTGGCGATCGTCATCGCCGCCTTCCGGCACCGGGAGTCGGTGGACGTCAAGAACTTCAGCCTGCTCCGGTGGTAAGCGTCCCGTGACGATCCTCCAAGAGGCCGCGCACGCGGCAACGCAGGCAGGTGCCGAGGGCGCGCACGGCGCCGCCTTCCACCCGGTCCTTCCCTGGGCGATTCTGGTGCTGCCGCTGCTCGGGTTCGTGATCAACGGCATCGTGGCGATCATCGCCGCGCGCCGCGCCCTTCCCGCGCTCCCCCCCGTGGGCGACCCGTACTGGGACGCGCACCACGACGAGCACGCGCATGCCCCCGCGCACCAGCCCGCCCTGGCGATGGCTGGCGCCGCGCCCAGCGAGCAGGAGGGGATGGACCACGGCACGCGCCCCAGCCCCGTGGACGCCGCCCACGACGTGCACCCGCACGGGCACGACGGGCACGATGCCCACGGGCACGACGCGCACGGGCACGATGCGCACGACGATCACGGGCACGCGCACGGCCCCAAGCCGTGGACGCACACCCTGCCGAGCATCGTGGCGCCGGGAGTGATGCTGGCGGCGTTCGCGCTGGCGGTGGTGAACTTCCTGGCGATGCGGGGCACCGGCACGCACCCGGTGACGGAGCTGTTCACCTGGATCCCCGCGGGCACGCTGAACGTCACGGCCGGGCTGCTGCTGGACCCGCTCTCCATCGTGATGACGCTGATCATCACGGGGGTCGGGTCGCTGATCCACATCTTCTCCGTCGGCTACATGAAGGAGGACCCCGGGTACCCGCGCTACATGGCGTACCTGAACCTCTTCGTGTTCTTCATGCTGATCCTGGTGCTGGGCTCCTCGTACCCGCTGATGTTCGTGGGATGGGAGGGGGTGGGACTCGCGTCGTACCTGCTGATCGGCTTCTGGTTCAGCGAGCGCGCCAACGCCGCCGCCGGGATGAAGGCGTTCATCGCCAACCGCGTGGGCGACTTCGGCTTCCTGATGGCGATGTTCCTCCTCTTCGCGCACCTGGGCACGCTGGACTTCGCCGGGGTGTCGGCGGCGGCGCCAGGGCAATTCGTGTACGGAGGCGCCGTCGTCACGCTGATCTGCCTCTTCTTCTTTCTCGGCGCCACGGGCAAGAGCGCGCAGATCCCGCTCTACATCTGGCTGCCGGACGCCATGGCCGGCCCCACGCCGGTCTCCGCGCTGATCCACGCGGCCACCATGGTGACGGCGGGCGTGTACCTGGTGGTGCGCTCGTCCGTGCTCTTTACGCTGGCGCCCGCGGCGTCGATGGTGGTCGCTCTGATCGGCGCGCTGACGGCGATCTTCGCGGCCACCATCGGCCTGAAGCAGTGGGACATCAAAAAGGTGCTGGCGTACTCCACCGTGTCGCAGCTCGGCTTCATGTTCGCGGCGGTGGGGATGGGCGTGTACGCGGCCGGCGTCTTCCACCTGATGACGCACGCCTTCTTCAAGGCGTGCCTCTTCCTGGGCTCCGGCGCGGTGATCCACGCCATGCACGCGGCGCTGCACCACACGCACAACCCGGCCGACGCGCAGGACATGCGCAACATGGGCGGCCTCAAGAAGTACCTGCCGGTCACCTTCATCACGATGGGGATCGCGACGCTGGCCATCGCCGGCGTGCCGCCGTTCGCGGGCTTCTTCTCCAAGGACGAGATCATCGGCGCCGCCTGGCTGGGCGCGGAGGGGGCATCGCCGCTGTCACGCGCGGAGCTGTTCGGGATCTCGGGCGCCACCTGGATGGGCTTCATCGGCGGGACGCTCTCGATCGCGGCGTTCATGACGGCCTTCTACATGGGCCGCCTGATGATCTACACCTTCTTTGGCCGCTTCCGCGGCGGCGAGACGGAAGAGCGGCACCTGCACGAGGGCGACTGGACGCTGAGCCTGCCGCTGGTGGTGCTCGCCGCGCTCTCGCTGCTGGGCGGCTTCGTGAACGTGGAGCCGCACGTGCCGGTGGTCAAATGGTTCGACTTCGGGCAGGGTGCGGCGCTGCACCGCTGGCTCCACCCGGTGATCGCCGGGTCGGAGGAGGTGGTCCGCGCCAACCTGCAGAACATCCCCGAGGCGCACCACGTGGAGTGGCCCATCATCCTGGCCATCGTCATCGGCCTGGGCGGGCTGGCGACGGCGTGGGTGCTGCTCGGCAAGAAGGTGCTGGGCAACGCGGACACCGAGCCGTCGTACCGCAACGGGATCGAGCGCACGCTCTACAACAAGTGGTGGATCGACGAATTCTACGACCGCGCGGTGCTGGGGCCCGTCCGGGCGTCCGCGCGCTTCCTGGCGAGCTTCGACCGCCGCGTGATCGACGGGCTGGTGGACTTCGCGGGGCGCACCTCGCAGGCGCTCGGCCTCGTGTTCGGCAGGCTGCAGACGGGGCAGACCAACACCTACGCGTTCGTGCTCGTGCTGGGCGTGCTCCTTCTCCTCGGCGCCTTCGCGCTCTGACGCACCGGGAACGATGAACGACTTCTACCAGAGCCACTGGATCCTGACGTTCCTGATCGTCTTTCCCATGCTGGGCGCGCTGGCCGCGTACCTGGCCGGGGAGGGGAACGCGAAGCGGGTGGCCCTAATCGCCGGCCTGATCGAGTTCGCGGTGTCCATCCCGCTCTTCTTCACCTTCAACCCCGTCGGCTCGTGCCGGATGAGCGCGGTGCAGCGCGGCGCGACGATGGGGGCGTGGATCGACCGCACCGTGCCGTTCAACAACTGCGCGGACCTCACCTGGTTCCAGGAGTGGGGGATCCACTACCGGATCGGGATGGACGGCATCTCGCTCTTCATGGTGCTGCTCACCACCCTGCTGCTGCCGCTGATGGTGCTGGGGTCGTGGACGTACATTCGCGACCGCGAGCGCGGCTTCTACGCCTCGCTGCTGGCGCTGACCGGCGGGGTGGTGGGGGTGTTCGTGTCGCTGGACCTCTTCCTGTTCTACATGTTCTGGGAGATGGTGCTGATCCCCATGTACTTCCTCATCGGGATCTGGGGCGGGAAGGAGCGCATCTACGCGGCGGTCAAGTTCTTTCTCTATACCGCGGTCGGCTCGCTGCTGATGCTGGTGGCGATCCTCTACCTGTACTGGCGTGCCAGCGCGGCCAGCGGCGGGCTGGTGCCTACACCCAGCTTCTCCTACTTCGACTTCCTGACGCTGCAGCTCACCGCAGTGGAGCAGACGATGCTCTTCCTCGCGTTCGCGCTGGCGTTCGCGGTCAAGGTGCCGATCTTCCCCTTCCACACCTGGCTGCCGCACGCGCACGTGCAGGCGCCCACGGCAGGGTCGGTGGTGCTGGCGGGGGTGCTGCTCAAGATGGGGACGTACGGCTTCATCCGCTTCGCCCTCCCCCTGTTCCCTGACGTGGCGCGGAGCAGCGGCGTGGTGAAGTGGGCGATGCTGCTGGGGCTGGCGGGGATCATCTACGCCGCGCTGGTGGCGGCGGTGCAGCCCAACGCCAAGAAGCTGGTGGCGTACACCTCGGTGGCGCACCTGGGCTTCGTGATCCTGGGGATCTTTGCCTTCAACGTGCAGGGAATGCAGGGCGCGCTGCTGGTGATGATCGGCCACGGGCTCTCCACGCCCATGCTCTTCTTCCTGCTGGGGATGCTGTACGAGCGGCGCCACTCGTACGACATAGCCGACTTCGGCGGGCTGGCGGCGTCGCTCCCCGTGTTCTCCGTCATGCTGGTGTTCGCGGCCATGACCACCATCGGGCTGCCGGGCACGAGCGGCTTCGTGGGCGAGTTCCTGGTGCTGCTGGGCGCCTTCCGTACCCAGCCGTGGATGGCGCTCGTCGGCGCCACCGGGGTGATCTTCGCCTCGTACTACATGCTGCCGATGGTGCAGAAGACCATCTTCAACGCGCTGGACCGGCCGGCCAACCGCCACGTGCCCGACCTCAACCGGCGCGAGCTGGCCATCCTCCTGCCGCTGGTGGTGCTGATCCTGTGGCTGGGGGTGTACCCGAAGCCGTTCCTGGACCGCATGGAGCCTTCCGCCGAGCGCGTCCTGGCGCAGGTGAAGGAGTCGCGGATGCCGCAGGGCTTCGGGGCCCCCGTCGCCGTCCAACCGTAGGGGAGAACCGCTTTCATGGTCGCTGACTTTTTCCGGACGCTCGGGCGTCCGGACGTGCTGGACCTGGCCCGCCAATCGCACTACTTCTGGGCGCTGCTCCCGGAGATCGTGCTGGCGCTGGGCGCCATGGGCGTGCTGATGGTGGACGTCTTCCAGAAGGGGAACCGGTCGGAGCCGTCGCGGCCCAACGTGGCCTGGCTCACGCTGGCGACGCTGGCGCTGACGGCGGTGGCCAACCTGGCGCTGGTGAACGTGGCCGACCGATCGGACGTGGGGATGGTGGCGCTGGACAACTTCCGGATGGTCACCAACTTCATCTACCTGGGGTCGGCGGCGCTCTCCATCTTCCTCTCCATGGGCTACCTGGACCGGCGCGGCATCAACCGCGGCGAGTTCCACGTGCTGGTGCTGTTCGCCACTCTGGGGATGATGCTGATGGGCGGCGCGCGCGACCTGATGCTCCTCTTCGTGGGGCTCGAGGTGATGTCGGTGGCCATCTACGTCCTGGTGGGCTTCGACCGGCTGGACCCGCGCTCGTCCGAGGGGTCGCTCAAGTACTTCCTGCTCGGCGCATTCTCCAGCGCCTTCTTCCTGTACGGCCTGGCGCTGGTGTGGGGGACGGTGGGGACGACGAACCTTCGCGGGATCGGGCAGGCGGTGATCGGCGGCGCGGCTCCCTTCGGCGGGATCTTTCTGGCCGGGATGGCGCTGACGATGGTGGGCTTCGCCTTCAAGGTGGCCGCCATGCCCTTCCACATGTGGACGCCGGACGCGTACGACGGCGCCCCCACGCCGATCACGGCGCTGATGTCGACTGGCGTGAAGGCGGCGGCGTTCGCGGCCTTCATCCGCATGTTCGTGGTCGCCTTCGGCGGCGCGGCCGACGTGTGGCGCGAGCCGGTGTTCTGGCTGGCGGTCATCACCATGTTCGGCGCCAACCTGATCGCGCTCACCGAGGGGAGCGTCAAGCGGATGCTCGCCTACTCGTCGATCGCGCACGCCGGCTACCTGCTGGTGGCGCTGCTCGCCGCGTCGCCGGGCGGGGTGGCGGCGTTCCTGTTCTACCTGGTCGTCTACACCATCATGACGGTGGGGGCGTTCGGCATCGTGATCGCCAACTCGCGCGAGAACGGCGAGGAGCGGGTGGCGCTGGAGGACTGGGCGGGATTCGCGTCGCAGAAGCCGCTGATGGCGGGGCTCTTCTCCATCTTCCTCCTGTCGCTGGCGGGCTTCCCGCTCACGGCGGGCTTCCTGGGGAAGCTGTACATCCTGCGCGCGGCGGTGGACGCTCGGCTGGCGCCGGTCGCGGTGCTCCTGGTGCTGGCGTCGCTGATCTCGTACTTCTACTACCTGCGCGTGATCATCGTGATGTACATGCGCCCCGCGCGCTCGGGCGACGACCACCGCCACGCATGGCTCCCCGGCCCCACCCGCTGGGCGGTGACGCTGGCGGGAGTGGCGGTGATCCTCCTCTTCTTCCTGGGCTCCAGGCCGATGGGGTGGGCGCAGAAGGGGGCCAATTCGCTGTGGAACGCGGTGCCCGGCGCCACCGTGGCCGAGGTGCAGCCGGGGACGCAGACGTCGTTGCGGTAAACGGATCGGGCGGGCTTCGGAACGGGGCGGAGGCCCGGCGGTGAGCGCCGGGCCTCCTGTTTGCAAGGGGAATGGAGACATGGCGGACCGCGACGAGAACCAAGAGAAAGCGCGCCGGGAACGGCGGCGGGAACGTGGCCTGGATGCGGCCGGCGGCGAGAAGCCCTCGCGCGGCCGGCTGGGCCAGGCGGGGCGTGCCGCGGGGCTGACCGCCGCGGCGGCGCTGGCGGCGTACGGCGTCTTCCTGGTGGGCGCGGGAAGGTCGCGCCAGCGCCCCGTGACCGAGCTTCCCAACGCGCTGGGGATGCGGCTGGAGTACGTGCCCTGGGGCGACGTGCACTACGCCTTCTACTCGCGAGAGGGCGAGGGGAGGCCGCTGGTCTTCGTGCACTCCATCAACGCGGTCGCCTCGGCGCACGAGATGCGGCCCCTGGTGCGCGCGCTCGCCCGCGGCGACCGGCCGATCTTCGCGCTGGAGTGGGTGGGCTTCGGCCACAGCGACCGTCCGGAGATCATGTACACGCCGGACGTGCTGGAAGACCAGCTGGAGCACTTCCTTGAGCGCGTGGTGCGCCCCGCCGGCGGCGCGGACGTCATCGGCCTGTCGCTGGGCGCCACCTACGCCGCCGAGGTCGCCCGCCGCCGGCCTGACCTGGTGCGGTCGCTGGTCGCGCTGGAGCCCGCCGGCCTGGGCGACGACCCGGCCGAGGTGGGGCGCCTGCGGTCGAAGCTGGCCTTCATGCTCCCCGGCGTGCAGCGCGCCCTGTACGAGCGCCTCACGACGCCGGACCGCGTCTTCGAGTTCGCGCGCGACCAGCTCTTCACCCCCGACTTCGGGGTGCCGGACGAGTTCGTGGAGTACGCGGTGGAGACGGCGCGGGTGGAAGGCGCCGCCCGGCCGCTGGACGACGTGGTGAACGGCCGCCTCTTCGTAAAGGAGGCGATGGAGACGTACCTGCGCCTCCGCCAGCCGATCCTGGTGGTGCACGGCACCGCCGAGAGCCGCCGCGCGGTGCAGATGAAGCGCCTCCCCGAGCTGGAGGAGCGTCCGAACGTGACGGTGGTCGGGCTGCCCACGGGGCCGCTCCCGCACTGGGAGCGCGCCGCCGAGGTGGCCGAGCGCGTCCGCCGCTTCTACGTGGAGCGGCTGGGCGACGCGGAGCCGGCCCAGGCCTGAAGAGCGGCACAACCTGCCCCAAGGAGCTCGTGATGATGCTTTTCCGTGCCGCCCTCGTGGGCGCCCTGCTGCTCTCCGCCGCCTGCGGGGGAAGCGGCGAGGACGACGAGGCGAACGCGCCCGCCGCCGCGATCGACACCACGAACGCGGAGCCGATGGACGGCTCGTCGACGCAGCAGGTGCAGGCGGCCGCGAAGGCCATGTCGCCGGAGGAGGCGGCACGGGCGGGGCTGGTGGACACGACGATCCACCTGGAGAACCTGTCCAGCTCGGACAGCACTCCTCCGGGCGCCACGCTCCCGGGCGCGCCCAACCCCGGCGCCCCGGCTGCGGCCCGCGGCGACACGGTTTCGCCGCTGCCGGAGACCAACCCGAACGCGCGGCCACCGGCGCGGCTGTAACGGCGGGCTCACGCGGAGGCGCGGAGACGCGGGGAGAGGCGCGGATGTGGGTGTCCGCGCCTTTTGGTTTGGCCCGGCGCACCGGGGGCTGAAGCCCCCGGCTGGAACGACGGGAAGGCGGCTGAAGCCGGCTCGCGCGCCGCAGCCAGTCCGCGCAGGCGGACTTTGTGCTGTCGTTGCAGCGAGTTCACTCGCCCGAACCCCTCTGTTCCCATGAAGGCTTGCCGGTCGGGGCCGGTCCGGCTATTCTGCCCGGCTTCGGAGCCGCCGGGCGGCATCCGAAACGAATCACCAGACGCTTGAGGAGATGCGCGCGTGAAGAGCATCGTGTGCGTGAAGCGCGTCCCGGACACCGAGGCGCGCCTTCGCATTGCGGGCGACGGGGGGACCGTCGACCCTGCGGGAATGAAGTTCGTGCTGAACCCGTACGACGAGTTCGCCGTCGAAGCCGCCCTGAAGCACAAGGAGGGAGCGGGCTCCGGTGAAGTGACCGTGATGACCGTGGGCGGCGCCGAATCGGCCGAGACGCTGCGCACCGCGCTGGCCATGGGCGCCGACAACGCCGTCCTCCTCAAGGCCGCCGGTGGCCTCGAGGGGCTGGCCGTGGCCCGCGCCCTGGCCGACGAGGTGAAGGGGCGCGAGTACGACCTCCTCCTCTTCGGCCTGCGCGCCGTGGACGACGACCTCCAGGCCGTTGGGCCGATGACCGCCGAGCTGCTGGGCATCCCGGTGACGAGCGCCGTCACGCAGTTCGAGGTGCAGGACGGCAAGGTGGTGGCGCAGCGCGAGATCGAGGGCGGCACCGAGGTGGTGGAGCTGCGCATGCCGTGCGCGCTCACCCTCACCAAGGGCGCCTACGAGCCGCGCTACGCATCGCTCAAGGGGATCATGGCGGCCAAGAAGAAGCCGCTCGAGGAGAAGCCCGCCGCCACCGGCGACAGCGCCGCCGCCGCGCAGCAGCTCTCCTACCCGGCGGAGCGCAAGGCCGGCCGCATCGTGGGGCAGGGCGCCGACGCCGTGCCCGAGCTGATGCGGCTGCTTCGCGAAGAAGCGAAAGTACTTTGATGCCGTTCTGAACTTCACAGCGGAGACGAGCCACAGATGGCGATATTTGCGTTCGCGGAGACGCGCGAGGGGGAGCTGCGCAAGGTGGCGCAGGAGGTGGTGACCGCCGCCCGCACCCTCGCGGACGGGCTGGGCACCGAGGTGGTCGCCGCCGTGCTGGGGAAGCCCGGCACCTCGGGCGTGGCCGCCGACCTGGGCCGCTACGGCGCGGACCGCGTGCTGGCCGGCGAGAGCGAGTCGTTCGACAAGTACCACCCCGAGGCGTTCACCACGGTGATCGCGAGCTACCTCAAGGAGAACGGGTGCGAGGCCGCCCTCTTCCCGGCCACGTCGCTGGGGCGTGACCTGGCGCCGCGCGTCGCCGCGCGCATGGGCGTGGAGTACCTGAGCGAGGTCACCTCGCTGGAGGTGGAGGGCGGGCAGGTGGTCGCCACGCGGCCCAAGTACGCCGGCAAGCTGAACGCGCGCGTCACCGTCACGGGGAAGCCGGCGGTGCTGGCGCTGCGCCCCAACTCCTTCAACCCGGCCGAGAACGCCAAGGCCGGCACCGTCGAGCCGCTCGCCGTCTCGCTGGAGGGCGCGGACTTCGGCGTCATCGTCCGCGAGATCCGCGCGGCGGCGGGGGAGAAGATGGACGTGGCAGAGGCGCCGGTGATCGTGGCCGGCGGGCGCGGGCTGGGGAGCGCCGAGAACTTCAAGATCCTCGAAGACCTGGCCGACGCCTTCCACGGCCGCGCCACCGTCGGCGCCTCGCGCGCGGTGGTGGACGCGGGTTGGCGCCCCCACGCCGAGCAGGTGGGGCAGACGGGGAAGACGGTGTCGCCGACCCTCTACTTCGCCGTCGGCATCTCGGGCGCCATCCAGCACCTGGCCGGCATGCGCTCGTCGCGCTACATCGTGGCGATCAACAAGGACCCCGAAGCCCCCATCTTCAAGGTGGCCGACTACGGCATCGTCGGCGACCTCAATCAGATCATCCCCCGCCTCGCCGAAGAGGTCCGCAAGGTCGTCGGCTGAGCTCTTTTGGCTGATCGATGGACATGGAGGCACGGAGAGGATGGTTCTCTCCGTGCCTTCTGCTTTTTGTCATCCTGAGGGAGCCGCCCGCTCCAGCGCCGCCGTCTGCGCCCATCTCCTGCGGCGACCGAAGGATCTAGCCGACGACGCAGGAGAACGGTGGGTACCCGCGAGCCCCTCGTCACGCGCAGTAGATCCTTCGCTACGCGCCAGGGGCCGGAGCCGAGGAGAGGTCGGAGAGGCGCGTCGCTCAGGATGACACAATTCGGGAAGCGGCTCGCAGCCGCTCGAGCCGGCTTCAGCCGCCTTCCCGTAGTTCCAGCCGGGGGATTCATCCCAGATCCTGCGTGGAAAAGAGCGAGCACCGCCTTGAAGTAGTAGATTGTGAGTCACTTCCGCCAAGAAGCCTCTCACAAACCGCTACACCAAAACGGTGCTCTGATGCAAGGTATCCCGCCTCGCCCATACGTACAAGG
>DASWNZ010000282.1:0-16397 GCA_036398975.1 Longimicrobium sp.
TGGAACTGGCTGGGGTCGATACGCAGGAGGAGCGCTCCCTTGTCCACCCACTGCCCCTCCTCGACCGCCACCTGGATCACGCGCCCCGAGATGTCTGCGGAGATGTCCACCTTGCGCTTCGGCTCGATCTTGCCGCTGGCCGTCACCACCGACACCAGGTCGCGCCGCGCCACCACCTCGGTGCGCACCAGCGCGCCGCTGGGGCCGCGCTTGGCCACCGCCACCCCGGCCAGCCCGCCCACGGACGCCAGGATCGCCACCCCGATGATGATCTTCTTGCTCGACATCGTCACTCTTTATCCTCTACCGGCAGCAGGCCGGTGCCTCAGCGAAGGGAGCGTCCGACCAGCGCCTCGAGCGCGGCCAGCGACTTATGGAAGTTGTACACGGCGTCGATGCGGGCGCGCTCGGCCTCACGAAGCGAGGTCAGCGCGTCGGTGACCTCCACGGAGCTAGTCGCGCCTAAGCGGAACCGCTCCTGCGCCAGCCGCAGCTCCTCGCCGGCGCGCTGCACCACCTGCTCCTGCAGCTGGGCGGCGCCGTACGCGGTGCGCAGCGAAAGGAGCGCCGTCTCCACGTTGGTGCGAAGCTGCAGCTCCTGCATGCGAAGCTGGAGCTCGGCGTCCTGCGCGCTCACCCGCGCCTCCTCGATCCGCCGCTCGCGCTGCAGGCCGTTGAAGATGGGGAGCGAGAAGGTGAGGCCGGCCGCCAGGGGCTGGCGCTCGTACCCGAAGGGGAAGCGCGGGTTGGCGTCCTTTACGGAGCTGCGCACGCTGTCCACCACCAGGGGGTTGCTCACGTCGTACTGGCCGCAGGGCCGCTGCGGCTGCCCAAGGAGCGTGGCGAGCTGGTTCCCCTGCAGGCACCCCTCGAAACGGGCGTCGGTGTTGCCCAGCGCCTCGTCGTACAGCGGGTTCAGGTTGCCGGCGCTGTACACCGACCCGCGGAAGCCCGCGCTGAAGCTGACGGTGGGGAGGTACTGCGAGCGCGCCGCCCGGATCCCCGTGCGCGCCGCCGAGACGTTGGCGCGCGCCGAAGCCACGTTGGGGTTGTTCGCCTGCGCCATCGCCACCAGCTCCTCCGCCGTCCAGCGCGGCTCGAAGAGGGTGAAGTTGGAGGTGAGGCGCGTGTCCGCCGGAATCGAGCGGCCCATCGCCAGCCCCAGGCGCAGCACCTCGGTGGCGTGCGCGTTCCGCTGCTGCAGGAGCGCGACTTCGGCCTGCCCGCGCTGCACCTCGGCGCGGCGCACGTCCAGCGGCGTCCCGGCGCCCACCTCCAGGCGGGCCTTGGCGAGCCGCTCGTGCTCCACGGTGCGGGCCACCTCGCGCTCCGCCTGCGCGGCCAGCTCGCCGGCCTGGAGGGCGGTGAGGTACTGCTGCGCCACTTGGCTCACCATGTTGGCCTCGAACCCTTCCACCCGCCGCGCCGTCGCGTTCTCCTGCGCCCGCGCGATGCGGGGCTGCATCAGCTTGGCGCCGCTCAGCTCGTACCCAATCCCCACGTAGTAGCCGGAGGAGTAGTACTGCGGCCGCACGCCGAACACCTCGCTCCCGAAGCGCTGCACGCCGCTCCCCGTGTAGCCGAATTCGGCCTGGGCGTTGGCGGAGGGGAGGTAGAGGTCGGCGCGGGCGGAGCGGACGGCGGCGCGGGTGCCGCGCTGGTCGTTGCGCTGGGCCAGCAGGTCCGGGTTGCCGGCGCGGGCCGTGTTGACGGCCTCTTCGATGGTGAGCCCGTCCTGCTGCGGTGCGGGCCGCTGGCCGGTGGTCTGCTGTGCGGCGAGCGGCGAGGCGAGGACGGCCAGGGCCGCGAAGACCAGGGCGCCCGTGTGGCGGCGGTGGCTGTGCATAGGAGTGTTGCCGGTGAAGTGCGGATGCTGCGCGTGCGAGTGCACCGCGGATGGCGCCCCTACGGGGTGCCGGAGAGAGAAGTTTCAGCGGGTCGCGCGCGCCGGCGCCCGGGGATGGATCCCCGTGGACGCCGGGCGTTACTGCGTGAAATATAACGGTTTACGGCCCCTTTTCCAACGTTTCAGCGCCCCGCGATCAGCCCCGCCACCGCCGAGACGGCGAAGAAGACGCCCAGGGTCACCCCCGCGGCGGCCGCCATCGACACCTTGCCGCGGTTGACGGCGGCCACGCCCAGCGCCAGCACCACCAGCCACCAGATGTTGAAGACGGCCAGCGCCTGCAGCAGCGAGCGCACCACTCCCTTGGGAAGGTCCGGCGCCAGCAGGGCCGCGGAAAGCTGCGTGTTCATGTCCCCCGTCACGATCCAGATCGGGAGCGTCACGGCGAGCCCGAGCGCGCTGATCAGCGCCGCGTGCGAGACGACGCTGCGGTACTGCGCAAAGGTCGCCTCGCCGCCCATCATCACCCCGAACACCAGCTTCAGCAGCCCGGCCACGACGAAGGCCATGATGAAGGTGCCGATGAACGCCCCGATCGGCCCCGTGATGCGGGCGATGCGGGCCATCGCCTCGGGTGTCATCGCCTTGCGCTGCGCGGGCTCCAGGTTGTTCCAGGCCTCGCGCGAGGATGCCACCCACACCTCGCTAGGGATCAGGATCATGATCACGGTGGTGACCACCGCCGCCACCATGAGCACGTCGAGCCAGGGCGGCGCGGGCCCCAGCCGTGAGAACAGCTCGCCGGGGGAGACGAAAGTGTCGAGGATGCGGCGCCCGAGCGAGCCGGGGCCCGCGGCCTCCGCCTCGGAGTGGACGGGTGCGTGGGCTTCGATGGAGGACATGATCGTATGAGAGGTGTTTGGGGCGGTGCGGAGGGAAGCCACAATCTAACGCCGATTCGCGCCGAACGTAATTCCCGCGGCGTTCCGTACGTGCCCGGGCATCCCCAATGTTTCACGGGAGCCGCGGAGCCGCGGAGCCGCGGAGAGAGGGCTCCCTCAGGTCACGAGGATCGGGTATGTGTCCAAGATCTCTTCGCCTATCGCGCTTCCGTGCAGCGGTTCCGGATGTTCCGCTCCGGCGATCTTGTGCGCCGCGCGGTCGAACACCGCCCAGCAGAGGCAGCTCGGGTCCCATCGTGAGCGGTACTGGATGCCGTCGACGTTCGGCAACGCCGCATGCACTTCCGCGGAAAGCGCCTGGCACTCATCGTACGATCCCGCGTGTGCCCGCTCCGCCCCGATCCCGAACTCGGGAAGGCGCCTCCCTTCGAACTGGAGCACCTGGAGCTTCTCCGCGAGCCGCACTCGTGAGACGACGCAACTCTTCCAATCTGCCCGCTGTACCGTGCAGCGCGAGGTGCCTCGTATGAGGGTCTCCAGCACGGTCACTCCTGGAGTCTCACCCAGATAGAGCACGCCGTAGCCGAGCGCCGGATCGTCGAAGCGGCCCAACGCCCTGGCTCTCGGTCCAAACCAGATCGCGCCCAGGTCGCTCCGGTGCAGCCTCCAGAGCACACGGGACACCGGAACTCCCACGACCGGAGGCTTTGCAGGCAATGCGATCGCCATCAGGACGCGACGTGGTGACCGTACGTGGCGATCCTGTTGAGCATGTCCTCGAGCACCTCGGGGCGGTCGAGCGCGTCGAAGATGACCGTATCCTCGGAACCGGGAACGGGATCGAGCAGGATCGAAAGAAGAACCCACGGGCTCATTGCGCTGGCCGCGCGCAGCACCTGGGCAAGGCCGGGGCGCAGCTCTCCATCCTGGAACTGTCGTGCGGGGAAGCCCCACTCCCCGCCCGAGAGCGGAACGGCGAGTATCCCGCTTCGGCTGCGTCGGAGGTTTACGCCGGACTGCGTGATGCCGAGCAGCTTCGCGACCTGGCCCGACGAGAAGCAGCCACCCGACTCCTGGATCATCTCCTGCTTCGCGACTGCTCCGCGAGCCAGCGCGCGTGTCATCGCCGACTCCTTTCGCAGCCCGACGTCCGGAGACGCGTTCAGGACCTCTACGATGGTTCCCGCGGCCGTCGAAGCCCCCACGGCATGCTGAAGCTGCTCCGGTGTCATGCGCTCGAGGGCGGCGCGGAAAACCTCCAGCGCCCGGCTTTGCAGCGATTGCTCGATGCCTTCACGAAATGACTTCGAGGAGACGGGCTTCCTCTTCGCGCGCGCCGAGCCCACTCCGGCATCCTGGTAGAATACCTGTGTGCCCTGCTGCCCCTGGAACATCTTGAACGCATCGGTCTGCTTCTCACGTACTGCAACCCGCTTCGTTCCACGCGGGACGCCATAGGTGTACGCAGCCTTGCCACGCGACTCTTCAGCAGAGCTCTTGCCCATCCCGGGATCGGGCGTCTTTCCGCCGTATGCCTTCCGCGCCATCGGCCTCTCCTTGTAGATGTTGTATAGCCTTTGGGAAAGCACATCTACAAGTTACGCGATGAACTTCGGTCGAGCAACCCTAAAGAAACAGCGCCCGTGCAGGAGTTTGCACGGGCGCTGTTTCGATGGATCCCGGGAGGTTGTCCGAGCTCGTTACCGCGGGATCTCGGTGCGGACGGCGCGGTAGCCGCGGTCGGGAATCTCGACGCGGATGACGCGGTTGAGGGCGTCCACCCAGACGTGCTGGACGCCGGCGCCAGCAGGCTGCACCACGAGGTGGTAGAGGCTCACCTGCGTGCCGTTGATGTCCACGCGCTCCTCGCCGCGCGAGGTGACGGTAGCCATCACCTGGCGGTTCTCGCGCGGGACGATGATGGGGACGCGCCCCGAGCGCAGCCGCTGGGCCAGGAAGAAGTAGTGGTGCGCCACCCCCTCGTCGAGCACCAGCGCGCCGGTACTGGCGGCGTACTCGCGCAGCTGCTCGCCGGCCGCGGTCACGATGCGCGCGCTGAACCGGCCGCCGCCCACGTTCCCCACGATCTTCCGGGGCGAGTCGCCGCCGACGTCCACCTGATAAGACGCTGGGTCGGCGGAGAGGCCGCGAGCGCGGAGGCGTGGGGTCAGCTCCAGCGTCCCCGTTTCCAGGCGCAGGGAGACGCGGCCGTTGGCGGTGAACTCGGAGGTCTCGCCGCTGCCGATCTGGCGGATGGTGAACTCCTCCGTCCCCACTTCGCGGTCGCCCACGTAGACGCGAAAGGTCCCCTGGTCAGACGCGCCGGCCTGGGCCCCCGCGGTCACCGGTGCCAGCGCCGCGAGTGCCGCGAGCGCGATCCGGACGAGCTTCGTACTTTGCCTGGTCATCATCATCTCCCGGGGACGCCGCGGCGCCCCGTCATGTGAGGTCCCGCCCGTGCGGGTTCCATAAGGTCGTACCCCGCGGGGGAGTACGGTGTTTCCCCATGCAAGGCGCGGGCTTCCCCGCGGGCGCAGAGGAACGGCGCGTCACACAGAGGTCACAGAGTAAACTGGAAGGCGCAGAGAAACCCTCCTGCGGTTCTTTCTGTGCCCCTCTGCGTCTCTGTGTGAAACGGTAGTTCGCCGTATTACTCCTCCTCATCGCGCGGCGGAGCGATGAACACCTTGTGACGTATCTTCTGAAGGATATGTTCGTACATGCGCCGCCCCTTCTCCGCCGTGGCACGGGTGGGCTCGCCCACGGAGCCGGGGCAGCCGGCGGGAAGGCGCTTCAGCTGGCCGCGGGCGAAGCGGCGGAACTCGTCCACGCCCATGCGGAAGTCCCTGGCGTCCTCCATCCTCACCCGCTCGGGGTGCAGGTGGAGGAGGATCGAGGTCAGCGCCTCGCCCCCGTGCTCGGGCCCCCCCGACCCCTCCACGAATTGAGACAGGTCCACAGAGAGCGCGTCCACCACGCGGACCCGCGCATGGGGCGCCCGGATGGTGGCGATGGCCTCCACGTGCGGGTCGTGCGGCGAGGCGGTGATGGCGATGAACTCGTTGAAGCCGTGCGACGCCCACGCCGCCGCCACCTCGTTGAGCGCCCGGTGCAGCGTCTTCGCGCGCAGCGTGGCCGTGCCCGCGTAGTCCGCCTCGGCGGGGACGTTGACGCCGAAGGGGAAGACCGGCGCGCGCAGGACGCCGAACTCCCGCGCCAGGTCGTCCGCCAGCGCCTCCACCACGCGGGTGCCGGCGCCCAGCGGCAGATGCGGCCCGTACTGGTCGCACACGCCGATGGGGAGGATCAGCCGCCGCTCGGTGGCCACGCGCGCGGCCACCTCGCTCCAGGGGAGGTCGTTGAGAGCGTAGGCCGGGTGCGCGGGACGGGGTTCGGGGGTCATGCTGCGCTGGGCTGAGGGGGTGCGGCGCCCGCAGGCGCTCGCCTGGGCCGCGGCGTGGGGCGCCACGCTGGCGCTGGCCGCGTGGATCCTCCTGCTGTCGCCGGTGTGGCTCGCCGGCGCTGCGGCTGGGGGCATTCTCTGGGCCGCACTGGCGCGCGAGGTGGCCCCCCGCTGGCGCTGGAGCGTGGCGATGGCGCTCGCGCTGGGCGTCAGTATAGGGGCATCGTTCCAGTTGCGCCTGGGGGAAGGGGCGCGCAACTGGGAGCGCGTGCGCTTCGCCGCCGAGACCCGAGTCGGCGCCGAGGTCAAGCAGGGGTTGGACGACATCTTCGACCGCGACACACTGGCCGCGGCGGAGGCGGCGCGTGCGGCCGGTGGCGCGCGGGCGGCGAACGCGGCCCTCTTCGCGCGGATGGAGCGGATCCGGCGCGAGCGCAACGTCACCGCGCTGGCCGTATACGAGCCGGACGGGTCGCCGCTGGTGTGGGCGGGGGAGCATCGCGGCACCGTGCCGGACTCGGTGCGCGCGGGACTCCACTTCTACTCGTACTCCGCGGGGCCGCTCTTCGGCTACCTGTACTTCACCAACCGCCTCCCCAACGGGCGCGTGGCGGTGGCGGCGGAGCTGCTGGAGGCGCACGTGGAGGTGGGCGAGGGGACGCCGCCGTACGCGGAGACCTTTGGACGCAGGTACGGCGTGGCGCCGCGCTTCACCACCCCCGAGTTCGCGCCGCAGGACTCCGCGTGGGACTGGACGGGGTACCAGGGGCCCATCCTGAGCGTCGTCTTCGCCACGCTGACGCAGGAGACGTGGCGGGAGCGCATCGTCCTGCGCGGGCGCTGGGCGGTGGCGCTGGCGTGGCTGGCGGCCGTCGTCCTGCTGGGAATCGCGTGGGCGCGTGGCGACCGCGGCTGGGGCGTGCCGCTGGCGGCCGTGGCCGCCGCCCTCTTCGCGCTTCCGTGGGGGGCGATGGGTGCGGCGGGCGACCTCTTCTCTCCGCTCGGGTTCGTCATCCCCCTGCCCGGCGATCCCACGCTGGGGCAGCTCCTGGTGGTGCTGGCGGCGCTGGCGGTGTGGCTCCTCTCCCGCTCGCGGTCGCTGCCGCTGGCGGACCGGGTGCCGCTGGCCGCGCGGGCGGTGCTGGCCGCGGGTGCGCTGGTGGGGGCGATCGCGCTGGTGCGCGCATCGGCGGCTGCGGGGGCGCTGGCGGCGCATCCCGCGGGCGGGCTGGCGCTCGTAGCCGCGACCGCGCTCCTGGCCGCCCTCCCGCTGCGCGCGCTGCTGGGCGAGGGCGAGGGGCGCGAGTCGCCCCGGTGGCGCAGTGGGCTGGTGGTGGCGGCGGCGGTGCTGTCGGTGGCGCTGGGGGCGGCGGTGGTGCTCTGGTGGCGCCCGGGCCGCGAGCTTCCGCTGTGGACGGCGGCGCTCTGGGCCGTGCCCTTTGCCCTGGCAGGGGCGGGCGTGGGACGGCGCGGGGCCGGGCGGGGCGCGCTCCTCCCCTGGGCGCTGGCGGGGTGGATCGCGGGGTCGGTGGCGCTTCCGCACCTCTGGCTGATGCACCAGAACGCCCGCCTCGCCGAGGCCGAGAGCAACCTGGGGCGCCTGGGTACGCAGGCCGATCCTTTCCTCGACTTCCTCCTGCGCCAGTTTGCGGAGCGTGTCCTCTTCTTCGCGGCCGAAGGGCGCCAGGGGGTGAGCCTCCTCTACCAGTCGTGGGTCGAGAGCGGGCTGGCGAAGGAGGGGTACGAGGCCCGCGTCACGCTGTGGACGGGGGAGAGCCCGTCGGCCGAGCTGCGGCTGAGCGATGCGCAGATCCCCGCCGACCGCGTGGCCGAGGTGCTCCGCGCGGCGCGCGAGGCGGAGGAGCCGCTGGTGCAGCGCTTCACCGGCTCGGACCAGCTGCAGTACCTGCTGGCGGTGACGCTGCCGGGCGGCCAGACCGTTTCGGTGGCGGTGCCGCCGCGCCGCCACCTGGGGCGCACCACCGCGCTGGCCCGCTTCCTGGACCCCGAGGAGGACGCCGGCGCGGGCGATGCGGTGACGCTCTCCCTGGCGCCCGCGGCCGGGCGACCCGCGATTCCGCCTGGCGGGATGCGCTGGGTGCGCGCGGAGCACGGATGGCGAAGCGAGGCGGCGGTGCGCTTCCCCAGCGGGCCGCAGCACGCGCACCTGCTGGTGCCCACGCCATCGACGGAGATCCTGGCGGCGAGGGCGCTCCTGGCGCAGGTGCTGATCCTGGGCGTGCTGGTGGCGCTCTGGGCCGCCGCGCGCACGCTCTGCGGCGAGCCGCTGGGGCTCGCATCGGGCCAGTGGCGGCGCATGTGGAGCTTCCGCGGTCAGCTCACGATCGCGCTCTTTGCCTTCTTCCTCCTCCCGATGGCCGCCTTCGGGGGCACCGCGTACCGCGCCCTCTCGCGCGAGGTGGTGAGGACGGCGGAGGCGGTGGCGGAGCGCGGGCTGGCGCAGGCGGTGGCCGAGGTGCAGGGCTCCACGCTCGCCGAGGTGTCGCAGCACATCGGCATCGACCTGCTCCTCTACCACCACGGGGTGCTGGCCGAGGCTGCGTCGCCCGAGGTGATCGACCTGGGGCTCTACCACACCTGGCTCGCGCCGCCCACCTACCTCGCCTTCGCCGTGGGCGAGTCGGTGGAGGAGCGCGAGGAGCGGCGCCTGGCCGGGCAGCCGTACCTGGTCGCGTACCGCCGCCTGGCCGCGGCGGACGTGCTCGCATCGCCCACGCCGCTGGCGGCGGGCGAGATCGCGCGTCGGCAGCGGGAGCTGACCGACGTGGTGCTGCTGGCCGGCCTGTTGGGCGCCGCGCTCTCCGTCATTTTGGCGCTGGGCGTGGGGCGCGCCCTTTCGCGGCCCATCGAGGGGATGAGCCTGGCCGCCGCGCGCGTGGGCGAGGGCGACCTTTCCGTGCGCCTCCCCGAGGAAAGGAGCGACGAGTTCGGGCGCCTCTTCCACGCCTTCAACGAGATGGTGCACGGCCTGCGCGAGACGCAGGCGGAGCTGGTGGGGGAGAAGCGCCGCACGGAGGCCATCGTCGCTGAGGCGGCCACGGGGGTGATCGCGCTGGACTCAGGCGGGCGCGTGGCGCTGATCAACCCGCGCGCAGGGCAGATCTTGGGCGCCATGCCGCAGCCCGGCGAGCCCATCCCCGACGACCGTCCGCTCCCCGCCGCCGTGGCGCAGGCGGTGCGTAACTTCCTGGACTCCGACCTCGCCGCGACGACGGGCGAGTGGAGCGAGGAGCGCGAGGTGGAGGGGCGCGTGATCCGGCTGCGGCTGCGTCCGCTCCCGGTGCGCAGCGGGCGGCCGGGCGCCGTGGTGGTGCTGGAGGACGTGACGGCCGAGATCCGCACGGCGCGGGTGCTGGCGTGGGGCGAGATGGCGCGGCAGGTGGCGCACGAGATCAAGAATCCGCTCACCCCCATGAAGCTCGCCGTGCAGCACCTTCGCCGCGCCTACGCCGACGGGCGCGGCGACTTCGGCGCCATCCTGGAGCGCAACGCCGACTCCGTCCTCGGCGAGATCGACCGGCTCGGCGAGATCGCGCGTGCCTTCGCGCGCTTCGGCACCCCCGCCGAGACGGCCGCGGGGGTGGAGGCGGTGGACGTGGGCCGCGTAGCCGGCGAAACGCTCGCGCTCTACCGCGGCGGCGGCGGGGCGGAGGGTGTGCTCTACTCCCTCGACGTGCCGCCCGACGCTCCCCGCGTGCGTGCGCGGGTGGGCGAGCTGAAGGAGGTCCTCATCAACCTGCTGGAGAACGCCCGCGGCGCCATGGACGGCTCCGGCGGCGAGATCCGCATCACCGCCGCGCCGGTGGGCGGGGGCGAATGGCTGCACCTGGACGTCGCGGACACGGGCGAGGGAATCCCGCCCGAGCTCCTCCCGCGCATCTTCGAGCCCCAATTCTCCACCCGCAGCAGCGGCACCGGCCTCGGCCTGGCGATCGTGCGGCGGCTGGTGGAATCGTGGGGCGGCGAGGTGACCGTCGACTCCACCCCCGGCGAGGGCACGACGGTGCACCTGCGGCTGCGGGTGAGCGAGGTCGGCCCGGGCGAGTGAACTCGCTGCAACAACAGCACAAAGTCCGCCTTCGCGGACTCGAGGGCTGATGCCGGACCGCACGAGACCGCTTCAGCGGTCTTCCCGTGGTTCCAGCCGGGGGCTTTAGCCCCCGGCGGTTTCGGGCGCCCCCCTCAACCCACGTCCGCCGCCGCGAACATCGGCGCCACGATCAGGGCGGCGGCGCCGCGGAGGCGGGTCTGTTCGTCGGCGGGCTCGGGGATGACGGGGGTCGCGGCGGCGCCCAGGGTGAGGGTGCGCTCCTTCATGGCGGCGTGCATCGTGGGGGAGATCAGGTCCCAGCCGTCCAGCAGCTCGCCGCCCACGATGATGCGCGCCGGGTTCAGCGCGTTCACGATCACCGCGATCCCCACCCCCAAAAAGCGCCCGCTCTCCTCCAGCGCGGCCAGGGCGCGCGCGTCGCCGCCGCGCGCGCGTACCACCAGGTCGCTCACGGTGAGGCCCGTGGCGCGGATCTCGGCGTAGCTGTCGCGGCCTTCCAGGGGGCGGCCCAGGTAGCGCGCCACCGTCGCCGAGGTGGAGGTGTGCGCCTCCAGGCACCCGCGCGAGCCGCACAGGCAGAAGGGCCCCTCCAGCGCCAGCGGGATGTGCCCGAACTCACCCGCGGCGTCCCGGTGGCCGCGAAACACCTCGCCGTTCACCACCAGCCCCGCGCCCACGCCGTCCGACACGGTGAGGTAGACGAAGCTGTCCTGCGCTCCACCTTCCGCCGGGCCGAGCCACATCTTGGCCAGGGCGCAGGCGATGGCGTCGCGCTCGATGTGCACCGTCATCCCCGTGGCGCGGCTCAGCTCGCCGCGCAGGTCCACGTCGCGCCAGCCCAGGGTCGGCGCATGCACCAGGGTGCCCGTGACGCGGTCCACCATCCCTGGCACCACCAGGCCGATCCCCTCGCACTCCCCGGCCTCGCTGTTGTCCGCCAGCACCCGCTCGATGCGCCGCGCCATCTCGGCAACCAGCTCGGCGGGCGTGGCGGGTGTGGCGAAGCGCTCCAGCGCGATCATCTGCCCGCTGAAGTCGCACAGCATCACGTGCGTCTGGCTGAGCCGCACGTCGATGGCGATGGCGAGGCGGTCGTGCGAGCGCACGTGCAGGAGCGTCGGCTTGCGGCCGCGCGGCGGGTTTCCGGTGGTTCCTTCGTAGATCAGCCCCTCGGCCAGCAGATCGTTCACCAGCGGCGTCACCATCCCGCGCGCCACGCCCATGTGCCGCGCCAGGTCCGCGCGCGAGATCGGCTGGTGCTCGCGGACCAGGTTGAGCGCGATCTGCCGGTTGATCTCCTTGGGCGTGGTGCGGGTGGCGCGGCTGAAGTTGCGGGTGTCGATCTTACGCATGCACTGGATTGCCTCGCGGGGAGAGTCGGCGACGTCGAAACGCTGACGAACAACGAACGGCGGCGTCACACAGATACACGGAGGAAGCGGCGAGAACGAAATGAGGATCTCGCCGCTTGCTCCGTGTCTTTTCCGTGTCTCCGTGCGAGACGGCGGTCCTCAGATGGCGATGCGCAGGACGCGGGCGTCGCTCGCGTTTTCGATGCGCGTGACACGGTATGGCTGCCAGTGGCGCGCACGCTCGGCGTGCACCACCACGCGGCCCAGCGCCTCCAGCCGCAGCTCGACGACCATGCGCAGCGTGCTCTTCGACAGCACCTCGGTCGGGACGAAGAGCTGCCCGTACTGCTGCTCCGCCAAGTGCCTCAGCTCCTTGAGCGTGGTGAACATCGCGCCTGTCAGGTCCACGTGAGTCAGCTGCATGGTTAATCCGGGATGAGGGTTGCGAGCGTGGCGCTTACGCCGTCGAGCAAACGATCGATCGATTCACTTTCGTATATTGGAAGTCATGCTTCCAAATTCGCGTCGGCAGATTCGGGCGCACAGGTGCGGCGGCGCTCCCTACCTTACTACCGCCGGACCTCCCGCTTGTTTCATTGTTAGAGATCGTGACGATATTGTCAAGCGTCCGCCGCCAGGCCGCCGGTACGCGCGCAGTTCTCTCCCGCGTCTCCGCGCCTCCGCGTGAGACCCGCTGTCAGGACACCCGCGAACCACCCCACCTCGTGTTGCGGACGACCCTTCGCGGCGGTTATCCTCACCGCCCAGCGCAGGCCGCACCGGCCCGCGAGCATCGGACCAAGGGAGAGAACACGATGGACCTGCGCGTCTCCGAGAGGGCGGCTCACCTGGTCGGCTCCGAGATTCTCCGCATCGCCGCGGAGGTGCGGGCGATGGTCGCCGCCGGGGCCGACGTGTGCAACCTGACCGTCGGCGACTTCGACTCGTCGCAGTTCCCCATCCCGGCGCCGCTTCTACAGGGCATCACCGAAGCGCTGCGGGCGGGGGAGACCAACTATCCGCCCTCGGACGGGATGCCGGCGCTGCGCAGCGCCGTCGTGGAGATGTTCCGCCGCCGGCTGGGGCTGGAGTACCCGGTGGAGAGCGTGCTGATCACGGGCGGCTCGCGCCCCGGCCTCTACGGCGCGTACGGGGCCGTGGTGGACCCCGGCGACGTCGTGGTCTACCCGGTCCCGTCGTGGAACAACAACCACTACGTCCACCTCGCCAGCGCGCGCGGGCGGCCGGTAGTGTGCGGGCCGGAGAGCGGCTTCCTCCCCACCCGCGACGCGCTGGAGGATGCGGTGCGGGGCGCGCGCCTCCTCGTCATCAACTCGCCGCTCAACCCCACCGGCACCGCCTTCGACGCCGATGCGCTGGGCGGGATCTGCGACCTGGTGCTGGAGGAGAACGCGCGGCGCGGGCCGGGCGAGCGCCCGCTCTACCTGCTGTACGACCAGGTGTACTGGATGCTCACCTTCGGCGGCGTGCGGCACGTCAACCCCGTGTCGCTGCGCCCCGCGATGGCCGACTACACCATCTTCGTGGACGGCACCTCGAAGGCGTTCGCCTCCACCGGGCTGCGCGTGGGCTGGGTGGTGGCGCCCGCGGACGTGACACGGCGCATGGCGAGCCTGCTGGGGCACGTGGGCGCCTGGGCTCCGCGCGCCGAGCAGGTGGCCGTCGCCCGCTTCCTGGCCGACGACGCGGCGATGGACGAGTACCTGGACGGCTTCCGCGCTGCCCTCAACGAGCGGCTGCAGTTGCTGTACGCCGGCATCGTCGCGCTGCGCGACCGCGGCCTCCCCGTGGACGCCATCGCCCCCGAGGGCGCCATCTACCTCAGCGTCCGCTTCGCCCTCAGCGGCCATCGCACCCCCGCCGGCCACACCCTCGACACCGACGTCGACATCCGCCGCTTCCTGCTGGAGAGCGCCGGCGCCGCCGTCATCCCCTTCCAGTCCTTTGGCTTCCACGACGACACCGGCTGGTTCCGCCTCTCCGTCGGTGCCGCGTCACCCGCGGCGATCCAGGGCGTGCTCGTGCGGCTGGAGCAGTCGCTTGGGCAGCTACAGCCCGCGGAGGTGCTGCAGCCGGGGTGAGCAGCGTCAGGTCTGGGCCAAGAAGGCCCGTCGGCAGCACTAGCTGATAGCAGGCTCCAGGGCGGTGAAGATTGCTGAGCCGCTGCCAACACAGATCGGACACGGCGGCGTGGGAAAAATTAAGGCACCAGGAGGAAGGCACGGGCCTTTCCTTCTGGTGCCTTCGTTTGGGCCCTGCCGCTTGTCTTCCGCGCGCCTCCGCGCCTCTGCGTGGCGCCCGCGGCCCTTGAGCCCCGAGCGCCGGAATCAGAGCCGCGTGCCGGTGCCGGCTACGGTGCACACCGCCGTCGCGCCGGGCGCCGCGAGCGAGCACGCGCCCTCGGCCGGTCCGCCAGCCAGCATCGCACCCGGAAGCTCGGCCACGTACACGTGGTACGAGCCGTCCTCGCGGAGGCGGCTCACCACGGCCACTCGCGTCCCCGGGCCGCCGGCCAGGGCGGTGACCATCCCCGGCGCGTCGAAGGCGCCGCGCAGGTTGCCGCGCCGGTCGTACACCTCCACGGCCGAGCTGGCCCAGGGCAGAAAGGTGCCCAGGCCGCTGCCCACCCGCTTCCACCCCCAGTCGCGGTAGCGCACCACGGCGAACAGTGAGTCCCCCAATACGGCGAAGGGGCCCACGTTGGGGTGGTAGTCGTACGTGTTGTAGCGGAAGTCGCCGACGCCGCCCAGCGGCTCGCGCACCGTGATGGACGGCTCGCGCCCGCGGAAATGCACCGGCAGCAGGATGCGCCGCCCCAGCGGGGCACCGCGCCTGTCGAACCCCTGCACGGCGGCGTCGCCCTGCGTGAGCACCCACAGCGTATCCCGCCAGGCGGACATGAACACGCGGTTGAGGACGCGCCGCGCCACCGTGTGCCGGTACTCCACCGGTGTGCCGAGCCGGCCTGAAAGCGCGCCCTCGCCCGTTCGCCTCTCCACCAGCGGCATTCCTTTCCACGCGCTGTCGGACAGGTACGGGCCCAGCAGGCTGCGCGTCCCCAGCCACGACACGAACCAGGTGCCGTCGTCCGCCAGCGCCGTCTCGCCCATCAGCGGGAGCCCCTGCGGGCTCATGGGCGCCGGGACGCGGCGCAGCACCGCGCCCGCGGAGTCCACCATCCACACCTGCGCCGCGCCCTGGTCGGCCAGCAGCAGGGCCGCCTCACGGCCGTGCCCGGCGCAGGCTACTCCCGCGGCTTCCACCAACGGGCGCTCGGACACGGCCGGAACCGTGAGCACCGGACGACCTCTCCCGTCGAAGACGGAGACGCGCTGCCGCGCCTGGTCCTGCACGGCCAGCCGCGCCCCCGTCCAGCATAGCGTGTGCGGCTTGAGGAGGAGCGAGTCGTTTCCTGGGAACGCGCCCCTCAGGTCGGCCCACTCGGCGCGAGCCAGGGCGTGGGCGGGGACGAGCGCTCGGCCCGCGCCCCCTTCCAGGGCGCGGGTGAGATCGGCGTCGCCGGAGCAGGCGGCGGCGACCAGGGCCGCGGCCACCACGCGCGCGGCGCCGCCGCGTGCCCGCGTCAACACTTCTCCCTGACCAGGCGGTGGTACTCTGCCCCTCCTACGTATCCACCCACCCAGCGCACGTTACCACGCGGCATCACGAGGAAGGCGGCGGGCGCCCCGAGCACGTCCATCTTCTGGAAGGCCGTGGGGCCGCCGTACATCACGGGCGCCACGCCCCGAAGTGCCGCGGCAAACGACGCGGCGGCAGGGTCGTCCGTGTGGCTCACCCACAGCGTGGGGAGGCGGAGCGAGTCGGGCGTGGCCGCGTCGCGCCGAGCCGCCGTGTGGCAGTGCTCACAGGTGACGCTGAAGAACACCAGGAGCCGGCACACCCCCGCCGCAACCGGGGGGGCGTCCGCCGCCGGCTGCCCGGCGAGGGGGCGCAGCGCCAGCTTGGGGAGCGGCTCGCCGACCTCAAACCCGCTCAAGCGGCTGGTGGGGGTCCGCGCGCCGGTGTACTGGCCGTAGCCTACGTGCACCAGGGTAGCGGAGGTGAGGATGGCCGCCAGCGCGGCCGTATGTCGGGCGGAACGGGAGAGCACTGTGTACCGCCTCGGTTAGGAGCGGGGGAAGGGGAAGCGGCCGGCCCGACCTGGCCCGGGCACGGCCGCTCTGTCAGGTCAGCAGTTGCAGTTCCAGAAGTAGCAGTGATCACACCAAACGACGATCACACCACCCAGCCGGTCCACGTTCAGGTCCTCGGCTGCGTACACCGCCGAGACACCGACCATCGAGTTGGCGGCGACGAACAGGCCGAGGAGGATTGCACGGGTCTTCTTCATAAAGCCTCACTTTGCGGGGAAAGGAACCGAATTGTGCGTCGCGGCCGGACGCCGCCAGGGTCGCAGGGTGCCGCACTCGCATCGGTATAATCGGTTATTTGATGGGAGGCGTACCACTTACCTGCGGCCACATCGGGCCATCATTCGGACAAGTTGGACGAGTGTCGCCGCGGGCGGTGCACGCGTAGATTGGCGCGTGGAGGATCGCCCTCATCAATACCGGAATGGCTATGACGCTGCACCTGGAACCCGCGTGGAACGAGCCGCCGGCTTACGACGCACTCCCGGCCGTGGGAGAGACCGCGCCCCCGCTCGCCCTGCGCTGCGTGGGGCGGGGCGAGCTGTCACTGGAATCGCTCCGCGGCGCGCCGGTGCTCCTGGCGCGGTGGACGCCCAGGTGCGCCGCCGCGGCAGCCGCGGTCGAGGCGCTGCTGCGCGCGGAAGCCCGGT
>DASWNZ010000283.1:0-20198 GCA_036398975.1 Longimicrobium sp.
CGGGCTTCAGGTTGCGCGGCTCCGGACGGCTCGCCGGGACGTGGTCCAGCGCCCGAATGGCCGGAAGGTAAGCGGGCGGCATCAGCAGCCGCTGGACGAACGAGCGCAGGCCGGCGCGCACCAGGAGGGGATAGGAGCGGATCAGGGGGCGCAGCCACTCGGCGGGCTTCAGCCGCAGCAGGCCGCGCACGTGCGCGGGCGCCAGGATCGCCTGCACCCGCAGCAGGAGATGGTACCGCCAGGGGCCGAGGTGCTTCCGGTACTGCGCGTACAGTGCATCGGTGCCCTCTCCCCTGACCAGGTCGCGGCGCAGGTGGAGGTCGCGATCCGCTCTCCAATCCGCGTACGTCGCCGGGAGATCGGGAATCTGGAGGCCGAGGCCCACCCGGCGGAACACGTCGTAGAGCTCCTCCCGCTCGCATGCGGTCAGGGGACGCGCAAGCAGCTCGTGCGCCCGCTCGGAGTAGTCGATGAGCATGTAGAGCACGTCGCGGTGTGCCCAGTCGGGGATGGACTGCCCTCGGTCTCGCTCCACCGCCTGGTGCACCGCCACGATGCGGTCGAGCGTGCGCGCCGCGGTCAGCGCGTCCGCGAAGACGATCCCCTGCGCGTAGCCGGCCGTGGAGAAGAGCCGGTTGATGGGATCGCCCGGCAGCTTTCCGGTGAAGAACAGCCAGCCGATGGCGCGGTTGAGCGCGAACTCCGCGGCGGAGCCGGCAAAGGCGAGGAGCACCATGTCTCCATCCCCCCAGATCCGACGCACGATGGAACCTCGATCCACGAAATCAGCCACGTTGCCCCCGATTGATGCTGCTCAGTGCACGACGCCGCGGCGGACCTGCGCCTGGGCGGAGTCGATGTAGGCGCGGTAGCCCGCGGGGTCGATGAACGGCGCCGCCGGGTCCTTTGCCGTGTCGCGCGCGGCGAACTTGCGGTACCGTCCCCACAGCCTGCCGTGCGACGTCACCCAGATGTCGGCCGGGAGGCCGCGCAACACGCGGAAGCTGCGCTCCAGGTCGGCCCGCTGCTCCGGGTATTTCATCCCGCCCAGCACCTTTAGGCTGCACGCGCTCACCACGTTCAGCACGCGCCCGCCGTCGCGCACGGGGAACGACCAGGAGGTGCAGCCGCGCGTGTGCCCGCCCGTGATGTGCGCCGTCAGCGCGACCGGGCCCACGCGGATGGTGTCGCCGTCCTTGAAGCGGTGGTCGACACGCGCGGCCGGGTAGCCGATCAGCCCGCTCCACATCAGCGCCCGCAACGGCAGGATCAGGTCCCGGTCGTCGCCGCCGGATTCGATGACCTCCGCGCTCGCGTCGCTGGCCCACAGCTCGGCGCCGGACATCCGCTGCAGCTCGGCGAGCCCGCCCGCGTGGTCGCCGTGCGGCTCCGAGTTCAGCAGCACCCTCACATCCTTGATGTCGAACCCGAGCTCCTTGATGCTCGCCGCGATCATCGTCGCGGTCCCTGGATAGCCGCCGTCGATCACGACGTGCCCATCCGGCCCCGCGATCAGAAACGCCGCCACGTCGTTCGCGCCCACGTAGTAGAAGTTGCCGGCGATGCGGAACGGCTTCGCGTACTTCTGCCCGCCGCGATCCGAGCTCGCCTTCCACTGCGAGATGAGGAACCCGGCGAGGATGGCGACGACTCCGATCAGGATCACCGGCCAGCGTCGCTTCGTGGGGTGGCGCAACGGTCGCGCTCCAGGTATGTGGGCTCGCTGAACAACTTCAATCAAAGTACTCTGTAACACAAAGCAGCGCAACTGTTCGATGCCCCGTTCCGCCGGACCCGGTTGCGCGCGGCAGCATAAAGTGTTTGTTTTCAGCGCGTTAGCATCAACGGTTCCAATTTCCGGCGCTACCCCCCCCGACCCCCGCTACACGATGCCCCATCTATCTCGCGCTCTCCTCGCGTTGCTCGCCGTCGTCACCGGGTGTTCCTCCGATGGACTCACGGGATCTCCGTCGAGGGATGTCGCGCCCCCCGCTATCGTGCTGGCGACGGATACCGTCATCCCCCGTGACACGCTGCGCCTGCGTGGATCTGCATCCGACGCCTCTGGAGTCGAGCGCATGACCTTCACGGTCGGGGACAGCACGGCGCGTGAAATCTCGATTGTCCCGGGCACTAACGTACAGTTCTCTGTGGACGTGCCACTGAATGGCCATTCCAAAGTACGGGTGGAGGCGGTCGACGAGGCAGGAAACGTGGGTAGCCGCGCATTCTCGGTAGTCGTTGACCGGACCTCTCCTGAGCTCCACTCGCTGATAACCCCGGCGCTCACCGGAGCGGCGGATGCCGAGTTCTTCGTGGGCGGCAGAGATTGGTGGGAAGGCGGGTACGGACGAGTCGTCGGTGCGAATCACCGGGTGAACGACGGTCCCGAGGTTAACACCCAGACTCTCGCCGCACAAAGCGGCGAAGTGCTGGCCTCTGCCTCCCTCCGGGAGGGCTCCAATACGCTACGCGCCTCCGCCGTCGACTGGGCCGGGAATCAAAGTTGGGCCTCACGCGGAATCATCCGAAGCGAGCCCCCCGTGCAGGTCACCGCCAAAGGGGGACACTCCTGCGCTCTGATGCGCAGCAGGCAGTTATACTGCTGGGGCGACAACACCAGTTATCAACTCGGAGCTTCTTCGGCAGGGCGGAGGAGTGGAGTGCCTGTGCGTGTGCAGGGACTTCCCGCTCTGAAGGCGGTCACGGCGGGCTTGAGTCACACGTGCGCGCTCGATGTCGAGGGGTATGCGTACTGTTGGGGAACGTTCAGGGACTACCTTGTCGTATTCGCGTCGTGGGCCGAACCTCGGCGAGTTTCGGAGACCTTGCGATTCGAGCAAATATCGTCCGGGGGAGAGCAGTCGTGCGGGCTCACCGCCGACGGCAATGCATATTGCTGGGGTGTCAATCATTCTAGGCAGCTAGGCAATGGCACCAGCACGTCATCGATGCGGCCGGTCGCGGTCCATGGTGGAATCCGGTTCTCGACGCTCGTGGCAGGATGGTCGAGCACCTGTGGGATCGCGGTGGACGACGCGCTCTATTGTTGGGGAAGCGTGAACGGGGCAACGCCCGTTCTCGCCGGGGGTGGGATGAAGTTCAAGTCGGTCTCCCTGGGCGGCAGCCATGCGTGTGGAGTGGACATCGAGGGGCGCGGGTACTGCTGGGGTGAAGCCATGGGCGGGCGTCTCGGGATAAGTGGGGCGGGCGGATATCTCGTGGTTACGGTGCCGACGGAAGTAAGTGGTGGCCTGCGTTTCAAATCGATCGGAGCAGGCTCCAGCCATACGTGTGGCCTCACCGTCGAATCCGAGATCTATTGCTGGGGTGAGGCGAACCACGGAAGATTGGGCACCGTTCTCCAGTCCAGCCCGATGGTGTTCTTTGAGTCCGTGCCGATCCGCTCGCTACGCGGGATGCGTTTCGAGTCGTTGTCGGTCGGGTACACTCACGCATGCGCGCTCTCCACTTCGGGAGGGGCATACTGCTGGGGGCGCGAGGAACACGGAGAGCTGGGAAACGATCCATAGGCCGATGTTCACGGCGACGGCGACGTCCTGAGAGTGAGGCCGCCGCTGCTGTTTCGATCCAGCGGTCAATGCGGGCGTCGAGCACGTCGAGCGGGGGTGCGGCGTTCTCCAGCACGGAACCGTGGAACACCCTGAGTCGAAGCGCGAAGCGAGCTTTGCCTCGGCGCGGCGGCGCAGCTCCGTGATATTCATCAGCTAGGCGGTCGATGACCCATCCGGCCTCCGCGTGCACCACCAACCCGGCGCCCCCCGCCCGCACCCGCACCGCGTGAGCATCGATCCTGTGAGCACCACCCGCGAGGACGAATGGCTCTGGGGCTGGGATACCACGCCCGGCATCGTCTCCGTGTGGGCGGATGCGAACGGGCGCGCGTTCGTGTGGCGGCGGGTCAGGGAAACGGGTGCGCTGGTGCAGGAGGAGGAGCGGTTCCGGCCCTGGATCCTCCTCGATGGATTGGATGACCTGCGCCACCTCGGCCCGCGGCTCGGGCGTGAGGAGACGCCGGACGCGCGCGTCTGGTACCGCGAGCTGGAGGGGCCGGGCGAGCTGCGCTTCCTGGTCTCCGCACGGAGCGGCGCGGAGCTGGCGAGGGTGGTGCTGCACGGAGCCTCGCGTCGCCTGGACCGGAACGTGGAGCACCTGCGCGCGCTGGGCGCCGACCATGTGCTCGCGCTGCCGCCAGAGGAGCAGTACCTGGTGGCCACCGGGCGAACCTACTTCCGCGGCCTCGCCTTCGACGACCTGCACCGGCTGCAGTTCGACCTGGAGACGACGGGGCTGGATGCCACGCGGGACCGCATCTTCATGGTCGCCGTGCGCGATCCTGCGGGCGAGACGCACGTGCTGGAGGCGGATGGCGGGGGCGATGCGGCCGAGGCGGAGCTGATCCGCCGGCTGGTGGAGACGGTGCGGGCGGCCGACCCCGACGTGATCGAGAACCACAACCTGCACGGCTTCGACCTGCCGTTCGTGGCCGAGCGCGCGCGCCGTCTGGGCGTGCCGCTCCCGCTGGGGCGCCTGGCGGGCGTGGGCCTGCGCGAGCGCGCCGCCCGCCGCGGCACAGCGCGCGGCGACGAGGGCCGGCGGGTGCGGCTGCTGGCGCCCGGGCGCGAGCTGATCGACACGATGGACGCGGTGATCCGCGACGACTTCTCCGCGCGCGAGCTGCCGGGGCACGGCCTCAAGGCGGTCGCGCGGCACTTCGGTGTGGCGGCGCCGGAGCGGGAGTACGTCCCCGGGAGCCAGGTGTACGCCGTCTACCGCCGCGACCCGGAGCGGGTGCGGCGGTACGCGTCCGACGACGTGGAGGAGGTCGCGGCGCTGGCGCGGCTGCTGGGGGGCGCGGCGTTCGCCCTGGCGCGCATGGCCCCGCGCCGCTACGAGCGCCTGGCCGATGCCGGGCCTGCCACGGGGGTGATCGACCCGCTCCTGGTGCGGGCCTATCTGCGCGCTGGCGCGGCGCTCCCCGCGCACCGGTCGGGCGACGGCACCCCACACCAGGGCGCGGCGCTGCACCTCTTCGCGACCGGCGTGGCGTGGCGCGTGGTCAAGGCGGACGTGGCCAGCCTGTACCCGTCGCTGATGCGCGCCTACCGCATCGGTCCGGAGCACGACCACCTGCGCGCGCTGCTGGCGCTGGTGGACCGCCTGGTGGAGCACCGCCTCGCAGCGAAGACGGCCGCGCGCGCGGCGCCCCCCGACTCCGCCGAGCGCCACACGCACGAAGCCATCTCGTCCGCCATGAAGGTGGTCGTCAACTCCGCGTACGGCTACCTGGCGGCCCCCGGCCTGACGCGCTTCGCCGACGTGCACGCCGCCAACGAGGTGACGCGCCGTGGACGCGACACCCTGGCGCTGATGTGCCGCGAGCTGGCCGCGCGCGGTGTCACGCTGCTGGAGGCGGACACCGACGGCGTCTACTTCGCCGTCCCCGAGGGGTGGAGCGAGGCGGACGAGCGGCGCGTGGTGGCGGAGGTGGGCGCGCTCCTCCCCCCTCTGGTGCAGCTGGAGTTTGAGGGGCGCTACGCGGCGATGCTCTCGCACGAGCCCAAGAACTACGCGCTCCTGGGCTACGACGGCACACTGACCCTGCGCGGCGTCGCCTTCCGCAGCAGCCGCTCGGAAGCTTTCGGGGAAGCCTTCCTGCGCCGCGCCCTCGAGCGCCTCTTCGCGGGCGACCTCGCCGGCGTGCGCGAGGCGTACCTGGCCACGGTGCGCGCGCTGCGCCGCCGCGAGCTCCCCGCCGCGGACGTCGCATCGCGCATCCGCCTCACGAAATCGCCCGACGCGTACGCCGCCACCCGCCCCAGCCGGCGCGAGCTCGCCTACGAGGCGCTCCTCGCCAGCGGCCGCACCACGTGGCGCGTGGGCGAGCGCGTGGACGTCTACCGCACCCAGAACGGCGGCGCCGCGGTTCTGCCGCAGGACGAAGCCGCGCGGGCCGCGCTGCGCGACTATGACGCGGAGCACTACGCGCGCGTGCTCCGCACCCACTTCGCCGCCCGCCTCGCCCGCGCCCTCACCCCCGAGGACTTCTCCACCCTCTTCGCCGGCCCCGACCAGCTCTCCCTCTTCGCCCCCTCCGCCGCCGAAATGCGCCCCGTCCTCTCCGTGACGGGCGCGACCGTCTAAGCCCAGCACCCCTCCTTCCGTTGTTTCCGTTTCCCGCCGTGGCTCTGTGTGAGGCGCAGTTTCGATCCGCCAACGCCGGAATCGTTTCTGTTGACACCGACAGGAACATCCCTCACTTTACTGTAGACGCCTATAGGAACCACCCGCGAATCCGACCGTGAATCCACGCCCGCACATCGACGCCCTCCGGGGCTCGCTCGACCTGCTCGTCCTCAAGACGCTCTCCCTGGCGCCGATGCACGGGTGGGGGATCAGCCAGCGCGTGCAGCAGATCACGCAGGGAGTGCTCGAGGTGAACCAGGGGTCGCTCTACCCCGCGCTGCAGCGGCTGGAGAAGGATGGCTTCATCACGAGCGAGTGGGGCGTGACGGAGAACAACCGCCGCGCCCGCTACTACCGCCTCACCACCGCCGGCAGCCGCGCACTCGGCGCGGAGCTGGAGAGCTGGCGGAAGTTCGCCGCCGGCCTCGAAGCCGTGCTCCGCACCTCCTGATCGACCCCCCGCAAACACCCCGGAGCACCCCAATGAGATGGATCGACGGAATCCGCGCGCGCATTGGCCTGCTCTTCGGGCGGCGCGCGGCGGAGGAGCGGATGGACGAGGAGATCGGCTTCCACATCGAGATGGAGACCGAGCGGCTCGTCCGCGAGGAGGGGCTGGAGCCGGTGGAGGCGCGGCGGCGGGCGCTGGTCGCGTTCGGCGGGGTGGAGGGGCACAAGGAGGCGCTGCGCGACGGGCGCGGGCTGGCGTGGCTCAGCGGGCTCTCGCTCGACTTCAAGCTCGGGTTCCGGATGCTGGTGAAGTACCCCGGGCTCACCGTGGTGGGCGGGCTGGCGATGGCGTTCGCCATCTGGGCCGGCTCCGTCACGTTCGTGCTCGTCAACCAGTTCATGAACCCGACGCTCCCCCTTCCGCACGCCGAGCGGATCGTGCGCATCCGGAACTGGGACGTATCGGCGAACGAGGTGGAGCCGCGCGTGCTGAGCGACTACCTCGCGTGGCGCGGCGGGCTGCGGTCGGTGACCGATCTCGGCGCGTACCGCGACGTCTCCGTCAACCTGATCGCCGGCACCGAGGCGGGGCGCCCGCTGCGCGCGGCGGAGATCAGCGCGTCGGCGTTCCGCATCGCCCCCGAGGCACCGCTCCTGGGCCGCGCCCTGGTGCCGGGCGACGAGCGGACGGGTGCGCCGCCGGTTGCCGTGCTGGGCTACGAGGTGTGGCGGACGCGCTTCGCGGGCGACGCGGGCATCGTGGGGCGCACCGTGCGGCTCGGCGACACGCAGGCGACGGTGGTGGGCGTGATGCCGGAGGGGTTCGCGTTCCCCGTGGCGCACGAGATGTGGACGCCGTTCAAGCCGGACGCCATCGTCCCCACGCCGCGCGAGGGGCCCGGCATCGAGGTTTTCGGCCGGCTGGCGCCGGGCGTCACCCTGCAGCAGGCGCAGACGGAGCTGGCCGCCATGGGCCGCCGCGCCGCCGCCGAGCGGCCGGACACGCACCGCCACCTGCAGCCGCGCGTGGCGGGCTACACGGAGCCGGTCCTGGCATCGGCGGGCGACATGGCCCTCATGAACTCGTTCAACGTGTTCGCCGTGATGCTGCTGGTCGTCATCTGCTCCAACGTGGCGCTGCTGCTCTTTGCGCGTGCGGCCGGGCGTGAGTCAGAGCTGGTGGTGCGCAGCGCGCTGGGCGCCAGCCGCGGCCGCATCGTGGCGCAGCTGGTGGCCGAGGCGCTCGTGCTGGGCGCGGTGGCGGCCGTGGTGGGGCTGGGCCTGGCGCAGCTCGCGCTCCGCGACTGGGGCGTCGAGTTCCTGGAGCGCAACCTGGGGGCGCTCCCCTTCTGGTTCAACCTGAACCTGACGCCCGCCACCGTCCTCTACGCCTGCGCGCTTACGGCGCTCGGCGCCGCCATCGCCGGCATGGTGCCCGCGCGCAAGATCACGCGCGGCCTGGGCTCTCGGCTCAAGCAGGGCACGGGCGGGGGCGGCGGGGTGCGGTTCGGCGGCGTGTGGACGGCGGTGATCGTCACGCAGGTCGCCCTCACGGTCGCCTTCCCGGCGGTCACCTTCGCCGTGCAGCGGGAGGCGGCGAGGATCCGCGCGTACGACCCGGGTTTCGCGGCCGAGGAGTACCTGGGGGTGCAGCTCGACACCGAGATGGGCGCGGACACGGCCGCGCACCTCGCCCGCTTCGCGGCGTCGCTGGAGACGCTGCGCCAGCGCATCGCGGCGGAGCCGGGCGTGGCGGGGGTCACCTTCGCGGACGCCCTGCCGCGCGACTCCCACCGGATGAGACGGATCGTGCTGGACGCCCCCTCAGGCGGCGTGCAGGTGCTGCCCGAGCCCGTGGTGAGCACCGCTGCCATCGACCCCTCGTACTTCGAAGTGCTGAAGGCGCCGGTCCTGTCCGGCCGCGCGTTCGGCGCCGCCGACCTCGGGCCGGACGCGCGCGTGGCGATCGTCGACCAGGGCTTCGTCGACCGCATGCTGCAGGGGCGCAGCCCGGTCGGGCGGCAGTTGACCTTCCTCAAGCGCGGCGAGCAGATCCGCGACCCCGCAGCCCCGTGGTACGAGATCGTCGGCGTCGTGAAGGATCTCGGGATGGCTTCGGCGATCGACGACGAGCGCGCGGCCGGGGTGTACCTGCCGGCGGCCCCGGGCGGCGAAGTCCCGCTCAGCATGATCGTCCACGTGCCGGGCGACCCGATGTCGATGGCCCCGCGAATCCGCGAGATCGCGGCCGAGGTGGACCCCACGCTGCGGCTGACGGACCTGCAGCCGGTGGACCAGGTCACCAGCGCGACGCTCTGGGTGCTAGGGATGTGGTTCAAGATCACGCTCCTGCTGACGGGCGTCGTGCTCCTGCTCTCGCTGGCCGGCATCTACGCGGTGCTGTCGTTCACCGTGGCGCGGCGGACCCGCGAGATCGGCGTGCGCGTGGCGCTGGGTGCCCCGCGCGCCCGCGTCGTCGCCGCCATCTTCCGTAAGCCGCTCACGCAGGTGGGTGCCGGCATCACCATCGGATTCATCCTGGTGACCGCCGCGGCGTACGTCGCGGTCGGCCACCGTCCCGACGGGGCGCCGAGGGACCCCGACGCGGCGCTGACGCTGGGGAACATCGCGCTGCTGGTGGCCAACGCGCTGGTCATGCTGGCCATCTGCATGCTCGCCTGCGTGGTGCCCACCCGCCGCGCCCTGCGCGTGCAGCCCAGCGAGGCGCTGCGAGCAGACTAGGCGCCGCCGACGCCTGGTCTCACGCGGAGTCGCGGAGACGCGGGAAGAGAACGACAGAGGGAAGCATCACACAGAGGTCACAGAACGAACTGAAAGCCACAGAGAAAACCCTTTGCGGTTCTCTCTGTGGCTCTGTGGCTCTGTGTGAGCCATGCAGTTGCAGTTCTCTCCTGCAGGTGATTCGGGTGGTGTGGGGAAGTGCGCGCCCGGGCGCGCTTTACGGACGCCAGGCGGATTCGCTCATCGAAGACGTCCACGCGAGCGGCAGCCGCATCCCGGTCGTGACGTCGATCAGGATCACCGGCAGGCCCCACTCCGCCGCGACCAGGAGCCACCGCCCGTCCGGGCTCCAGTCGAACCACGCCACGCGGCCCTGGTATGCGCCGAGCTCACGGATCAGCGTGCCGTCCGGGCGGATGAGGCGCAGCACCTCGTTGCGGTCGTGGTAGACCAGGTCACCCGTCGGCGACCACCCGATGTTGCGGCCCGACAGCGAAAACCCCACCCGCGTGCGGGTAGCCACGTCGAGGATCCGCACGAAGAGCTCGCCATTTACGTAGCCCGGGTTCGCGACGTAGGCGAGGAACCGACCATCCGGCGATGGCGATGGCGCGTAGTTGTACGTCGAGTTGTAGGGAGTGTCGTGCCCTGGATCGACCCGCTCCAGCCCCGATCCGTCCGGCCGCACGCGGAAGAGGACGGTCATGTTGCTGAAGTAGATCCACTGCCCGTCGCGGGAGAAGCGCGCGCCGCGCGTCACCTGCCCCAGCACCATGCGCGATCCGGCGCCCGCGGGATCGGCCAGCGTGAGGCCCGTGGCCTGCGAGAGGAGCACCTCCGCGCCATTCGGCGACCACGCTACACCCTGCGCAGGCAGCCCGGACCGGTTGAGCCCGGGCGCGATGGCGCGCATCTGCGACCCGTCGAGCTGGACGGTCGCCACCTCAGTCGCGGTGCCATTGATGCCGTTGTACGTACGCACGGCGAGCACTCCCTGCGGCACCACGCTCACGTCCGCGGTGTCCGTGAGCGTTCCGAGACGGACCTCCACCCGGCCGCGGCCGATCTGTTCTCCGGTGACGATGCCGTCGCGCATGGAAACCGGACCCGACAGCGCGGTGAACACCGGCTGCTGCATGGTGAGCGGGTTCCAGAACCGATCGGTCACGATTCCCCGCAGGCGATAGCTGCCGCCCGCGTATACCGTGCTGTCGGCCGGCCCCGCGGTCAGGGTGGCCGGAGCTCCGGGAAGAACCGTGTACGACGCGGTCGCCTGGGCACCCAGCGCGGGCACGGAGACCACCACCTGCGCCGGACCCGCGGTCGTTCCGAACCGCACAAGCGCGGACGCGTAGCCCTGCCCGTCGGTGGTATCCACCCCGATCACCAGCGGACGGCCGGCGCCGTCGACCAGGTTCATCCCCAGGTCGCCGCTGCGGAACCGGACCTCGACCCCGGGGCGTGGCTTGCCGTCCGTCCCGCGCACACGCACGCGCAGCGGCGCCGTCGGAAGGGCGAGAACCGTGTCCGTCAGCGCCGCACCCGAGATGATGTTGACGCCGGGCTCGCTCGGCTCCGGCGTCCCGGTGGAATCCCCGCTGCATGCGGCGGTCGCAGCCGCGAGAAGCGCCGACATAACGCGCGTTAGTGTATGCATGACAACAAGATACAAAGCGCGCGGCAATAATTCCACCCCGCCTCACGGCCTGGTGCACGAGTAGGAGAACAGAGGGCCTCACACAGAGACACTGAGGGGAACGGATAAGAAACAGAAGACGAAGAGAACCGCTCCTTCGTTCTCTCCTTTTCCCTCTGTGGCTCTGTGTGACGCGCAGTTCAGCACACTGCGCCGGTATGGCGGGCCGCGTGCGCCGTCGATAATTTTCCGGCCGAGCTCTCACCCCCTCCCCGAGCCGAATGCCCCGGCGCACCGACGCATCGCCCCCGGCTCCCGCACCCGCCTCGCTCGCGATCTACGACGAGGTCCGCGCGCTGATCGTGTGCGGCCGGCTCCTGCCGGGCACGCGGGTCACCGAGGCGGACGTCGCAAAGGAGCTGGGGGTCAGCCGCACGCCTGCCCGCGAAGCGTTGCGGCGCCTTCAGCAGGAGCGGCTGCTCGTGCCGACGGGGGCGAGCGACGGCGCCAAGATGCGCCTCGCGGTGGCTCCCATGACGGCCGGCGAGGCGCGCGAGCTGGGCACCGCGGCGGGCGCGCTCGAGGGCGTCATCGTGCGCAGCGTGGCGGATTGCGGCGAGGACGAGCGGCTCGCGCTGGCGGCGGAGCTGGCGAAGGCGCAGGCGGCATTCCGGCGCGAGGCGACGAAGCGCACGCCTCACTGGGACCGGCTGTTCGAACTGCACCACGCGTTTCACGGGCTGCTGAGAGCCAGGCTCGCCGGGCCGCGCCTCTGCCTGATTCTGGACGGGCTGCGTTCGCACCTCGACCGGTACGAGTACTTCTGCGGTCCGCTCTACGGCTCGGGAAGCTTCGACGAGACATTCGAGGAGCACGACGCGATCATCGCGGCGATCGAGTCGGGGCGCGCGGACGCCGCGGAGGCCGCGGTGCGCACCAACTGGTTCAACGGCGCCGACCGGCTCGCGAAGATCGTGGAACAGGTGGGCGAAGCCGGGGTCCGCAGCGTATTCTCGTCGGCGCCGCACCACTCACCGCGAGGGACCGTCGCCGGCTGACGCGGCAGAAGTCTCACACAGAGACACAGAGGCCACAGAGAGAACCGCAAAGGGTTTTCTCTGTGGCCTTTCGGTTCCTTTTGTGGCCTCTGTGTGATGCTTTTGCTGTCAGCCGCCGGCGGGCAGGCGGCTGAGGATGAAGGCCGACACCTGTGTGGCGGCCGGAGGGTCGAAGTTGGAGAGGACGACGACCACGTACCCGCCGTTCGGCTCGAAGGCGAGCTCCCCGTTCATTCCCGGCGCGCCGCCGCCGTGCCCCAGGAACCGCCGGCCGCCCACGGTGCGGTCAAAGAATCCGTAGGCATAGCGCGTCCCCGGGCCGACGTCCACCTTGCCGGCGAGGAGCTGGGCCGTGTGCGCGGGGTCCAGGAGCCGGTGCTCGCGCAGCGCGACGGCGAAGCGCGCCAGGTCGCCCACGGTGGAGTACCCGCCCCCCGCGGGCGTGCCGCGGTAGGGGAGCGTGGGCGCGTTCGGCACGAGCGCGCCGGACGCCTGCCGCATGTAGCCGACCGATCGCCCCAGGACGACCGAGTCCTCGGGCGCCGCGCCGGTGGCCGTCATCCCTGCCGGGGCGTGCACGCGCGCGGCGACGTGCTCGTCGTAGCTCTTGCCGCCCACCCGCTCCACGAGGGCGCCCAGGAGCATGAAGCCGTAGTTGCTGTACTCCCACCGCGCCCCGGGCTCGTACCGCAGGCCGCGCGCGCCGTAGAGCCGCAGGTAGTCCCCCGGGTTGCGGAGCTCGAGCCGGCGCGCCATGAACTCCGGGCCGAAGATGTCGCCCGTGCCGCCCGTGTGGGTGAGCAGGTGGTGCGGCGTCACCTTGGACGCCATCTCCGTGTTCGGGTAGTCCGGCAGGTAGGTGGCGATCGGCACGTCCAGGCGCAGCGTGCCGGCCTGCACCAGCTGCAGCGCCGCGACCGCGGTCAGCATCTTGTTCATCGAGCCGACGCGGAACTGCGTGAGCGGCGTGTTCGGCACGTTCCGCTCCCGGTCGGCGAGGCCGTAGGCGCCCTCGAACAGCGTGCTCCCGTCGCGCGCCACGAGCACCGCGCCGGAGAACTGGCCCGCCTGCGTGGCGGCGTCGAGGTGCGCGCGGAGGGCGGCCACGAACGCGGAGTCGGCCGCCGCCTGGGTGGTGGCCGGCTTAGGTGTGGTGGCCTCGCCGGCGCCGCACGCGACGCTGGCCAGCAGGGTAACGGCAGCAACGATCCGCATCAGGTCCTCCGTAGGAGAGAAATGTGAACGGATGCTTTTCTCCCGCGCCTCAGCAGGCACTTACGACGCTGGTTCCTCCCGCCATCCGCTGCCAGCCGAGCGCAGTCTCCCTGGTCGGCAGCCAGGCCGCGGTCGAACGGTTGGAACCGTAGCAGCCGTAGGTCGAGATCGCGCCCGTCGACCGGTTGCCGAGCCAGCCGGCCGTTTCCGTCATCGCGCGGAGCGGCGCCCCCGGAGTCATCGGCAGGCGTGCCGCGAGGACCGCGTCGATCCAGCCGAACATCAGGTCGAAGTCGAGAATCGGCCCATGATGGAACGCGTCGGTCGAAAGCGACCACGGCGCCCCGGCGGCCCGGCCGGCGGTGAACACGGCCGTGATGTTGTCTCTCCGATGCGGCTCGTCCAGCGCGCCGATCAGGAAGTATCCCGGAACGCCGGCCGCCGCCTGTGCGGGGGCAGGGCTGTGGCACCCGCCCTTCATGGTCAGGAAGCCGGCTACCCGGGCGCCGTGCACGCGGCTGAACCCGTACGCGGTGCATCCCCCCTGCGAGTGCCCGACGAAGAAGATGGGCACGTTCGCCAGCTCGGGATGCTGGCTCTGCGTGCCGAACGCGGAGAGCGCCTGGAGCAGCGTCGCGTAGTCCGCGGCGACGTCCAGCAGCGTCGTCGTTCCGATGAGCGCCACGTTTCCGCCGGCGAGCTCCAGCGCGCGCTTCCTCACCTCCGCTCTCTCGGCCGGGGCGCACCAGATGCTGCACGTTCCGCCCGGGGTGCCTCGCACGAGCCCGCGCGAGTCCAGGGGTAGGCCGGTGGCGGGGTCTCTGAGGCCGGGGAGGAAGACGATCGCCGCCCTGTACTCGGCGATCCCCAGGGGCAGGTACGCGACGGCGTCCTGGTGCGTGAAGAGCGTTTGAGGTGCCAGCACCACGTCGTGGGCGTTGGCTCCCTCGGCCAGGGTGACGTTCATGGACAGCGGATCGAAGCCCGGAGCGCTCGTGACGATCGTCGCGATGCCGAGCGGGAGGTTCCGAAGCTCGAATCGCCCGTCCGCGCCGGTCGTCGTGGTCGCGCCGCCGACCTCCACCGATGCGCCCTTGACCACGGCCCCGTTGGCGGCGGTCACGACGCCGGAGACGGTTGCGGTCGCCGCTGGACCGCTGGGGTCGCTCTGCCCGCACGCGGCGGCGACGATGCACGCCGCCAGCGCCAGCATGGAAGCCGATTTCGGGATACGCATGAGGATCTTCGCTGCTGTCGTGGAGGATGATCTCGTCATCGCGGGTTCACCGGTCCGCTGGACTACGATGCAGGCTGCCTGGGGTCGATACCGATCGTTTCGACCAGCCAGTCATGCCTGTGCTCCCGGGCCTGCAGGTTGAGGTCGTGTCCCGTCTCGTACCAGCGAACCGTCTTGGGCTGCGGGGCGGCCGCGTGCAGCTCCGCCGCATCGGCGTAGGGGATCAGGGGGTCCTGCGTGCCGTTCTGCAGGAGCAGCGGGACGTTGGCGTGCCCGATGAATCGAATCGGCTCGACGGGTGACATCGCCCGGATCCAGGCGACGCGCCGGGCGCACGGGAAGCCGGAGATGAGCTTGAAGCCTTCCGGACCGGTGGCGTGCGATACCTGGCCGCCGTGCCCCACCACGAGCGCCGCCGTCTTGAGCCGCCGTTCGATGCCTACGAACAGCGCACCCGTCGCGCCGCCCCAGCTGAAGCCCACGAAGGCGATGCGGCTGGCGTCGACGTTGGGACGTGCGCGCAATACGTCCACGGCGCGCTGCAGGTCCTTGATCACCTGGATTTGCTCGACCCGGTCCTGATCGGTAATCGTCAGATAGGGCGGCGTCGCGCGGCGATTCCATGGCGCATCGATGGCGATTACGACCGCGCCGTACCGTGCGTAGTTCTGCGCGATCCCCGCCATGGCTTTCGCGTTGCCGGGCAGGCCGTGCATGAGCACCATGCCGGGGCGCGGACCCGTGCGCCCGACCGGCTCCCACAGCATTCCGCCCACCAGGCCGCCGCCCGGGCTGCTGAAGGTGATGCTGCTGGCCTCCACGCCATTGATCGTGGATTCCACCGTCTTCTGCAGATTCAGCGGCACACCGGCGTCGTAGCTGAACTGCACCCGGTCTGCCGCGGTCGCCACGCCGAAATCGGGACGCGCACCCGTACACGAATCGGCGTGCACGCGAACCCTGACAGAGTCGCGCACCTCCGGGCGGTCCAGCAGCGATGCGACGACGTAGGTGGAGCCCGCCGCCACGGCGCTGACGGCGCCGCCGGCATTCACGGTAGCCACGCCCGGATCGCGGGAGACGTACTGTATCGTCCCGCTGGCGTTGCGTACCGTGGCGGTCAGCGGAGACGATTCGTACACGCCCACGACGACGCTGTCCGCGGAAAGCGTGAGCCGCGGATCGCCGTCCCCTTCGACCGGGTTATCGCCGCACGACACGAACGCGGCCGCCGCCAGCGTCATGGCGACGATTGCCTTTGCGGATTTCATCGCACGCTCACTCCGAGGCATCTGCGGTTCACGTCAGGGGAAGGCCGAAAAGAGGTCGTGCGCCGGAAACGACGTGGCGCCCGCGAGCCCGTTCCACAGCGCGGCATGGAGCTCGGCCTCCAGGTTGGCGGTCAGGGAGCGAGTGTTGAACAGCCCGACCATGGAGAAGTTGTGATACGTGCGCACGAGCATGCTCGTGGTGCCGGGCAGGGTTCCCCCGTGCCACCAGTTCGCGTCGCCCTGCGTCGGGCGAACGAACCAGCCGGCACCGTAGTAGCACGCGCCATCCGGACACACCGCGGCGCCGCTGCTGGTCATCTCCGCCACGAGCGCTGGGCCGAGGATGTCCGGACGATTGGCGCGGCCATCGACGCCGGTCAGGAACCGCAGGAGATCGACGGTCGACGACACCCAGGCGCCGCTTGCATCCGACGCTTCCAGGTGGAAGCCGCCATAGTTGAAGGGCACCGTGCCCTCGCCCGGAAACACCGACGGCGCCGGCGGCGAGTTCACGCCCGCGCCGGGCCAGTAGTACTTCACCTCACCCGGGAGCGCGTGGCTCATACGCGACCTGCCCTGCTGCGTGCGATGGGCGCCCACGGGCTGCAGCACGCGGGTGCGCACGTAATCCGGGTACCGCATGCCGCTCACACGCTCGATCACGCGGCCGAGGGTGATGTAGCCGAAGTTCGAGTAGGCGAACTTCTCGCCCGGATTGAAGTCCAGCGGCATCCCCTTCATGTAGCGCACGAGCGTTTCAGGCGACGCCGGAGCGGGCGCGTTGACCGCGGCCGCGGCGATCAGCGGCCGGTCTATCGGGTCGAATCCGCCGTTCGGCTTGCCACGATCCCATCCCCCGGAGTGGTTGAGCAGGTGCCGGATGGTGATCTGCTCCCACCGCGGGTCGACGGCCGCTCCAGGCGCGGGCATGAGGTGCGCGATGAGCGGCGCCACGCGATCGTCCAGCCCGAGCTTGCCCTCTTCCACCAGCTTCATGATGGCGGTGGCGGTGATCGGCTTGGACATGCTGGCGATGCGGAACAGCGCGTCGGGCTGCGCCACCGTCTTGTTCTCGACGTCCGCGTAGCCAAAGCCGCGCGCGTAGATCAGCCTGCCGTCGCGCAGCACGGCGACCGCGCCGCCGGGAATGACGTGCTTCCGCATGAAAGCGGAGATGACCTGGTCGTACGACTCCATCCCCGGCACGGCGGCGCCGCTGATGGGGATCTCCTCCTGTGCGGGAGGCGTGACCGGCGGAGTGACGGGCGGCGCGGCCGGCTCTCCGCTGCAGGAAAGCAGACCCGCGAGACAGGCGATCCTTATCGCGATCGTGATCGACCCACCGGTGCCGCTGCGCGCGCGTCTCGCGGGACGATGCAGGCAGAGGGATACGCGCTCGCGCATGGTTGCCCGTGTGGTTGGTGGGTGGGATGCAGCGAGCGGCCGCTCAGCGCAGCCGGGTCACCCGGACGATGCGCGCCGCCGGCGCCATCGACACGAGCTCCAGCGAGATCCCGCGTGGCCCGTCCGCCATCAGGTACAGCGCCGCGTGGCCGCCGTCCGCGGCCGCCAGGGTGTGTTCGGCGGTGGCGCGGCGGCTGGCGCGGCCGGGGAAACCCGCCGAAAGAGGGCCCGACACGCGCGCACGCTCGGAGTGGTCCCACGAGGTGTAGCGCGGCAGGTCGTGCGCGACGGTCGGGTCGATAAGCCCGGCAGTGACGCTCGCCAGCGTCTGCCGATCGGTCAGGTCGGCGTAGCTGATGCCGAGGGTCGAGGTGATGTGGGCGATGACGGCCGGGCGGTTGAGCCAGTCGATCGGCGCGTAGATGAGGCGCTGGTACAGCGTCGGCCGGCGCCCGTGATCGACCGACGCTTCGCCCGCCAGCTCGCGCAGGAAGAGGAGCATGCGCGCATTCGCGCCGTAGCGCCCGTTGCTCTGCCACGGCCCGGCCGCCGGCTCCGTGCCCCACAGGCCGACCGCGCCCTCGAACGGCGCCGGTGCGTCGCCGACGACGCGCGAGTGCCGCGCGTGGAGCGGCTGCCCCGAGCCGATGCGGCTGGCCGTCTCCATGGCGAGCGTGGCCAGGCCCTCGTTCAGGATGCTGGCCGTGCGGTCGCGGCGGCTGGTCAGCAGGTCGGCGTTGTGGGCGTACTCGTGAAGGAACACCCCCGCCACGTAGCTCGGGTTCTGGTTTTGCGGCAGCGCGAACCGGTCGGCGCTGTGGAGGCTGACCACCATCTCGGAGGCACGCGGGCAGCTCGCCTGGCTCGCGACGTTGACGGTGGGCAGCGGCCCGTCGTAGGCGAAGCCGAGGCCGAACGAGAGAGTGCCGAGCAGCACGTAGAAGCGGCCGCCGCCCCCGGCGGGGGGCTGGTGGTCGGCATCGAAGACCGAGCGCATCGTCGGCAGCAGCCATCGGTCCGCCATCGCCGTGGCATCGCGCAGCCATGCGTTCTTCGCCGGGTCGGTGAACGCCGCGGCCAACGGGTGCCGCAGATCGACGACGACGGCGACGCGGCCCGAAACGGCGACGACCTTTGCCTGGAAGCTGGGCACCGTTTCCGCCGGCAGGTGGCAGATCCCCGGCGTGGCGGAGTGCCAGTCGACGAAGCGCAGCGTGTCCCCGACGACCGCCGTGGCATAGCGCGGATCGAAGGGCGCCGGCGCCTGCGAGTAGCTGCCCATCGGCGCGGTCAGCTGCGGCATCGCAGGCTCCAGCGGCGTGCCGGCACCGGGTGCCCTGGAAGATGCGAGCGCCGGGGCGGCGCCGTCACCGGTGCCCAGGAGGCGGACGGAGACCAGCGTGCGCGGGGTCTCCACCTCCGCCGTCGGGATCGCCAGGTTGGCGGCGCTCAGCACGTAGTCCTCGTCGACCGCCGGAAGGCGCAGGCAGCGCAGGTCGTCCTCGGCGAGGACGCGCGACTCGGCCGGGCGCAGCGACAAACTTGGTGGCACGCGTACGACGGCGCCGACCGGCGCCGATCCGTTCGCCGACACCTTGACCGCGCGCATGTCGGTTTCGCAGGCGCGGATGGATGGCACCCGGAACTCGGCGACGCTGTCGGAGCGGGCGACGAGCTCCGCCGCCTCCACGCCGTCGAGCAGGAGCGTGCGCAGGCTGGTGAGGCCGGAGCCGCGGACGAGGGCGATCTGCCCGGGACGGAGCGTGTCGACGGAGGTCACGTGGACCGGCCCCGCCGTTTCTACGGGTCCGCCTCCATCGCAGGCGGCGGTCAGCGCCGCGATGAGCGCGGGGAGCAGCGGGGCGGGGCGCATGAGCGACCTCCGGGTCGTGGGCTGAACAGATGGCCTCACACAGAGCCACAGAGTCACAGAGAGAAGAGCAGAGGCGGTTCTCTGTGGCCTGGCGTCAAAAGATCCGGGCGGGACCCTCGGTCCGGGCCGGTGCATCGTCACGCGGCGCGCCGCCCACCGCGTACGACGCGAACAGCGACAGCAGCGGCCGCGCCGTGCGCCGGCGGCTCTCCTGCGTAAAGGCCGCTCCGGCGACCCGGAACTCGGTGCGGTCGCCGCGCCACGGGTCGTTGAGGCGCAACGTCACGCGCCCCCGGTCGCCGGCAAGCCGCCGCGTAAGCGACAGCTCGCTGGTGAACGCCGGCAGGATCTCGCCCTGCTCGATGGCCTGCGCGCTCCGGCGGTACGCGTAGAGCTGCACCGCCGTGTTCTCGGCCACCCGTAGGTCGACGGTGAACCGCGCCGTGGCGTACACGCCGCTGCTGCCGAACGCGTCGCCCGTCGTCTCCGCGTGGGCGACGCTGCCCGCCAGCGTCAGGGCGGTACCGGGCGCCAGCCGCGCGCGCACGCTGCCCTCTGCGCCGCCTGCGCGCGTCCGGCCCAGGTTCTCCAGCGTGGTCGTGGAGCCGCCTCTTTCCGTCGCCGCCATCAGCGGGCGGATCGGGTCGCGTGTCCAGCGCAGAAACGGAGTAAGCTGCAGCGTCAGCAGCGAGCCGGGCCGCTCCACGCCGAATTCCACCTGGTCCGAAAGCTCCGGCCGCAGCGAGGGGTTGCCGATGACTTCGTGCGCGTCGTTCTCGGCCATGGGGAACGGGTTCAGCATCTCGGGACCCGGCCGGTTGATGCGGCGGCCGTACGCGAGCCGGTACACGAGGCCGCGGCGCGCGTCCGTCCATTCGCCGCTGATGCTGGGGAAGAGGCGCACCTCCGTCCGTTCGCGGGCGGAGTCGAGCTCGATGCGGGTCCGGTCCGCCTCCACGCGCAGCCCCGCCTCCGCGCGCACGTTGCCGGTGGAGCGGTGCGCCGCGAGGTAGCCGGCGTGCACCTCCGTCTCGTGGCGGTAGGCCTGCGACAAGGTCACGTCGAAGTGGGTCGCGTCGTGCGCGGCGGTGCTGGTGCGGAGCCG
>DASWNZ010000284.1:0-11947 GCA_036398975.1 Longimicrobium sp.
CACACGGGCGGCTTCCGTGCCGCTCACCATGCGCGGGCTGGCAATCAGGAACTGGATGTACTCGTGGTCTTTGACCCTGGGTGCGTTCATAGCTGTAAGCTACCTGCTTACAACCAACTGCGTAACTCCTATCTGTGTGAGCTTTTCTGTTGTTCCTCTCTGCGTCTCTGCGTCTCCGCGTGAGATTCCGTTTCATGCTTCGAGGATGACGACGGCGCCCGCGGCGTCCTCTGAGTGGGTCATTGTGAGGTGGATGCGGACGGCGCCGCGAGCAGAGGCGGCCTCGGCGGCGCGGCCGGAGAGGCGCAGGGTGGGCGCGCCGGAGGGGAGCGAGACGACCTCCACGTCCGTCCACTCGCCGCCGCGGCCCACGCCGGTGCCGAGCGCCTTGAAGAACGCCTCCTTGGCGGCGAAGCGCGCGGCGTACGACTCGGCCGGGTGGCGGCTCCCGGCGCAGCGGCGCGCCTCCGCCGCGGAGAAGAGGCGGCGCAGGGCACGCTCCGGGCGCCGCTGGATCATCGCCCACACGCGCCGCACGCTCACCAGGTCCATCCCGAGGCCCACGATCATCCGAAGCCAGCCTTGCGCGCGAGGAGAGTAAGGTGCAACGTCCCCGAAGATAGGCGCGCGGTGCCCACCGCTCAACGCCCGCGCGGCACGCCATTCGCACAGCGGGGCCGCGGCCGGGGAGGGTTCGGCGCGCATCCATTCCGAGCGAAGAGGCAGACGCGGCGTGGCGAGAAATCCGTGGAAGGCCCGAGCCCGGCTGCTGGGCACGGTTGCGATGGCGGCAGCGCTGGGGATCATCGTGGGGTACCTCCTGTTGCAGGTGACCATCATGCGCTGGTCCACCAGCACCTGAGCCCCCGCGCGTCCCAACGCTGTTCCCCTGGTTTTCCGATGAAGTCGATCCTGGCCGTACTCACCCTCGCCGCGGCACTCGCCGGCGGCGTCCCCGTCCACGCGCAGCTTTCCGCACCCGACCCGCCCGGCGCGGCCTCGTCGCGGATGGCCGAGCTGGAGCGCGACCTGCGCGCCATCCTGCGCGGCCCCGGCATGGCCGGCGCCAGCCACGGCGTCCTGGTGGTGTCGCTGGACCGCGCCGACACGCTCTTCTCCTGGAACGCGGACGCGCGGCTCACCCCCGCATCCACGCTGAAGCTGTTCAGCACCGCGGCGGCTCTCCACTACCTGGGCCCGGATTTCCGCTGGACCACCTACCTCCTGGCGGAGGGCGAGGTGAGCGGCGGCGTGCTGGCGGGCGACCTCGTCCTCTTCGGCACCGGCGATCCCACGCTGGGGAGCCGCCGCTTCCCGGGAACGGCGCGCGCCCTCGACGCCCTCGCGGACTCGCTCCGCGCCCGCGGCGTGCGCGAAGTGGCCGGCGGCGTGGTGGCGGATGGCTCCTTCTTCGACCCGCGCCTGCGCGGCCAGGGGTGGACCGCCGAGGACCTCGTGAGCTGGTTCGGCGCCCCCGTCTCGTCCCTGGTGACCGCCGAGAACCTCGCGGGCGGCCGCCCGGTGGACGAGCCGCTGCGCGTGGCGGGCGAGCGTTTCCGCACCGCACTCGCCCGCGCCGGCATCAGGGTGCGCGGAGGCGTGAGGACGGTCCGCGAGCCCGCGCTCTCGCGCGCGGGCTTCCACGCGCGGCGTCCGGCGGCGGGCGCGCACGTCCTCGCCACCTATCGCTCGCCCGCGCTGCGCGACGTGGTGCGCGTGACCAACCACGTCAGCCACAACCTCTTCGCCGACGAGGCGCTGCGGACGGTCGGCCGCGTTGCCGGCGGCGAGGGCTCGTTCGAGGCCGGCGAGCGCGCCGTCGCCCGCATGATCTCCCAGGCCGACCCGCCGCGGATGCTGGACGGCTCCGGCCTGTCGCGGCTGGACCGCGTGAGCGCCCGCACCGTCGTCGCGCTGCTGGCCGCGATGGCGCGCTCCCCTGAGGCCCCGGTGTTCCGCGCCTCTCTGCCGGTCGCGGGAAGTGAGGCGGGGCTGCGCCGGATGTACCGCACCGCCGCCGCCGGCAACCTCCGCGCGAAGACGGGCACCCTCGCCACCGTCTCCGCCCTCTCCGGCTACGTCACCGCCGCGGACGGCGAGCGCCTCGCCTTCAGCATCATCACCAACGGCGTCCCTCGCACCGCCCCCGCCAAGGAGGCGGAGAACCGAATCGGCGCGCGCCTCGCCCAGTTCCGCCGCTGAACGAGCCTGCTGGAGCTATCCTTCGAACCGCAGGGAGCATGCACCGAGCCCGCGCCATCGCCGTAAGCCTCTCCGTGCTGCTGTGCGCGTGCCCACAGCGGACGGCGGTATGGGTGGGTGCAGGCTCGACCGCCGACAGTCTGACGCTGGTCCTGGGGAAGTGGCGCGGAAGAGAAGACCACCTGTCGACTCACCTCCGCATCGATCGATGCGGGTACGACTGGCTGGAAGACAACGAGGACCGTGCTCTCTGGAAGGGTTACGTGGCGGGTTCGCGTGTGGTCTACCGTGATTCCTCCGATGCAGCGGACATGCGCGGCGCTCCGGCCCTTGGCCCGGGGTGTTACCACGTGACCACGTCAGGCACCGGAGAGGTGGCGTTCACGGTCGACTCCCTGGGGCGAGTCACGCAGCTCGACAGCGTCCCCTGAGCCAGCCAATGACCGGCCACGATGCAGTCGTGTGCCTGGCGCCTGGATGGTTTCCCCCTTCCCCCTCTCACGATGCGCGACCATGGATCCAGGCAACAGCGCCGGTGAGCGCCTGCTGGTGTTGGGAGGGTCGCTCACAGGCGTCGCGGCGCTGCTGCACGTCGCGATCATCGTCGGCGGCCCGGACTGGTACCGCTTCTTTGGAGCGGGTGAGCGGATGGCGCGGCTCGCCGCGCGCGGCTCCATCTACCCCGCCGTCATCACCGCCTGCATCGCCGCCATCCTGGCCGTGTGGGCGCTGTACGCGTTCTCGGGCGCGGGTGTCATCCGCCGCCTCCCCCTCCTGCGCCTCGCCCTCTCGCTGATCGCCGCGGTGTTCCTGGCGCGCGGCATCCTCGGCGTCCCCCTCGTTCTGCTGGTGGACGACGTGTACACGAACCAGCTGCGGGCGAAGATGACGTTCATGATCGTCAGCTCCGCCATCTGCGTGGCACTGGGCCTCTGCTACGCGATCGGAGCGGCGCGGCTCCGGCGGACGCCTTCCGCGGCCCACGCGTAACGAACCTGCACATTCGCTTTCAACCACGAGACTCAGGCAATGGACGGAGAACTCGATGAGGCGCTGATCGCCCGGGTCGATTCAGTGCTCTGGGAAGTGTGGGACCCGATCGGCGTCAACGATGCCCCGGAAGCCCGAGACGAGTACACGAGCTACGCTCCGGACATCGCACATCTGCTGCGCTCCGGCGCATCCGACGCCGAGATCGAGCGCCATCTCGCGACGCTCGTCCTCGACATGGGCATGTCGTGGGTCAACCCGGACCGTTCCCGGCGCACGCTCGCCGCGCTGCGTGAGATTCCCATCGCATCGTAGCGCCACAGACCGACCGAATACTTTCGCTCGCGCTCGAAGCGCCACATTATGCGCCAGCCACCGCGGCGCCACGGCCGGCGCCGCCGATCCCTTGCGCGCCCTCCCCCGCTCCCGGGCGAAACCATGACCCGCGCCCTCCTGGCCCTCACGGTACCAGCCCTTCTTCTGGCGGCATGCGCCTCCACGCGGCAACCGGCGGAGCAGTCGACGCTGCGCGCGTTTCGCGACGAAGCGGAGCTGGCGGAGTTCAACCGCCGCCTGGAGCGCAGACGGCTGGTGATCGAGCGGCGCATCGAGGCGGAGGAACGCCGCGAAGCGCAGTGGCGGCTCAGGGAGGCACGCCGGCCGCGCAGCGCGGAGGAGCTGCTCATGATGTATGACTTGCAGCACCATCTCCTCCCCCCCGACATCGAAATGCCGGAGCCCGCGCCGCCAGGACTGATACAGGTCAGCCGCTTCCTGCAGCGCCCTGACGACGCGCCGGCGCACGACGCGGGTGGCGATGAGCGGGCGACGGTGCACCTGCGCGGCGAAGAGCTGGTGCTGCTCCGCCGGGGCCGCCTGTTCACCGCGCGGCTGGGTGCGGAGGGGCTTCAGCCGCTCTCGATGGCCGACGCCTTCGGCCAGGCGCGGCCCGTGGTAAGTGCGTACGAAGAGCTCCTGGTATCGGGCGATCACGTGGTGGTCGTCGGCGCCAGCGACAGGAGCACGCTGCTGGTGCTGTTCCGCCGGGAGGCAGGTGGAGGGTTGGCACACCGCGCCACCTACACCGTCCCCTCGGGCGACGAATTCATGAAGTCGCACACCTACGCGGCGCGCGTGATGGACGGCCGGCTGGTGTTTTACGCCCCGCTCCCGCTGGACCCCGCCGTTCCGTCCACCCACCGCCCCGCGATCCAGCGGTTGGGCGGCGGGGCCGAGCCCACCTCTCCCGCCCGCGTGTACCGTTCCGCGGATCGGGATCCGGCGGCGTTCGGCCAGGTGCTGCACAGCGTGATCTCGTGCGGCTTCGAGGACGAGGGACTGCGCTGCCGGTCGACGGCGGTGTACGCGGGGGCGGCGCGCGTGTACCACATGTCGCCCACGGCCGTGTACGCCTGGGTTCCGCCGCTCCCGAAGCGCCCCGCCGTGCTGTACCGCATCCCGCTGGACGGCACGGCGCCTACGTCGCTGCAGGTGACCGGCGAGCCCGTGGACGAATTCGCGTTCCAGGAAAGCGGCGGACAGCTGACCGTGCTCCTGCATCCCCAGCCCAGGCCGCGACCCGGGAGCGACCGCACGATCACGGGGCCCCTGCAGCTCCTGCGCGTGCCGCTTTCGGAGTTCGGCGACGGACGCCGCGCGGCCGCGCCATCCGCGTACCGCACGCTCCCCCTGCGCGGGTCGGGGGTGCTCGAGCACCGCTGGGTGGGCGACTGGCTTCTCTACGGCCTGAACATGCCCCCCGCGACCGTCAGGCATGGGTACGCATCCGGGATCTACGCCGTGCCGCCGGCGGGCAGCGCCATCTCGGAAGTCGATCTGCCGCACGTGGTCGACCGCATCGAGCCCATGGGTTCCGGCGCGGTGGTGGCGGGCACCGATGGCCGCCAGGTGCACGTCACCGGCGTGCGCCTGGGGCCGGCGGGCGCCACGCTCGGGCAGACGGTGCCGGTCCCCGGCGACAGCAGCTTCGGCGTCCTCTACCATCCGGACGGGAACGACTCCGGCATCGTGGCCGTCCCGTTCCGACGCCGCGGCCCCGACGGCGCCGAGCCGACGCTCCTCGGTGCGAACGGCATCCGCTTTCTGCGGACCCGCGAATTCGGGTTCGAGGAGTTGGGCGACGTGGCGGGCGAGTTCGCCACCGACGACTACTGCGCGACGAGCTGCTCCCACTGGTACGGCGACACGCGGCCCATCTTCGCGAACGGGCGCATCTTTGCGCTGCTGGGAGGGGAGATGGTGGAGGCGCGCGAAGAGCAGGGGCGGCTTAGGGAGCTGCACCGCGTGAGGTTCGCGCCCCCGCCGCCAGCGGAAGTGATCGCGGGAAGCTGGCGCTTCGAGGAGATCACGCCGAGTAACCTCTGGAGCAGCGCGTGCCGCAGCCGCGGGACCATGACGCTGGACCGCGACGGCGACCGGCTGTCCATGCGCTTCCGCCAGGCCGGCGAGTGCACGTTCGGCGGCGTCACCGCCCCGAGCGGCCAGGAGCGCACCGGCCGGGGCACCTCGGCCGGGAAGGGCGTCGAGTTCCAGGTGGAGACGTGCCGCTACGCCGGCGGGATGGTGGGTCCGGACCTGATCTCGGGCACCTTCCGGTGTCTTATCCCCGGCGCTGACGGCACCCCCCGTCCATTCAACGGCTTCTGGGAAGCGCGCCGCGTGCGATGACGCCGAAGCGGGGCGCGGCGGAGCCGTGCACGCAGCACTGGATCCTTCCCCCCGTCCCGAGGAATTTGCCAATGAAGAACGTTCGTGCCGCCGCCATCGCCGCCTCCTTCCTCGTGGCGGCGCTCACCGGCTGCTCCAGATCTTCAACCGTGCCCGAAGCTCGCGCACCGACCGCTCCCTCACGCAACGGAGGGCTGGGCTACGGCTCCGGCAACGCCGTTCCGACTGACACATCCACAAACACGTCAGCCGCCGCCCCGACTGGGACGACCGCCCTTGAACCGGCGATTCCGCTACGTGGGAGCGCGGCGGGATGGGGCACGGCTCCGGAAATTAGCCTCCCGAAGCCAGCCGCCGGCGGCTCCCCGTAGCCCCGGCGCCTCACCTGCGGTCCGCGCGAACGCAATGGCACACGATCCGCTGAGGTGCGCATAAAGCCGCGGAGTGGTCACGTGCGGCGCCATCATCCACGACACACACTCCCACACGGAGCAGTGAACGTGCGGAAATGGATACGGGACCACAGCCTGAGCCTCGCGGCGATCACCCTGTTCGCCGTGGCGTTCGTGGGGCAGGTGCTCACGGGGCGGGCGGAGTACAACAGCGCCCAGGAAGCGCACGGCGAGCAGCCCGCGACGCTGGTCGGATACCTGGGCACTGGTCACTTCGGCGAGGCGACCCTGGAGAACTGGGAGTCGGAGTTCCTGCAGATGGCGGTGTTCGTCTTCCTCACCGCCTTCCTGGTGCAGCGCGGTTCGGCCGAGAGCAAGAAGCCGGACGACGAGGAGGGCGCCGGCGAGGAGCCCAGCGACGAGGACCCGCGCCTGCACCGGTACGATCCCACCGCGCCCTGGCCCGTGCGCCGCGGCGGTGTCGCGCTGGCGCTCTACAGGAACTCGCTTTCGATCGTGCTGTTCCTACTATTCGTGGCATCGTTCGCGGGCCACGCCATCACCGGCGCGGCGGAGTACAGCTCGGAGCAGGCGGCGCACGGCGAACCGGGAGCCAGCGCGTTCGGCTACCTCGCCACCTCGCGCTTCTGGTTCGAGAGCTTCCAGAACTGGCAGAGCGAGTTCCTCTCCGTCTTCGCCATCGCCGTCCTCTCCATCTGGTTCCGGCAGCAGCACTCGCCTGAGAGCAAGCCCGTCCACGCGCCACACGAGCAGACGGGGGAGGAGTAACTCCGAGCGGTACTCACGAGCAGGCGTGCTGAGACGCCCTCGCACATTGCATCGACCCCTTGACGACAATCGACGAGCAACTACATCTTGTCGCGGTGCGAGCCGCTAGATCCTGTGCACCGCCCTCTGCGACAGCAGGGGGAATTCAACCGTCCCTGTCCGACAGTTGAACGACAACCGCTACTCCGGTCCGACCACTGAACTTCTCCGTACCTCCCGATCGATCCCACCCCATCTGACACACGCATTAGCCTGAACTTCGCCGGCCACGGCGAAGTGGACGCGCCGCTCCGCAACCTTGATCGCCATTTCGTATTCAGGCGCACCGCCGCGCCTGCCCCGGGGCAGCCTGCCCCAACATACTTCGGAGGACATCATGAAGCGTCTCATCGTACTGCTCCCCACCCTTGTCCTTGCTGCCGCCTGCTCCACCTCACCCATCTCCTACACGGCTTCGACACCCACTCCGCAGGATGGCGCCTACTCGTGCGCGCTTCGGAAGGTCAACGAGCTCGGGTTCACGGTGGTCAACACGGACCGCCCAGGAGGCTTCATTACGGCCGAGAAGCAGACCTCCGGCCTCGGGACCGCGTTGCTCACCGGCCGAAAGTACACCGACGCGCTCACCATCAGCATCTTTGACGGCGCGGACGCGCAGAGCCGCACGATCCGGGTAACGGCGGCCCAGGTGACCGAGAGCGCGATGGGCTTCGGCGCGGCCTCGAAGACCGGGATCAAGCCGTCGCCGACTGGAATGCAGGCGGCGCAGGAGGTTCTTACCGCATGCGCCCCCGGCTCCGCTCCCGTCCAGCAGACGTCCGCTACGCTTTTCGTGGTCAGCGGTACCCTCACGGACTGATCGGCACGTATCCACATTCCGCGTACTGGAATATTGCAGGTGAAGGGGGGTGGGCCCGAACGTCATCCAGGTGAAGCCGGTATCGCCCTCCCCCCTTCAACAGACACGTTCGTTCCTTAATGCTCAGAGATACCCATAATGCGCCGCACCTTCTGCCTGATTCCCCTTCTTGCCGCCGTCCTCCTCACGAGCTCCGCTCCCCCGGCACGCGCCTGCACCACGAACGCCGCCGGCGTCACATCCTGCTGCAAAGTCTGCTCGCGCGGTAAGGCGTGCGGAGACAGCTGCATCGCACGCAACAGGACCTGCCACAAAGGGCGCGGGTGTGCCTGCAACTCGTGAAGGATGGATCTGTGGATCAGCCTGAGTTCTCGGAGGAGTGAGGGGCAGGCGCCGGCATCGGCGCCCGCCCCTCACTCTTTGCACTCCGAAGGCGCGTGGCTGGCGTCTTTGGCGCGCTGTAAGCCCGCACTGCGCCACGTCATAAACCGGTTTTCCAGCACCGCTTGACTCGTGGTCAAGGGCCCGCGTACTTCCATCCGCGTACGGGCGAGGCCCGGCGCCGCGACCGACTTCACGCGAACGCACCCGTTCTCCCGCGGATGCACACACCACTAGGATTTTCCCGCAAGTATGGGTATACTAACGATGGGGCTGGTAGCATCGTGCTACCAAGAGTCGGGGCGATGAGCTCTGGTCCCGTGAGATCCACTCACGACCTCGCCACGATTCAGGATCTGGTGGCGCGGATGCTTTATCGTGTGTACGAGGACCCATCCGAGTACACGGTGCTCCGCCTGGATCAGCACGATATCCGCGAGGCGGTTGCGCGTCTGACCTCGGCGCACGCGCAGAAGACGATGCCGAGCAGCAAGTCGCCTGGCGCGATGCAGGACGTGTACAGGATTCGGTACGAGGGCACTCCGTTGTACATCAAGTTCGACCTGAGCCGCGACCCTCGCACACGCGAGCCTCGGCTCGCGATCATCCTCTCCTTCAAGCGAGATACGTCGCCATGACCGAACGCTGCTATGTTTGCGACAGTGAGGCGCTGCTTGTGCGCGAGCCGCGCGAAGTCCTGATCGGTCAGCGCGCGGTCACGGTGGAAGGCGATTTCATGAGGTGCTCGGCGTGCGGGCAGCCGTTCTTTCTCCCCGAACAGGCGGACGCGCTGCAGCGGCGGGCGGCGGACCAGATCAGGCGCGAGGACGGCCTCCTCGCTACTGGCGAGGTGAAGGCCTTTCGCGAACGCCTCCGGCTTTCGCAAGCCGAGTTCGAGCAGCTGCTCGGCACTGGCCCCAAGACGGTGGTGCGGTGGGAGCGCGGCACCGTGACGCAGAGCTCCACCGCGGACACGCTCATGCGCGTCCTCATGAAGCATCCCGATGCTCTCCACGACCTGGCACTCGAGCGCGGGGTGAGGATCGGCACCGGGTACTTCGGGGAAAGTGTTGTCGGATCAGGGCCAGTGACGCCTTGAGGCTCCGGAGGGAAGAACCATCGAGGGGCGGGCGCCGGCATCGGCCCCCGCCCCTCGCTTGACGGTCCTGCCCGCGCTCAGTGGCCGCCGGTGGCGCCAGCGGCCGCGGCGGCCCCTTCGGGTACGGGGAGGAAGAAGAAGGCGATGCCGAGGATGATGTAGACCGCCAGGAGCTGCACGCCCTCCATCCAGTGGCTTTCGCCGTCGTTGGAGCAGAAGGCCATGATCCCGGCCGAGGCCACCACCGCGAGCACCTCCAGCGGGGTGAAGATCAGGTCCATGGGACCCTTGCCGCCGATGAAGTAGCTCAGGAAGACCAGCACCGGGGCCACGAAGAGCGCCACCTGGATGGAGGAGCCGACGGCGATGTTGATGCCGGCGTCCATCCGGTTCTTGGCGGCCATGATGATGGCGGTGGAGTGCTCGGCCGCGTTGCCGATGATGGCCACCACGATCACGCCCACGAAGATCTCGCTCCACCCCAGCGACTGCGCGGTGTGCGTGGCCGCGCCCACCAGGAACTCGGCCATGATGGCCACGCCGATGGTCGCGATCAGCAGCTTGCCGATGGAGCGCCCCAGCGGCGGGTGCTCGTGGCTGTGCACCGGCGGCGCCCCCTCCACCGACGTGTCGCCCATGTACAGGTGGCGGTGCGTGCGCAGGGTGAAGAAGAGCGATGCTACGTAGGTGAGCATCAGCACCACCGAGATCTCGAACGACAGGTTGCGCTCGGCGGCGCGCGCCGTGTTCCCCACCAGCATGTGGAAGACGGCCGGCACCACCAGCCCCACCGCGCTCAGCACCAGCAGGGTGGAGCCCAGCGAGGCGGCGGTGCGGTTGAACTTCTGCGTCTCGAAGCGCAGCCCCCCCACCAGCGCGCTGAGCCCGAATACCAGGAGGAGGTTGCCGATGATGGAGCCGGTGATCGACGCCTTCACCAGGTCGTAGAGCCCCGCCCGCAGCGCCACGATGGCGATGATCAGCTCCGCCGCGTTGCCGAACGTCGCGTTCATGAGGCCGCCGACCCCCTCGCCCACGCGCTCGGCGATCTCCTCGGTGGCGTGCCCCATCAGCCCCGCCAGCGGGATGACGGCGAGGCAGGCGACCACGAAGATCCACACCGGCGGGGAGTGGAGCCACCACTCCATCACCATGGCGATGGGCACGAAGACCAGGAGCAGGTTGAGTGCGTTCTCGGCCGAGAACAGTCGCTTCGCCACTCTCTTCTTCCTTGCTTGACGGGGGGCTGGATCGGGAGCGCGCACACGTTACCGCGCGCGCGGGACGGGCGCAACCGGGGCGCGCGTTGTCGGGATGCGCGGGGGAGCGTATGTTTCGCGCCCGTTCATCCATCCTCCCCGCGCCACGATTCATGAGAGCTTTTCGCGCCGCGCTGGCGTGCGTGCTGGCCACGCTCGCCCTTCCCCGGCTCTGCCCCGCGCAGGAGCCGCAGCGCCCCGGGTGGGTGGAGGATTTCACCGTGCTCTCCGCCAACGTGCTGGTGGGCGCCGTCTCGGCGGGGGCGGTGCAGAAGGCGCGCGGAGGGTCGTTCCGCGACGGCTTCGCGCGCGGGGCGGCGGGCGGAGCGGGGGTGTACGCGGGGAAGCGGATCGCGGCGGAGCGGTGGGCGGGCGCGGGGCTGGTGGGGCGGCAGGTAGCGTCGGTCGGCTCGTCGGTGGTGTGGAACGCGGGGCACGGGCGGCGCTCGTTCGACGAGGTGGCACTGCCGCTGGGGCCGGTGCGCTTCTACGTGCGCCCGCTGGGCGGCGGGCCGCGCGTGCGGGCCCGGGTGGACGCCCTGGCGCTGGCGAGCACCGTGTACGCGGTCTCGCGCCCCGAGCTGGAGTGGAACCCAGGCCGCAGCCTCTCCGCGGGGTCGATGGTGTTCGATGCGCCCTCGCACGAGATGTTCGTGGACGGCGGGCCAGTGGGCGGGCTGGCGTACCCGGGAACGATCTTCCTGGGCGTCACCGGCTTCGCGGATCCGGGGGAGACCGTCGCGACCTTTGCGCACGAACGCGTTCACAACCTGCAGGCCGACCAGCTCTACTTCGCCGCCGGGCGCCCGCTGCAGGAGTGGGTGGCGGAGCACCTTCCCCTGGTGCGCATCCTGAGCCGCTGGTTCGACGTGGACCTCTCCGTGTTCGGAATCGCCGCGCTCGCCACCGTCATCGACCAGCACGATCGCCGGCCGTGGGAGATGGAAGCCTCCGCCCTGGCCGATCCATGAAGCGCGTCTTCGTTGCGGTTCTGGTCCTGCTGGCGGCGTGCGTCGATTTCGTGGACGTGACCTCGCCGGAGTACGCGCACGTGGGGCGCACGGGCGCGAGCGTGGACCTGGATCTGGCGCAGCCGGTGGAGGGTGTGGATTCATTGCGCGTGAGCGGCGGGATCGGGGTGCAGGCCACGCATCTGCAGTTCGTGGACGACTCGCTGCGGGTGCTCGGCCACGCCCTGCGCCCCAGGGCGCGCGCGGAGGGGACTGGCCGGAGGTACGACAGCACGCTGGTGGTCGCGTCGGGCGCCCTCGGCGCGGGGGTGGTGGGG
>DASWNZ010000285.1:0-41729 GCA_036398975.1 Longimicrobium sp.
TTCAGCATCGAGAACTCGATCAAGGCGATCACCGGCCGCCGCGAGGGTGCGCTGGACCCGGCCCTCTTCGCCCGCAAGGTGGACTGGGAGCGCCGCTTCCGCACGGCCGTGCAGGGCGACCCCGCGCGCGCGGCCCGCTACGGCGCCGCCTGGGACTCGATCACGGCGTTCCAGGCCGAGCGGCGCGCTCTGGCTCCGGGCCTCCTCTACAACGCCTACCTCAACTCGGGTCCGCTGGGCCAGGCGATGGCGGTGGTGCGCGCGGCCGGCGGCGAGGCGCAGTTCCGCGGCGCGGCCGGGGCTCCGCTCACGGCGGCGCGCGGCGAGCAGGTGATCGAGCTGTCGGAGCTGCTGCGCGTGGCGCAGCGCAACGTGCCGCAGGACTCGGTGCTGCGCCTGGTGCTCGCCGGCCGCTCGCCCGACGAGGCCGCCACGCAGATCGTCTCGTCGTACACCCTGGCGGACACCACGGCGCGCAGGCAGCTGCTGGCCGGTGGCGCCGCCGCGGTGCAGGCCTCCACCGACCCCGTGATCGCGCTCGCCCGCCAGGTGGCGCCGGTGGTGATGGCGCGGCAGCGGGCGATGGCGGCCATCAACGTGCGCGAGACGGCGCAGCGCAACCTGCTGGGACGCGCCTTCTACGAGGTCTACGGCACCGACGTGCCGCCCGACGCCACCTTCACGTTGCGCATCGCGGACGGCGTGGTCAAGGGTTATGAGGCCAACGGCACCATCATGCCGTGGAAGACGACGTTCTACGGCCTCTACAACCGCGCGTACGGCTTCGACCAGAAGACGAGCGACTTCGACCTTCCGCCGCGCTGGGACACGCCGCCGGCGGGCCTGCGGCTGGAGACGCCGTTCAACTTCGTCTCCACCAACGACATCATCGGCGGCAACAGCGGCTCGCCGATGATCAACCGGAACTCCGAGGTGGTGGGGCTGATCTTCGACGGCAACCTGCAGTCGCTGCCGGGGAACTTCATCTTCGACGAGACGCAGAACCGCACGATCTCGGTGCACTCTGCCGGCATCCTGGAAGCGCTCCGCAACGTCTACCGCGTGCAGCGCCTCGTCGACGAGCTCGTCCCGCCCACGCGCCGCTGACCTCTGTGGCTCGATGAAAACGCCCCCCGCGCATCGCAGGCGCGGGGGGCGTTCTCATGCATCCTATTTGTCTCACGCGGAGGCGCGGAGACGCGAAGAAAGAACAGCAACAGCCTCACACAGAGGGCACAGAGGGAACTGCAAGCCACAGAGAACTTCTTATTCTTTTCTCTCTGTGGCTCTGTGTCTCTGTGTGAGCCGCTGTTGTCTCTCTCTGCGTCTCCGCGTCTCCGCGTGAGCCCTGCCGTTACGATGCCTGCTCGGCGGGATGATCGAGCCATTCGTGCGCCCAGGCACCCAGTGCATCCACGGCGCCGGCAAGCGCGCGGCCCTTTTCGGTGAGCGCGTACTCCACGCGCACCGGCGTGTCCGGGATCACGCAACGCTCCACCACGCCCTCCTGCTCCAGCTCGCGCAGGCGCTCGGAGAGCATGCGGTCCGTGATGTCCGGGATCGCGGCGCGCAGCCCGGCGAAGCGCGTGCGCCCGCGAAGCAGGACGAAGATGATGGCGCCCGTCCAGCGCCGGCCGACCAGCTCGACGGCGCGATGGAAGAGAGGGCAGAGCGGCGTGTGCGCATTCATGGCTTCTACGATAGACAAAAGGGACTCCTTGACGCAATCTACTTCCTTTTGTATAGTTGATACTCAAAACGAAGTGTAAAGTTCACCTGAGGGGATAGAGCCATGATGAACACCAGCATCGACTTCCTGAGCGTCCGCGAAGCGGCGGAGCAGCGCCGCTCCATCCGTGCTTACGAGCCTGTCCCTATCCCGCGCGACGAGATGGAGGAGATCCTGGACGTGGTGCGGCGGGCGCCTTCCGCGTTCAACGTGCAGCCCTGGCGCTTCGTCGTGGTGGAGACGCCGGGGATGAAGGAGCGGCTCGCGGCGGCCGCGTTCAACCAGCGCCAGGTGCACTCGGCGCCCGCCGTCATCGTCCTCTACACGGACATGAAGGACTCGCTGGAGAACCTCGACGCCATCGTGCACCCGGGGATGAGCCCCGAGCAGCAGGAGGCGACGCAGCGCACCATCCGCAGCATGTTCGCGAAGCAGAGCGAGGACGAGCGCGAGACGTGGGCGCAGGGGCAGGGCTACATCGCCCTCGGCTACCTTCTGCTGGCCGCCGAGGCGCGCGGCTACCAGACCTCGCCCATGGCCGGCTTCGACCCCGCCGCCGTCAAGGCGCTCCTGGATCTGCCGGAGAATGCCCGCATCCCGGCCCTCGTCGCCATCGGTCGCGGCGCGGAAGAGGGTTTCCCGCAGCATCGGCTGCCGCTGGAGAGGATTCTGCGGGTGGCGTGAGGGAAGTGCGTGAGTGCGTGAGTGCGTTTTTACCTGGAGAACGATATGAAGGTCGAGATCTATTCCGATGTCGCATGCCCGTGGTGCTACATCGGGAAGCGGCGGTTCGAGAGGGCGCTGGCGGCGTTCCCGGGGGCGGGTGAGGTGGAGGTCGTGTACCGGCCGTACCAGCTCGATCCGACCGCGCCCACGACTGCGCGGCCGCTCATGGATGCGCTGAAGGAGAAGTTCGGGCCTGGGGCGGCTTCGATGGCGGGCAACGTCGCCGAGGCGGCGCGCGGGGAGGGGATCACGATGGACTTCGAGCGGGCGCTGGCGGCCAACACGCTCGCCGCGCACCGGCTCCTGCGGCTGGCGGAGCACGAGTACGGGCCGCCGGTGCAGCACGCGCTGGCGGAGCAGCTCTTCGAAGCCTACTTCGCCCGCGGCGCCGACATCGGCGATCCCGCGGTCCTCACCGCCCTCGCCATCGCCGCGGGGATGGATGGCGAACGGGTGCGCGGGTACCTGGTGTCGGACGAGGGGCTGGCGGAGGTGAAGGGCGAGATCCGCGATGCACGGCAGCTGGGCATCACCGCGGTTCCCACTTTCGTCTTCGAGGGGCGGTACGGCGTGCAGGGCGCCCAGCCTGCTTCCGCGTTCCTCCAGGCCTTCGAGACCGTCGCCCGCGAAGCCGCCGCCGCGCCGCAGGCCAGCGCGGATGGGTGTGACGATGGGGCGTGCGCGGTGTGAGGGGCTGAGCATCGGCGGCGAAGGCACCGGGGGATGAATCCCCCGGCTGGAACCACGCGAAGCCCACTGAAGTGGGCTAGTGAAGCGCGGCATTAGACCCGGAGTCCGCGAAGGCGGACTTTGTGCTTTTGTTGCAGCGAGTTTACTCGCCTGTCCCCCTCAGCCACCGCTCGATGGCCGACACCACGTGTGCCTGCTCTTCCGCCGTCAGCTCGCGGCCGGCGGGGATGGCGTGCCACTTCTCGAGGCAGCCGCGGCAGCAGGTGGCGGTAGCGTGCTGGGCCACGAAGACGGGGTGGCCGCGAAAGGGGGTCTGCTTGCCGTCTTTGACGGGGTGCGCGGGGGCCAGGCGCCGGGCCACGAAGTCCGCCGCGTGCACCAGGATCGTGGGTAGCCCCTTCGCCTCCATGTACGCGCGATCCGCCGCCCCCAGCCGGAACCGGCTCCGGAAGCGGGACCCCGCCAATCCGCGGAACACCCGGTCCAGGTCACGCATCTACTTCGAATTCCCCTAATCTGTCATCCTGAGCGACGCGCGGCTCCAATCTCGCCCCATCTCGATCCTCTGGCGCGGAGCGAAGGATCTACTGCGCGTTCCGAGAGGTTCGCGGTCGAGTGCCATCCCCGGCCCTGCTCCGGCTAGATCCTTCGGTCGCCGCAGCAGGCCGGAGGGCGCGGTGAGGTCCGGCCATGCGGCTCCCTCAGGATGACAGAGCGTGGGTCTGCGCAGGCGGTCATCGCCCTACAACGCCGTGCGGGCCTCGCGGAGGGCGTCGGCGAGGGCGCGGTTCTCGGCGACCTGAGCGGTCAGCTCGGAGGCGAGCTCGCGAAGGCGGAGGGTCTGCTCCTCGGCGAGGCGCGTGCGGTGGCGCAGCTCGATCTCGCGGCGGGCGGAGGACGCGAGCTCCGAAAGGATGTCCACCTCGTCCGGGGTCCAGGCGCGGGGCGAGGTGTCGATGGCGCAGAAGGAGCCCAGGATGTGGCCCTCGGGGCCCGGCAGCGGCACGCCCACGTACGCCGCCACGCCCAGCGACTCCACGGTGGGGACGAGGCTGTACACCGGGTCCGCGCGGGCGTCGTTGATGACGAGCGGCTGGTCGGACTCGATGGCGTAGTGGCAGAAGGTGCGGCCCGTGAGCTCGCGCGACGTGGAGAGCGGCTCGCCGAAGCCGTGCGCGCTCATGTAGAAGTCTCGCTCGTAGTCCACCAGCGAGATGAAGGCGGCGGGGACGCGCAGGAGCTTCACCGCCAGGCGCGTCATGCGGTCGAAGGCTTCCTCGGCGTCGGTGCCCAGGAGGCCGGTGCGGTGCAGCGCGGCGACCCGCTCGGGATCGTTCACCGCGCGGGGGGCTTCGTTGGTCGGGATGCTCACGATCGGTACTCCGGTTCTGCTCGGGTGGCCGCGCGCGGGTGGACACGCCCGCCGCGGGGGTCCGGAACGCGCTTGCACACCCCGGACCACCGCTCAGGCCGCCGGCGCGCCCTCCACCAGGCGCACGGAGATCAGGCAGCGCTCCCCGCCGCGGTGCACGCATTCGGGCTGGTCCACGTCCACCGCCTCGCCGAAGTGGAGCGCCATGCCTCGCGCGATCCCCTCCGCCAGCGAGCAGAGGCCGCGCTTGGAACGATAGTCGATCTGCACTTCGGTGGGGGAGACGCGGCTGGCAAGGAGCGCGGGGGGCGCGGCGCCGGGCATGCGCGCCCGCACCACCGTATGGATGGTCTCCTCCGTGTGCTCGATCACGTCCAGCGTGCGCCACGCGGGGTCGATGAGCGGGGCGTAGACGCGCAGCAGGGCCGGCGCGATGAAGGTGCCGAAGTCCTCCAGCAATTCGTTCAGCGGGCGCCCCGTCAGGCGGCTGGCGGCCAGCACCAGCGCCACGATCTGCTCGTCGGGATAGACGCCGTCCAGCCGGTGGTTCTCCGGGGGGACGCCCGCCGCCTCGGCCAGCGGAAACCAGGCGTCACGGCCCAGGCGGTCGGTGACGTACTGGCGGAACTGGTTCATCACGATTCCGTGCACGGCCTGCTCTCCTCTCCAGGGGTGCGGCTATTCCCCGCCCGCGGCGGCGCCGTGGTCGCTCATGAAGCGCCCGATCTCCTCGCCCAGCCGCTCGAAGACGGGGAGGAGCGCCGGGGTGGGCGTGCGCAGCCCATCCGTGTAGAACTCCAGCACTCCGTACACCTTTCCATCCCACTGCAGGGGGAAGGCGACCGCCGCGCGCAGCCCTTCGCGGGCGGCGGCGGCGTGGCGGGCGAAGTTCGCCTCCACGCGCACGTCCTCCACCCACACCGGCCGTACGGTGGCCCACACGCGCCCCGGGAGCCCCTCGCCGGGTTGGAAGACGTGCGCGCGGCTGTCCACCTCGAAGCTGGTGCTGCGGTACGCGCGCGCGCACCACGTCTGCCGCACGCAGAGCACGCCGCCGCCCACGTGCCAGCACGCGCCGAAGAGCCACCCCAGCGACTCCCCGATCTCGGCCAGCGCGCGGCGCACGCCCTCGTCCAGGGTGTCCGCCCCGGAGAGTGCCGCCCGGACCGCGGCCACCACGGGCACGCCTTCGATGTCGTCGCCCTCTCCGCTCCCGTCCGCTGTCATGGCAAGTCCGCAAGGGTGCCGGTGTGGTGGCAGTGTACCCCCGCCGCGCACGAAACGTCAATGCCGGGGCGTGCACGGACATTGCGTAGGCCGATGCCCTCCATGCGGATAGCCGGGCGGCGGGGCTCGCGCGAGAGGGGTGGGCGCGGCCCCGCCTTCCGCTTGGGGGGCGAAGTACAACCGGGGGTGGTGGTACCGTGATGCCGAAGAGGGACGATGAAGAGGAGAGCACGCCCGGCCGGGCAGCCGGGCGCACTCTGCGCATCCTCGTGGTGGACGACGACGACGTGGACCGCCTGGCGCTGCGCCGCGCGCTGGCGCGGACGGGCACGGCCCCGGAGGTCGGCGAGGCGGACGCGGTGCTCGCCGCCATCGACCTGCTGACGGCCCAGGCGTTCGACTGCGTGTTCCTGGACTACAACCTTCCCGACGGCGACGGGCTCACCTTTCTGCGCGGGTTGCGCGCGGCGGGGATCGACATCCCCGTGGTGATGCTCACCGGCCAGCAGGACGACCGCGTGGCCGCGCAGCTCGGCGAGAGCGGCGCGGCCGACTACATCGACAAGGCGGAGCTCACCCCGGCGCGCATCGTGGAGAGCCTGCGGCGCGCGCTCCCCGGCCGATAGATGACGCAACCCACCCCTCATCCCGAGACCGAAGTGACCGAGCTCACTCCCCCGCACCCGCGCATGGCCGACGCACCCGCCAGCGACCCGGACCTGTACCGCCGGCAGCTGGAGACGGTGGCCGAGAACGCGACGCTGGCCCTCTTCATCATGGACGAGCACCAGCGCTGCACGTACATGAACCGCGCGGCCGAGGAGCTCACCGGCTTCCGCCTGGATGAGCTGCAGGGGAAGGAGCTTCACTACTACATCCACCACACCCGGCCAGACGGGTCGCACTACCCGCTGGAGGAGTGCCCCATCGACCAGGCCTTTCCGCAGAACATGCGGGAGCAGGGGGAAGAGGTGTTCGTCCACAAGGACGGGCACCTGTACCCGGTGACGTTCACGGCCAGCCCCATCCGCCGCGACGGGGTCACGGTGGGCACCATCATCGAGGCGCGCGACATCACCGCCGAGCGGCACGAGCAGCGCGAGGCGGAGGCGCGCGGCCGCGAGGCGGAGCTGACGGCGCGCATCGGCACCACGCTCACCCGCGGAGGCCCGCTGCGCCAGGTGCTGCAGGGGTGCGCGGAGGCCATCACCGAGCAGCTCCAGGCCGCCTTCGCGCGCATCTGGACGCTCGACGAAGAGGAGCAGGTGCTGGAGCTGCAGGCCAGCGCCGGGATGTACACCCACCTGGACGGGCCGCACGGACGGGTGCCGGTGGGCGCCTTCAAGATCGGCAAGATCGCGCAGGAGGCGGCGCCGCACCTGACCAACGACGTCCTGACCGACGAGCGGGTGGGCGACAAGGAGTGGGCGCGCCGCGAGGGGATGGTCTCCTTTGCCGGCTACCCGCTGATGGTGGAGGGGCGCGTGATCGGCGTGATCGCGATGTTCGCGCGCCACACCCTTTCCGAGCGCACGATGGGGGCGCTGGCCTCCGTGGCGGACGGGATCGCGCTGGCCATCGACCGCGCGCGGATGGAGGAGGCGCGCGAGCGGCTGCTGGGCGAGCTCGAGTTCGAGCGCACGCGGCTGGCCGGCGCCTTCGAGCAGGCGCCGGCCTTCATCGCCACCCTGCGGGGGCCGGACCACGTCTTCGAGATGGCCAACCCCATCTACGCCCAGCTGGTGGGCCACCGCGATGTCGTGGGCAAGCCGGTGCGCGAGGCGATCCCCGAAGCCGCCGGGCAGGGGTTCCTGGATCTCCTGGACCAGGTGTACCGCGACGGCGAGGCCTTCGTGGGCAACGGAGTGAGGATCGAGCTGCAGCGCACCCCCGGCGCCGCGGCGGAGGCCCGCTACCTGAACTTCGTCTACCAGCCGCTCACCGAGGCGGACGGCTCCGTCGGCGGGATCCTGGTGCACGGGGTGGACGTGACCGAGCAGGTGGAGACGCAGCGGATGATGGAGGAGCAGGCCGCCGAGCTGGAGGCGCAGAAGGAGGAGCTTCAGCTGCAGGCGCTGCGCATGGAAGAGGTGCAGGTGGAGCTGGAGGTCTCGAACGAGGAGCTGCAGCGCGCCAACGAGGAGACGGCGCGCGAGCGGACGCACCTGGCCGCCATCATCGACCACGCGCCGGTCGGAATCCTGATCGCCGAAGCGCCCACCGGACGCATCGTAATGGGGAACCGCCGCCTGGAGGAGATCGTGCGCCATCCCGTGCTGCAGTCGGCGGGGGTGGAGGAGTACGACCGCTGGGTAGCCTTCCACCGCGACGGGCGGCGGGTGGAGGGGCACGAGTTTCCGCTGGCGCGCGTCTTCGCCACCGGCCGGCCCGCCGGGCCCGACGAGTACCTCTACCAGCGCGGCGACGGCACGGCCGCGTGGGTGCAGATCACGGGCGTGCCTCTGCACGACACCCGGGGCGCCGTCACCAGCGCGCTGGTGGTGCTGGACGACGTGGACGCGGAGCGCCGCGCCCAGGAAGAGCGCGAGAGCCTGATCCGGGAGCTGGGCCTGGAGCGCGCGCGCCTGCGCACCGTCTTTCAGCAGGCGCCGGCGATGATCGCTGTGCTGCGCGGGCCGGACTTGGTCTTCGAGATGGCGAACCGCCCGTACGTGTCGCTCATGGGTGGGCGCCCGCTGGTTGGGAAGAAGCTGTGCGAGGCCGTCCCGGAGGTGGTGGAGCAGGGCTTCATCGAGATGCTGAACGGGGTGTACGCCACGGGCGAGCCCCACGTGGGCAACGAGACCCCCGCCCTGCTGGACCGCACGGGGCAGGGGACGCTGGAAGAGGGGTTCTTCAACTTCGTCTTCCAGGCCCTCCCGGACGCGGACGGCTCCGTGGGCGGGATCCTGATCCACGCCGTGGACGTGACCGACCAGGTGCACGCCCGCCGGGAGGTGGAGCACAAAGCCCAGGAGCTGGCGCGGATCGCGCGCGCCCTGGAGACCAGCAACCGGGAGCTGGACCAGTTCGCCTACGTCGCCAGCCACGACCTCAAGGCGCCGCTGCGGGGGATCAGCAACATCTCCACCTGGATCGAGGAAGACCTGGAGGGCGTGGTGAGCGCCGAGGTCAAGGAGCACCTGGAGCTGCTGCGCGGCCGCGTCCACCGCATGGAGGGGCTGATCGAGGGGATCCTCCAGTACTCGCGCGCCGGGCGGATGAAGGAGCGCGCGGTGCGGGTGGACACGGCGGAGCTGGTGGAGGAGGTGGTGGAGCTGATCGCGCCGCCCGAGGGGGTGCGCGTGGAGGTTGTCGGCGGCATGCCCGTGGTGCACACCGAGCGCCTGCCGCTGCAGCAGGTGTTCATGAACCTGATTGGCAACGCGGTGAAGTACGCGCGCGGCGGCGCGCCGCTGGTCCGGGTGGAGTCGCGCGAGTCGGAGGGGGGGATGTGCGAGTTCGCCGTCATCGACAACGGCCCCGGGATTGCGCCGGAGTACCACGAGCGCATCTTCGGCATCTTCCAGATGCTGGAAGCGCGCGACAAGGTGGAGGGAACGGGGATCGGGCTCTCCATCGTCAAGAAGCTTGTGGAGAGCCGCGGCGGGCGGGTGTGGGTGGAATCGGAAGAAGGAGCGGGGAGCACCTTCCGCTTCCTGTGGCCCCAGGCGCACGAGGAGAGCACCGGGAATGAGTGACAAGCTGCTGAACATCCTGCTGGTGGAAGACGACGAGGTGGACGTGATGAACATCCGCCGCGCCTTCAAGAAGGGAAACATCTCCAATCCGCTCTTCGTGGCGGGGAACGGCCTGGAAGCGCTGGAGATGCTGCGCGGCGACGAGCTGCCGCGCACCCGGCGCCTGGTCCTGCTGGACCTCAACATGCCGCGCATGAACGGCATCGAGTTCCTGCGCGAGCTGCGCGCGGACCCGGATCTGAGCCCCACGCCCGTGGTGGTGCTCACCACCTCCGACGCGGAGCGCGACAAGGTGGAGGCGTACAACCTCCACGTGGCCGGCTACCTGCTGAAGCCGGTCACCTTCAGCAACTTCTGCGAGACGATGGCCTCTCTCAACAAGTACTGGGCGCTCGTGGAGATGCCGTGACCGAGCCGCTGGATCCGCCCGCCGTCTCCCCCGAGGATGCGCAGCCGCGGCTGCGCATCCTGGTAGTGGACGACGACCGGGTGGACCGGATGGCGATCCGCCGTGCGCTGGCGCGCGCCGGGGTGGACGCGTCGGTGGACGAGGCCGAAGCGGTCCCGCAGGCGCTGGCACTGGCGGTAAGCGGCGCGTACGACTGCGTCTTCCTGGACTACAACCTCCCCGGCGGCAACGGCCTCACCCTGCTGCGCTCCATCCGCGCGGCGGGAGTCAATGCGCCGGTGGTGATGCTCACCGGGCAGGGCGACGAGCGGGTGGCGGTGGCGCTGATGAAGGCGGGCGCCGCGGACTACCTCCCCAAGGACGGCATCACCCCCGAGCGGCTGGCGGCATCCCTGCGCTACGCCGTGGAGCTGCGCCGCGCCGAGGCGGAGACGCAGGCCGCGCAGGAGGAGCTCAGCGCCAGCGCCGAGCGCACCCGCTTCCTGGCCGAGGCGAGCCGCGTGCTGGCCGACTCGCTGGACATGGACGCCACCCTGCGCGCCGTGGCGCGGCTCGCCGTCCCCATGCTGGGCGACTACTGCGTCATCTACCTGACGCAGGAGAACGGCGAGCACCGCGGCGTGGCCGCCGCCCACGCGGACCCGGAAAAGGAGCCGCTGGTGCGCGCGCTGGAGCGGCACTACCGCCCCACCCGCGACCACCCCACCAGCTACGTGGCCGACGCCATCCGCTCCGGCGAGGTGCGCCAGGTGGCCGTGGTGCCGGACGAGCACCTGGCGACGCTGGCCCGCACCGCGGAGGAGCTGGAGGTCTTCCGCGCGCTGCGCTCGCAGGCGGGGCTCTTCGTGCCGCTCGCCGCCCGCGGCCACGTGCTGGGCGCCATCGGCCTGCTGCGCACGGTCCCCGGGTCCACCTACACCCCCGCCCAGGTGGCGTTGGCCGAGGACCTGGCGCGCCGCGCGGCGGTGGCCATCGACAACGCGCGCCTTTTTGAAGACGCCGCCCAGGCCCGCGCCGCCGCCGAGGAGGCGAACCGGGCCAAGAGCGAGTTCCTGGCGCGCATGTCGCACGACCTGCGCACCCCGCTCAACGCCATCGGCGGCTACGCGCAGCTGGTGGAGATGGGGGTGCAGGGCCCCGTTAGCGAGCTGCAGCGCGAGGCGATGGGGCGCATCATCCGCGCGCAGGAGCACCTCCTCACCCTGATCAACGACATCCTCAGCTTCGCGCGCCTGGAAGCCGGCCAGGTGCAGATCGAGATCGCGGCCGTCCCCCTTCACGAGACGATCGAGGAGCTGCGCCCGCTGGTGCAGCCGCTCTTCGCCAAGCGCGGTGTGGCGCTGGAGCTGCGCGCCCCCGACGCCGCCCTCCACGTGCTGGCCGACGGCGAGCGGCTGATCCAGGTGTGCCTCAACCTGCTGACCAACGCCGCCAAGTTCACCGACCCCGGCGGCCGCGTCACCCTCGACTGCGTCCCCGCCGACGGCACCGTCGCCATCCGCGTGCGCGACACCGGCCGCGGCATTCCGCCGGAGCGGATCGAGGCGATCTTCAGCCCCTTCATCCAGGCCGGCAACTCCGACGCCGAGACGCGACAGGGTGTGGGCCTGGGCCTCGCCATCAGCCGCGAGCTCCTGCGCCTGATGAACGGCACCCTCGCCGTGGAGAGCGTCGTGGGCGAGGGCACGACCTTCGTGGTGCAGCTGGCGCGGGCGGCGGAGGCCCTCACCCCCCCGACCCCCCTCACGGGCTGACAGATGGCCTCAAACAGAGCCACAGAGGAAACTGAAAGAACGAACAAGGGGTTCTCTGTGCCCTCGTCTTTCCCTCTCTGTGTCTCTGTGTGATGCTTTTTTTCCGTTACTCTTCTCTCCCATGAGCGTTCCGGACGCGGTGGTGGTGGGCTCGGGGCCCAACGGGCTGTCGGCGGCGATCGCGCTGGCGCGGGCGGGGCGCTCGGTCATCGTGCGCGAGGCGGCGGACACCATCGGCGGCGGGATGCGCACCGAAGAGCTGACGCTCCCCGGCTTCCTGCACGACGTCTGCTCCATCGTGCACCCGCTCGCGCTCTCCTCGCCCTTTTTCCGCACGCTGCCGCTGGAGGAGCACGGGCTGGAGTGGGTGCACTCCCCCGCCTGCCTCGCTCACCCGTTCGACGACGGCTCCGTGGCGATGCTGGAGCGCTCCATCGAGGCCACCGGCGCGACGCTCGGACCCGATGCGCGCGCATGGAAGAAGCTGCTCGGCTTTTGGACGGATCGCTGGCTGACGCTGGCGGAGGACGTGCTGGGTCCGCTGGAGTTCCCCGACCACCCATTGCTCCTGGCCCGATTCGGCCTCACCGCCGTGCGCCCCGCGTACGGTCTGGCAAAGGGCGCCTTCCGTGGTGACCGCGCCCGCGCCCTCTTCGCGGGGAACGCGGCGCACTCCATGGTCCCGCTGACGCAGTCGCCGACGGCGGCGTTCGGGCTGACGCTGGCGGCGGCGGGGCACGCGGTGGGGTGGCCGATCGCGCGCGGAGGGTCGCGGAGCATCGCCGCGGCGCTGGCGTCGTACCTCCGCTCGCTCGGCGGCGAGATCGTCACCGGCGCGCCCGTGGACGATGTGGACGAGCTGCGAGGGGTCGGCACCATCCTCCTGGACCTGACGCCGCGCCAGGTGCTGCGCATCGCCGGGCACCGGCTGCCGGCGCGCTACCGCTGGGCGCTGGAGCGATTCCAGTACGGCGCCGGCTCCTTCAAGATGGACTGGGCGCTCTCGGAGCCGATCCCCTGGCGCTCCGACGAGTGCCGCCGCGCCGCCACCGTCCACCTCGGCGGCACCCTGGACGAGATCGCCGCCTCCGAGCACGCTCCCCTCGCCGGCGAGGTCCCGGAGAAGCCGTTCGTTCTCCTGGTGCAGCCCACCCTTTTCGACCCTACGCGCGCGCCGGAGGGGAAGCAGGTGGCGTGGGCGTACTGCCACGTCCCCTTCGGCAACGACGTGGACATGACGGCGGCGATCGAGGCGCAGATCGAGCGCTTCGCCCCCGGCTTCCGCGACGTGGTGCTGGCGCGCAGCGTGATGCCGCCCTCCGCGCTGGAGCGCCACAACCCGAACCTGGTGGGCGGCGACATCAGCGCGGGCGCCATGACGCTGCGGCAGGTCTTCTTCCGCCCCGCCTTTCGCCGCAACCCGTACTCGACGCCGGTGGACGGGCTGTTTCTGTGCTCCGCCTCCACCCCGCCAGGCGGCGCCGTCCATGGCATGTGCGGCTACTACGCCGCCCGCGCGGCACTGCGCCGGCCGTTGGCGGCGCCGGGTGCCTGACGTTGGCCAAGGTGCGGATAGCGGAGGTCGGCGCGGCGGCGGGCACGGGCAGCCACGCGGGGCAGCCCCTACGGGTGACGGTGCGTGTTGGCGGGGGTTGGCGCGGAGGAAAGGGTGGGCAGACACGCAGGTCTGCCCCTACGGGAATTGTGGTGCGGACGGGCGGGCGGCGACGCTGCGCGTGACACGGGCGCGATGAATCGCGCCCCTACGGGGTCGGTGTGGCAAACGACGCGCTTCTTTCCATTCTGCGTCGCGTGTACATTGGGCCGAGCAGGTCAGATCTCCCCTAACGCTCTCGTCCCATGACAATCCGCCCATTCCTACTTGCAATCGCCGCCGCACTCTGCGTCGTCGCCCAGCCAGCCGCGGCGCAGTCGATGGATCCCGCGAAGTGGGTGCTGATCCAGGACGACAACGTGTTCATGGACACCTCCACCGTCGCGCCGGCGGAGGGCGGGGGGAAGCGCGTGTGGATCCGCGCGGTGTTCGAGGGGGAGCAGGAGTGGCCGAGCGCGCGCGAGGTCAAGTACAACGCGCTGTACTACGAGCGCGTTTACCGCTGCGACACCTTCCAGTGGGTGACGCTACGGCACCAGGCGTATCTCAATGAGCGGATGGTGCGCAACATCCCCAACATCTTTGCGGGCCACATGAACGACGGGCGCACCAACCAGGAGGACGTCTTCAAGATCGTCTGCGAGCGCATCGGCGCGCGCGGGCCGGGCTGAACCCGGGGAAAGCGCCGGGCGCTCAGCAGGTGGCGTGGATAAGCACCCGCTCGACCCGATCGTAGACGTCGCGCGAAATAGGGATTGTCCCTCCTCTGATCTCGTCGCGTCCGACGGGGATATCCTTCAGGACGTACACCTGTCCGCCGTTCGCACGGGGAAAGTGGGCCAGCGTCGTTCCGTCCGCGGCCAGCATGGTGATGCCAAACTGGAATTGGGCGTCTTCGCGGGTCACGTAGATCCCAAACCCGAAATCGGCGCGCCCGCTGGGCCTGAGGGTAATGTGAGACCCCGCGGACAGAAAGCAGTCTCCCACGTGCCACCGCCTGCCGGGCATGAACACTCGGGCGTACACGCCCGGGGGCTCCTGTGTGGCGACAGTCTCGATCCAGGTCACGGGCCGGCCGGCCGAGGCGCATCCGCCCCCGACCAGCCCCAGCACCAAGAATAACAACCGTTTCATGGCGTTGGCCTCATGTGTGTGACCCGGCACCGGCGGCGTGAGGCGGCATACGTCGAACGGGCTAGAGGGGAGGGGGCTGGGGGGAGGGGGCCACCGTGATGACCACGAACTTCGAGGTCGGGGTGTTGCTGCGGGCGGCGACGCTGCCGATGGGGACCAGGACGTTGGTCTCGGGATAGTAGGTGGCGGCGCAGCGGCGGGGGATGGCGTAGCTCACCACGATGAAGCGCCGCGCCACCCGCTCCTCGCCGCGGAAGTGGCTCGTCAGGTCCACCACGTCGCCCGCGGCCAGGCCCAGCTCACGGATGTCCTCTGGATTCATCATCACCACGCGGCGCTCGTTGTAGATGCCGCGGTAGCGGTCGTCCAGGCCGTAGACGGTGGTGTTGAACTGGTCGTGGCTGCGCATCGACATCATCACGAGCTGCCCCGGCTCCAGCTCGACGGGGCGGATGCGGTGCACGGTGAAGTTTGCTTTCCCCGTGGTGGTGCTGAACTCGCGGCGGTCGCGCGGGAGGTTGGGGAGCGTCAGCTCGCCGTGCTCGCGCAGGCGGCGGTTGTAGCCCTCGAAGCCGGGGATCACGCGCTCGATCAGGTCGCGGATGCGGTCGTAGTCGGCGATCAGCGAGTACCACTCCACCCGGTTGCGAACGCCGAGCGTGGCGGTGGCCAGGAGGGCGACGATGGTGGGCTCGCTTTTCAGGTGCGGCGACGCGGGGTCCAGCACGCCGCGCGAGGTGCGCACCACGCCCATCGAGTTCTCGGCGGTCACGAACTGCTCGCCCGTGAGCTGCACGTCGCGCTCGGCGCGGCCGATGGTGGGGAGGATCAGCGCCTGCCGCCCCGTCACCAGGTGCCCGCGGTTGAGCTTGATGGAGACGTGCGCGGTCAGGCGGCAGCGGCGCATGGCGGCGGCGGTGTACTCCGTGTCAGGCCCCGCCGAAAGGAAGTTGCCGCCCATCCCAAAGAACACCTTCACCTTCCCCGCGTGCATCGCCTTGATGGTCTCCACGGTGTCGTAGCCGTGGTGGCGCGGCGGGTCGAAGCCGAACTCCCGCTGGATGGCATCCAGGAACCGGTCCGGCATCCGCTCCCAGATCCCCACCGTGCGGTCGCCCTGCACGTTGCTGTGGCCGCGCACGGGGAGCGCGCCCGCCCCCTTCTTGCCGATGCTCCCCTTGAGAAGCAGCAGGTTCACGATCTCCTGGATGGCGCTCACCGCGTCGGGCTGCTGCGTGAGCCCCATCGCCCAGGCGACGATGATGCGCTCGTGCTGCATCACCATCTCGGCCACGGTGCGGATCTGCGCGCGCTCCACCCCGCTCTGCTCGATGATGAGGTCCCAGTTTTCGGCGCGCAGGTCCTCGACGAACGCCTCGTAGCCGTGCGTGTGGGTGCGGATGAATTCGTGGTCGAAGACGGTGCCGGGGCGCCGCTCCTCCTCCTCCAGCATCTCCTTGAGCACGCCCTTGAGGAGCGCCACGTCGCCGGCGATGCGCACCGGCACAAAGAACTCGGCGATGGGGGTGCCGTCGCCCACCAGCACGCTCAGGATGCGGCCGGGGTGCTTGAGGTCCTGCGGGTGCTTGAAGTGGTTCAGCCCCGTCTCGGGGAGGGGGTTGATGGCGATGACCTTGCCGCCGTTGCGCTTCAGCCGCTGGAGCGCGGTGAGCATGCGCGGGTGGCACGATCCCGGGTTCTGGCCGATGCTGATCAGCAGGTCGGCGTGGTGCACGTCGTCCAGCGTCACCGTACCCTTGCCGATTCCGATGGAGTCGGTGAGGGCGCTGCCGCTGGACTCGTGGCACATGTTGCTGCAGTCCGGCAGGTTGTTGGTGCCGAAGTGCCGCACGAAGAGCTGGTACAGGAACGCCGTCTCGTTGGCGGTGCGCCCAGAGGTGTAGAACGCCGCCTCGTCCGGCGAGTCCAGCGCCCTGAGCTCCTTCGCCACCAGCCCGAGCGCCTCTTCCCAGCCGATCGGCTCGTAGTGCGTGGCGCCCTCGCGCAGCACCATCGGCCGGTCGATGCGCCCCTGCTTCGCCAGCCAGTAGTCGGACCTTTCGGATAGCTCGGCGACGCTGTAGCGGCGAAAGAAGTCGGGGTCGATCAGCTTCCGCGTGTTCTCCTCGGCGGTGACCTTTGCGCCGTTCTCGCAGTACTCCGCGAACGCCGGCCGCTCGCCGGCGGGCGGATCGGGCCACGCGCAGCTCTGGCAGTCGAAGCCGCCCTCCTGGTTCAGCTTCTGGAGCAGGCGCGCGCCGTCCGCCGCGCCCATCTCGTTGAGCGTGTACTTCATCGCCACGCGCACGGCGTTGATGCCGGCGGCGGTCTTCTGCACCTCGCCCAGGCGCAGCCCCGTGTGCTCCGCCGGCGGCTGCGCATGGACGCGGCCGTGGAACGCCTCGTCGGCGGCGGTGGCGGGGGGCTCGCCGGCGCGTGCCATCTCGCGCCGCACCCCGCCCTCGCTGGCGAGGCCGATCTTGGCGCTCTCCCACGCATTGGCCTGCTCCCCGTTCGGCACGTCCCCGCGGATCGCCCCCTGCTCCGGCTCCACCGACGCCCGTTCCTCCAGCTCCTTCCTCTCTGCCGGATCGATGTTGCTGTGCTCGGTCATCGGTGCTCCAAGGGGGCGGTTCTCTGGGGGACGGTTGCGGCGCTGCAACAACCATACTTTCCAAGACCCAGGCTCCCTGACAACAGGCTCACGCGGAGGCGCGGAGACGCGGAAGAGCTGGCGGAGGTCTCTCTGCGACTCCGCGTCTCCGCGTGAGACCGCTGTTCAGGCGCGGGGCACGGGAATTGTCACGTCGCAGGGCGATTGCTGTCGCGCCTGACCCGGGAAACGGTGATGATTCCGCGAATTCGCATGACGTGGGTGCACGTCAGGGACAGCCTGTGGTTCCTCCCCACGCTGCTGACGCTCTTCTCGGCCGCGCTGGCGGCGGCGATCACCACCGCGGAGCGGCGCGGGCTGCTGCTGACCTCTCCCGAGAGCGCGTGGGCGTTCGGCGGAGGCGCGGAGGGCGCGCGCGGGGTGCTGAACGTAATCTCGGGGAGCCTGATCACGGTCACGGGCGTCGTCTTCTCGGTGACGATCGTGGCGCTGCAGCTCGCCAGCGTGCAGTTCACCCCGCGCGTGCTGCGCAACTTCACCGCGGACCGCGCCAACCAGGTGGTGCTGGGCGTCTTCATCGGCACCTTTACATACACGTTGCTCGTGCTGCGCACGGTCGACTCGGGGAACACCCCGGGCGACGTGTTCGTCCCGCGCGTGGCGGTCACCCTGTCCGTCGTGCTGGTGCTGGTGAGCATCGGCTTCCTCATCTTCTTCATCAACCACGCGGCGCGCTCCATCCAGGTCGCCACCATCCTGTGGCGGGTGACGAGGGAGACGGTGGGGCACATCCGCCAGCTCTTCCCCGGCCGGCTGGCCCACGACGCCCCCGCGCCCCTCCCGCACCCGAAGCCCGCCGGTACCCCCGCGCTGGTGGCGGCGCCCCGCTCCGGCTATCTGCAGGCGGTGGACGCAAAGGGGCTGAGCCGGCTCGCCCGCGCGCGGAAGATGGTGATCCGCATGGAGCTGCAGATCGGCGACTTCGCGCTCCCCGGCCAGCCGCTCGCCTCCGTATGGCCGCCGGACGCGCTGGACGCCGCCACGGCCAAGCAGATCGTCGCGGGCTTCATCGTCGGCATGGAGCGCACGCCGGAGCAGGACGTGGAGTTCGGAATCATCGAGATCGCGGACATCGCCGTGAAGGCGCTCTCGCCCGCCATCAACGACCCCACCACCGCGCTCCGCTGCATCGACCATCTGAGCGAGATCCTGCTGGAGCTCGCCCGCAGCGCGCCCCTCTACGACAGAATGGAGGGAGAGGGTGTCTTCATCGCGCGGTACACCACCTTTGAGCGCGCGGTTGGGCTGGCGTTCGACCAGATCCGCCACAACGGCGCGGAGAACCCCACTATCACCAAGAAGCTGCTGAGCACCTTTCGCGATCTGCGGGAGCTCGTCCCCGAGGCGCACCGCGCGGCGCTGGCGGAGCAAAAGGATTCGTTCGTGGAGGCCGCCCACAGCGACATCGACAACCCCGTCGACCTCGCCGCGGTCGACGAAGCCGTCGAGCGCCTCAGCGACTGAGGTCCGACGGCAGCAGGAACGATGAAGACCCCGCGGACGTTGGTCGGCGGGGCCTCCAGGACCGGAAGACGCAGGGTATGGCGGGGGTGCGTCTCAGCGCCCTCTCAGACGCTGGGCTCCGCCGCCTCGTGAACGGCCTCGGTCAGCCACTCGCGCGCCAACTCCAGATACCCTTCGACCGCGCGCACCGATTCCGAGTCCTTGCGCACCTCGTGGTCCGACAAGAGTGATTCGAGCCGCTCCACCCACGCCTGGATGCGCTCAGGCGACGAGTAGGGGGTGACGGGAGGATCAATCAGCAACATGGCTCAGAGCTCCGCGTAAGTGAGGCGGTAGATACGGGCTATAGTACGCATGATGCCGTGGTGGTTGTGGAGGAAGATGTTGCCCGACAGAAGGCGCGCCTCCCGCATGGGGATGGTCACTTCCTTGGGTGTCTCCGGCCGGCTCTTCGCGTACGCGAGCGCTCGCCCGCCGGGCTGGTAGATCAGGGCGTGCTCCACCGGTTCGTGGCGGATCACGTCGGCCGCTTCCGCTATGCTCAAGCCGGTGAAGTCGCTCAGGCGCAACGCTTCGGTGCGGATGCGCCTGCCAAGTTTTCCAACTTCCGGATTGAAGGGCGCGGCCGCGCCCAGGTGCTCTCCTTCCGTCACTCCGCTCCTTCGGTGGGTGCGGCATCGGCCCACACTGGGATCGGGAATATGCACTTCTGATCGGCGCCTCGCGACCTGTTGATCCAGATCCTGACCGTGTCGAATGCCACGTGGTGCATCCCCGCTGTGCGGTTCAGCCTTACTTCACCGGTGCCTGATTTTTCCTGCGGGATTGCCGTTTGCACCGTTCCGGCGAGACGACGGCGGAAGGGGTCTTACCTGTGGCGCGGCGGGTCGAGCAGCGGAAGGCTTCGCGTGCTGCAACAACCATATTTTACCGCAACTTCCCTCATTCAGAGACGCCAAACAGCTGACACGTACTCCCAACGACCGACGACGCCCCGCGGTATGCTCCGCGGGGCGCCTGATGCCGTGCGATCCGTGAGCTCAGCCCGCGGCGAGCACGATCTCCGCGATGCGCTTTTCCAGCTGGCCGGTGGTGCCGCAGGTGAGGCGGTTGCTTCCCGCCGTGCCGCGGGGCTTGGCCCACCCCTGCACCGCCGTGGCGAGCGTCGTCACTCCTTCCCCCGCCGCGGTCACCTGCGAGGTGACGACCATCTCCACCTCGTACGAGTCGGCGTTCTCCACGCCGTGGTTGGTGCCGCAGTTCAGGAGCCGCGAGAGCCGCACGCCCTTGAGGCGCCCGTTCACCGTCTGGTTGCCCGAGCCCAGGATACCGGCGGCCTCATCCCGGTTCCGCACCGTCAGCCCGACGGAGTCGAACGCCGCCTGCAGCCCGCTCCACGCCCGCTCCCGCCGCATGGGCAGCGTCTGCGGAGCGTTCATGCTTTCGTGCGTGATCCTGGCGCCCGCGACTACGCTTTGTGCGGCCGGCATCTCCACGCGCGGCGTGGCGGGCTCCGTACCCGCCGCGGGTGCGCAGGCGCCGATCAACAGGGGCAGGAAAACGATGCGGCAGCGTGTCATGGGCTCTACTCCTCGTGCGGATGGGAAGGTGCGGAGAGATCGACCAGGAGAGTGCCGGGAAGCATCCCCAGAATAGCAGTGGCACATCGGCGTCGCCAGCCCGGCGATCTGTGCCAGCGACGGAGCGGAGGACGCCCGCAGTTTCTCCTGAGAGTTTTTTCCTGTAGGATTGCCGTTTGCACTGATCTCGCGCGGCGGCGGCGCCGGGATCTTCCACCCGTACACGGAGCACGGCATGGTGCGGCTTTTCCCCAAGGACGACAGCTACTTCGACGAGCTGGAGACGCTGGCGGGGCACCTGACCACGGCGGCGGACCTGCTCAACCGGCTCTTTCAGGACCCCCGCGAGCCCGCCCGGCTGGAGCGGCGCATCCGCACCGAGGAGCACGAGGCCGACGAGCTGACCGACGAGATCACGTCGCGGCTGGACGGCTCGCTCGTGGCGCCGTTCGACCGCGAGGACCTGTACGCCATCGCGCGCGGGCTGGACAACGTGGTGGACCTGGTGGAGGATGCGTCGTCGTACGTGGCCGCGTTCGAGATCTCGCGGGCCGACGAGGGGGCGCGCGAGCTGGCGGGAGTCCTGCTCAGGGGCAGCGTGCTGGTGGCCACGGCGGTCGGCAACCTGCGCACCTCCGGCATCGACCGCGACCCTTTCCGCGAGATCCAGGCGCTCGGCGAGGAGGGCGACGCGGTGTACGAGCGCGTGATGACCGGGCTGTTCGCCGGCCAGCCCGATCCCATCGAGACGCTCAAGTGGAAGGAGATCTACGACAAGCTCGAGTCGGCGATCGATGGCATCGAGACGGTGGCGGACGTGCTGGAGAGCATCGCCATCAAGAACCGCTAGGCGGCATCGGGGGAGGCGCTCCCAGCGGCGAGCCCGGGTCCAGGAGGTGGAACCCGATGTCGTCCACCTCGATGTTGGTGTTCGAGAGCACCACCACCCCGATGCGCCGCTCGGGATCGAACCCGATGAACGTCTGGAACCCCGCCGTGCCGCCATCCTTCCAGGCGATGCTGGACCCGCCCCGCGTCCGGATCTGCCAGCCGGTGCCCATCGCGCCGATGCCGATGCGGTTGGCGACGGTGTCGGTGACCGTGCGCTGCGCCTTATGCGTCGCGTGGATCGAGCGCTCCAGCTCCGTCTTCGGCGCCCGCAGGTTGGCGGCGAGGAAGCGCATCAGGTCGTCCAGGTTCGAGCGGTAGGCACCCGCGCCCGCCAGCGTCGGCAGGTCCCAGTAGGGCACGATCTCGCCCTGCCTGTTGTGCCCCTTCGCCATGAGCTCGCCGCGCAGCCCCATCGCGGTCCCATCCATCCGCAGCGGCCCCAGGATGCGCTCGCGGACGAGCTCGTCGTACCCTGAATTTGCCGCCCGTCCCAGGGCGTGGCCCAGCAGCCCGAACCCTACGTTGGAGTACTGGTAAGCCGCGCCCGCCTCGCGCTCCGGCGTGAAGCCGGAGAGAAACGCGTACATCCGCGCGACCGAGTAGTCCGCGTATGGATTGGAGGGGTCCGCCGGGTCGATGTTGTCCGGCACGGCGGGGAGCCCAGAGTGGTGCGTGGCGAGGTCGAGGAGGGTGATCTCGCGGCCGTTGAGGGCGGGGACGCGCACGCCGGCGGGGAGGTAGCGGGACACGGGGTCGTCGTAGCGTACTTCGCCGGTCCGCACCATCTCCGCCAGCAGGACGCCCGTGAACGCCTTGGTGATGGAGCCGATCTCGAACACCGAATGGCCATCGAGCGGCCGCGCGCCCTCACCTGCGCTGCCCGCGAACGCCATCGTGGCGGAGCCATCCGCCTCCAGCACGCCGACCGCGATCCCGACCGCACGCCGCTCGCGGACGCGTGTCTCCAGAAGCGCGGTCAGCTCCCGCTCGGCCGGGAAGTGGCGCTCGGGCGCGGTGCACGCGGCGAGGAGCGCCGCCGCCAGCAGGAGCGCACGACGACGCACGCGCACCCGCTAGCCTTTCTTGCGCTTCTTCTTCCGCGTGCGGAAGGGAACGTACTCCGCGGCCGAGACCTGGGCGGACCAGCGCTCGTCCAGCGCACCCACCAGCTCGGCCGGGGTGATCTCGGTCTTGAGGCGCACCAGGTACTCCAGCACGGCGGGGCGCTCAGGCTCGCGCCGCACGTTCACCAGCCGCCAGTCGCTCGCGGTGTCGCCGAGCGCCTCCTGCACCGTGAGGCGCGCCAGGTCCGGGGCGCCCGAGTGCACCAGCAGGATGCCGTCCGTGCGCATGTCGCCGTCGTGCTCCAGCATCCGCCGCCGGATCTCGCGCTGCGCCGCGGGGTCGTCCGCCACCATCAGCTCTGGATCGCCAACGGAGAGGATGCCCGTACGGCCGTAGCTCCCGCTGTAAATCGACCCCACGTTGTGCTTCCACACCAGCAGCACGACGAAGTTGAAGGCCAGCGACATCGCCAGCGCCACATCCAGCGCCTGCACCCCCGCCGACAGCCCGATGGCGATCACCAGAAAGATGTAGACGGCGTCGCGCGGGTCCTTGAGCGTGTTGCGGAAGCGCACCGCCGCCACGATCCCGGCCAGCGAGAAGGCCAGCGCCAGCGAGTTCTTGACCACCAGCGCGATCCCCGCCACCACGATCGGCAGGATGATGACGGACGAGACGAGGGCGGGATCGTAGCGGAAGCGCTTGGTGAACATGTACACCCACGCCACCGGGATCACCAGCGACAGCGCACCCGCGATCACCAGCAGCGTCGTCAACGCGCGGTGCAGCGCCTCGCCCAGCGACAGCCGCGCGCCGTAGTCGCCCAGCGTGGGCGCGCGGGTCAGCAGCTCCGACCCGCTCCCCCCTCTTCCCAGGTCTGGAAGGACAACGGGGGAGATGAAGGCGTCGCGTACCATCGGCACCCAGTACACCAGCGCGCCCATGATGCCGATGAGCAGCACGTAGTACGCGATCAGCCGCAGAAACGGCGCTCTCCGCGACTCGGCCATGCGCTCGAGGAACCCACCGCGGGGGGCGGGCCGCGTCTCGCGAATCCGCGGCGGCGGCGTGCTCTCGGTGCGGCGCGCCGGCGCGCCCTGCATCGGCTCCGAAGGCGCCAGGAGCGTCTCCGATCCGTCGCCCGGCGCGGAATGGTTGCGGTTGTTCTTGGCGGCCATGATGCCTGGTAGTGGGAGCAACGCGCCCCGTGTGAATTCCCGTCTTGCCGCAAAGTTGCTCTGCTAACACTCGAACCGCAATCTCACGCGGAGCCTCGGAGGAGCTAACGGAGTTCTCTCTCTGCGTCTCCGCGTCTCCGCGTGAGACCCACTGCCCCTCAGCCCTTGGCGGGACCCGTCGGCGGGCCCTTGGACCCGCGCCGCGTCTCGTAGCGGCGCCCGCGCACCCGCTTCTCCGCGGCGCCGGGCTCCGGCGGAGCTTCCTGGGCCGCCTCGCCCAGCTCGGGGGCGTAGCGCGGCAGGCGGATGGTGAACACGCTCCCGCCGTCCGTGCCCGCCTCCAGCGTCACCTCGCCCTCCAGCAGGCCGGCGAGCTGCTGCGTGACCGCCAGCCCCAAGCCCGTTCCGCCGACGCGGCCATCCGTCTGGTCCACCTGCCAGAACGCCTCGAACACGTGCTCCGCGTGCTCGGCGGCGATGCCGATCCCCGTGTCCGCCACGCGCAGCAGCACCGCGCGGTCGGTGGCCTCCAGCTCCATCCGCACCTCGCCCGCCTCTGTGAACTTCACCGCGTTGGCGGCGATGTTGAGGATGATCTGGCGCAGCTTCCCGACGTCGGTGCGAAAGGGGATCGGCCCCTCGGGGACTTCCAGCACGAAGCGCAGATCCTTGGCGGCCGCGAGCGGCTCCACCACCGCTGACGCATCGCGCACCAGCGCGGCGAGATCGACCTCGTGGATGCGCAGCTCGGAGCGCCCCGCCTGCTGCCGCGCAAAGGTGAGGATCTCCTCGATCAGCCCCAGCAGGTGGTCGCTCGCGGCGCGGATGCGTCCCACCTGGCGCCGCTGCCCGTCGGTGAGCGGGGCGGAATCCTCGTCCGTCAGCAGGTCCGCGTACCCCTGCACCGCCGTGAGCGGCGTGCGGAACTCGTGCGAGATCGTGCCGAAGAAGGTCTTCTTGGCGTGATTCGCCGCCGCCGCCTCGTAGCGCGCGAGGTTGGCCTCGCCCAGCAGCTCCTCCGCGCGGCGGGCGGTGAGGGTGGCAGCCATGCGCGCCGCCTCCGCAACCCGGTGCGCCTCCTGCGACGCCGCGTACAGCCGCGCGTTGTCCACGGCCATCGCGCAGCGCCGTCCCAGGTCCTCGGCCAGCAGCAGGTCCTCGGGGTCGTACCGCCGCCGGTCGTCGGAGACGAAGGTGATCGCCCCCAGCGTCCGCCCGCGCGCACACATGGGCACCATGAGGAACGACTGCGCGCCGAGCCCCTGCAGCAGCGCGCGGTGCTCCTCCTGCGCGATGCTCTCCAGCACGTCCTCGTAGGCGAGCACGAACTCCGACTCGCTGGTGCGGATCACCCGCGGCGCGCCCAGCGGATCGTCTCGGTCCGGCGGGTGGCTCGCGTAGAACTCGCGGGCGGTGCGCTGCTTCTCCGCGTCGGGGTGGATCACCGCCACGCGGCGGATGGTGTCGTCCGGCTCCACCACGTCCACCATGCACCAGGTGCCGAAGTGCGGCAGCGCCAGCCCCGCCCCCGTCGCCAGCGTCGTCTCGTAGTCGAGCGACCCGGCCAGGCAGCGGCTGGTCTCCGCCAGGAAGCCCAGGCGCGTGCGCGGGTCGGCCGTCGCGCTCCCGACGCTCGTCTCGGCGTCCGGGCTGGTCGTGGTCATTGCGGGCTCTGGACGGGTGATGACGATCGCCGGAAGCGCGTCGTGGGCACCCAGGGCCGCACGAACCGAGCCGGGCCATGCATCGTCAGCCAGGAGCTAGCACCGGGCGCCGATCCAGCCCCGCAGCGCCGCCGGGTCGTGGATGCGATACCGGGCACGCCCCGCCGCCTCCACGAGCCCCGCCTCCCGCAGCGTACGAAGCGCCCGCACGAGCACCTCTCGCACCGTTCCGAGCTCCTCCGCCACCTCCGCCTGCGATGCGCCGAGGGTGAACTCCGCGCCGCCCGCCTCGGAATGGCGGGCCAGCAGCAGTGTCGCGAGGCGCACCGGCACCGTCTCACTCGTGCGGCGGTCCAGACGCGACATCACGGTGCGGACCCGCTCCGCGAGGCGCCCCAGCAGCCGGAACGCCAGCTCGGGATCCGCCGCGATGGCGCGGGCCAGCGCGTCGCGCCCGAGCGCCAGGCAGACCGTCGGCTCCGCGGCGATGGCGGTCGCGGGGTAGCGCCCGCCGGCGAAGAGCGGCACCTCGCCCAGCGTGCCGCCCGGCCCCTCGGTGTGCACCGTGTACTGCCGTCCTCCCGGCGCCCGCACCACGCGCACCTTCCCCTCCAGCACGACGAAGAGGCCCCGCGGCGCCGTCCCGGCCGTCCACAGCGCCTCCCCCGCGGCGAAGCTCCGCGCCGTCCCCTGCCCCGCCACGATCTCCCACGCTTCCCGCTTCAGCCCCTGGAAGAGGGGCACCTGGTCGATGGCTGTCATGAATGGAACCTGGGTTCCATCGCGCCCCGCGGCAATCCCCGAGAGTTCACCTCCCGGCACCTCCGCCGGTGATGCGAACCCTTCCCCCCAGAGGCCCACCATGCGGATTTCACTCCTGCCCTTCACGGCGATCCTCACCCTCGGCGCGTGCGCTCCCCGCGGCGCGGACACCGACTTCACCGCACTCCAGGCGCGCGGCGCGACGGCGATGGGCGTGGACCAGTACACGTCCACGCACCGCTTCGACGACCTGCCGGACGGCGGCCGCATCGAGCTTCAGCGCAACGTGGACGATGCGGACGGCATCGCCACGATCCGCGCGCACCTCCAGGGAATCGCCGCCGCCTTTGCGCGGGGCGACTTCGCCACCCCCTCGATGGTGCACATGCGCGAAGTCCCCGGCACCGCCGTGATGCGCGCCCGCTCCGCCGCGATCCGATACGAGTACCGCCCCCTCCCCCGCGGCGGCGAGGTCCGCATCACCACCGCCGACCCCGAGGCGCTCCGAGCCATCCACGCCTTCCTCGCCTTCCAGCGCCACGACCACCGCGCCGCCGGCCATACGGAGCACTGACGCACCCGCGAAGACGCGGAAAGCGTGCGCCACCCCCCTTTCTGTCACCCTGAGAGAGCCGCCCCACAGATGCCCGCCGGCCCACCTCACTTTTGCGGCGAACGAAGGATCTAGCCGGCGCGGCAAGAGGACGGCGGTGGACAACGAGCCCCTCGGCACGCGCAGTAGATCCTTCGCTCCGCGCCAGAGAACAGTGCCGTGGCAAGATACGCGAGGCGCGTCGCTCAGGATGACAAAAGGGGGCGCACCGGGTACTCTCTGCGCGCTCGTTTTCCCGCGTCTCCGCGTCTCCGCGTGAGTCCTGCTGTTCCAAGCCCGCAATCAGTCCTGCACCGGGAACATGGCGCGGCTGGCCGGAGTAGCCATAGCACCTCGTCGCGGCCGGGGGTACCTTGCGAAACACCCGCCGTTTTCACCGCCGCACTGCCCGGCAAGTCACACCAGAGGAAGACCCGATGACCCAAACCTGCCGCGCGGTCCTCGCCGTCGCGCCGCTGGCCCTGATCGCAGGCGCGGCAATCGGAATCGGCACGGCTCCCCGTGCATCCGAGGCCACCCCGACGCACGTCGAGAAAGCGCAGCCCGCGCCGCCGCCACCCGCGCTCGCGGCCCCGCAGCCGCGCGCCGAAGCCCGCGTGCTGTGGGTCAACCGCTGGGAGTACCGCACCGCGGCCGACATCCGCCGCATCATGGAGCGCGCCACGCGGGCGAAGCTGAACATGGTGTACTTCCAGGTGCGGGGCCCTTCGGACGCCTACTACCGCTCCGAGCTGGACCCCTGCTCAGTGCGCCTGTGCGGCCGGCTGGGCGGCACTCCCTCGTGGGACCCGCTCGAAGTGGCCGTGCGCGAGGCGCATGCGCGCGGGCTGCAGCTACACGCCTGGATCAACGCGCTCTCCGGGTGGGACTCGCAGGAGGGCGACTTCTGCCGCCGCCTTCAGCCGAGCGAGCCCGGCCGGCCCGACCACATCCTGGTGCGGCATCCGGAGTGGGCGATGCACACCCGCGCCCGCCGCCCGATGTCGTGCCCGAACGGCGAGGAGTACGTCTACCTCTCGCCCGGCAACCCGGGCGTGCGCACCCACCTGGCCCGCGTCGCCGCCGACGTGGTGCGGCGCTACAGGGTCGACGGGGTGCACCTGGACCGCATCCGCTATCCCGGCTCCGACTTCGGGTGGGACCGCGCCAGCCTGGCCGCCTTCGGGCGCGACCCCGCGGCCGATCCCGCCGGATGGGCCCGCTTCCGCCGCGAGATGGTGAGCCGCACCGTGCGCGAGACCGCCGACAGCATCCGCGCCGTCCGCCGGGTGCCGCTCTCCGCGGCGGTGTGGCCCATCTACGACCGCGACCGCTTCGGCTGGCCGTCGTCCAGTGGGATCGGGCAGTTCTACCAGGACACCTGGGGATGGGCGCGCGAGGGGTCGCTGGACGTCGCGGTGCCGATGGCCTACTTCCGCGTCAACGACCAGCCCTGCACGTACCTGCGCCGTCCCGGCCGCGAGCCGAACCCGGACTGGCGCTGCATGCTGGAAGACCAGCTCGCGGGGATGCGTCCCACGGGCCGGCACGTGTACATCGGCATCGCCTCCGGCATGCCGCACGACGAGATCGCGCGCCAGATCCGCATAGGGCGTGAGCGGGGAGTGCAGGGCTTCTCCTTCTACTCCTTCGACAACCTCAACGGCCGCGGCGCCGTCCCCTTCCTCGGCGACGGCCCCTTCCGCGAACCCGCCGTCGTCCCGCCGATGCCCTGGATGTGAGGGCGTAGTCGACCCACCGATCGAGAACGGCCCTGGCTCGCCTTCTGCGAGCCAGGGCCGTGATCGTTCCTGCTGCTACTTCCTCGCCCTGGCGGAGGTCTCGTCCACCGCGCCCCTCATCGCCGCCGCCGCGCCAGCCAAGGCGGCACCTACAAGCGCCCAGGTCGCCCCCACGCCGAGGACGAGACCTGCGCGCCCGGCGTATTCACCGGCGAGGCTGAAGGGGAACCCGAGCAGGTACAGGATGAGTCCGTGCGCCTCCCCGGCGTCTACACTGTGCGAGCCGGCACCGTGCACGAAGTACCAGTCGACATAGCCGCCGAGTGCGAGTCCGCACAGCGCGCCGGTGACTGCACCACGCCGCATCCAGCGTGACATCAGCCGGCGCTACCGCACCCGGCGAGGCCTGCCCGCGAAGAGGATGCGGAGCGCGCCGATGCCACCGAAGAAGAGCCCAACGGCACCGCCGATGAGGGCGCCGGAGATCAGCGGCCACACCAGGTCGCCCCGCTGGTTGTACGCGAACACTCCTCCCACGATCGCGCCCAGCACTCCGAACACGATCACGCTGCGGATCACCGCGAACATCGCGCGGACCAGCCGCCCCGCCACGTCGGCGCCGGCAACCATGTACGGGCGCAGATCCTCGGCCCCTTCGCGCAGCACCTCGCGCGGGTCGCGGCCGGGCTCGGGGACGTATGGGCGCTCGGCGGGAGCGCGCTCGACAGGGGGGCGGCGGCGCCAGCGTGACGGGCCGGGAGCGGGTGCCGGTCTCGGCGCCGGGCGCGAGCGGCGAGCCTGCTCCTCCGCGGCGCAGCGGGGGCAGTCGGGGGAGTCGAGCCACCCGGTCTCCGCCCCGTGCAAGCGGCACCAGAATCGCAGCTCGGTGCCGCACACTTCGCACGGACCGCCCCTGGCGTCGTCGTTCTCCACGCCGCAGTTGGGACAGCGCGCGACGACGCGGCTCATCCGGCCTCCTCCGCGCCGCCGGGCTCCGGGTAGATCTCGCGGATCAGCTCGGGAGGGATGAACAGCCGCCGCACCTCCGGGAGCTCGCCGCGCACCCAGCGCGCCACGACGGGAACCCGCTCGTACGGCCCGAACACCTCGCGCGGAAGCCGGTGCGACAGGGTGTTGATGGTGAGCGCGGGGTGCGCCGCCCACGCCGGGAAGGCCTCGAAGCGCTCCTCCACGTGGTCGTGGCCTCGCAGCATCCGGCTCACCGGGCGCCCCAACCGCGTGGCCACCTGGCAGAAGGCGGCGAAGTCCTCGCGCCCGAACTCGCTCCCCCGCGTGGTGCGGTTCGGGATGCGCTTGCGCGCGCGCGGATGGGCGCGCAGCCACACGAAGTCCTGCAGCACGCGCGGGTCGTTCCAGTCCCTGCACTCGGCCAGCACGGGGTGCAGATCGGTGTGCGGAATCCCCCCGTGCGCCACCAGCAGCCCGTCCGGAAAAAAGAGTGCGCGCGGCGTGCGGCGGAAGAAGTGCACGATAGCGCGCCCCAGCCGCTCGGCCCACGGATGGCCGTCCGCGGATGCCTGGTTCAGCCAGTCCGTGAAGTCGGATGGCAGGACGGTCGATTGAAAGCGCCCGTCCTCCCACTGCACCGCGTCGTCGTGGTTCCCCGTCACCACGGTCACGCGCATCGGCCCGTCCAGCAGCAGCTCGAAGACGCGCAGCACGACCTCGGCCGAGTGCACCCCGTCGTCGAACAGGTCCCCTAGAAAGACGATGCGCGCATCTGCACCGCCGCCGCTCCGGTCGATGTGCTGGAGTGCGGACTCCAGCGCCAGCAGGTCGCCGTGCAGGTCGCCCACGAACCACACCTCGCCCACCGGCCAGTCCTCGCCGATCAGCACGGCCCGGTCGTCCGGTCCATCCGCGTATTCCTCGAAGGCGAGCCCCACCGGCCCGCCGCCAGCCAGCCGCTGCTCGATGCGCTGGATGATCCGCTCCGCGCGCTCTTCCACAAACGGGGTGCTGACGGCGGCGCGGATGGCATCCCAATCCAGCTCCCGCACCTCCAGCACGTTCACCTGGCCCGCGGAACCGCCGAGTGTCGGGACAGCGGCCGGTTCACGCGCGGGCTGCGGCTCGGCGACCGGCGCGGGCGCGTCCTCCGGTTGCGGCTCGGCAGGAGGCGCGTCTTCGGGCACGGGCGGCGCAGGCGGCGGACTCTCGCCGGCTTCCGGCGCGCCATCGTCGGGGGGGAGATCGTCGCGCTGGATCACGGTTCGCTCTCGACGCGCAGCCGCAGCCGGGTCGGGCCAATGGAGATGATGGCGCCCTTCACCAGCGGCGCCGGCGCGTCACCGAGCGCCGCGCCGTTGAGAAAGGTCGGGTTCTTGGTGGCGGGAGCGGGGGAGATGCTCCACCCGCCCCGCACCAGGTCGCGCGCCACCAGGAACTGCGGGTCCGCCGCGTACACGTAGTCGCCGCCCGCGAAGCTTTCCAGCAGCCGCTTCCCGATGGCGGTGTCCACCCCCACGCTGAGCTGCTTCGTGGTCTCCTCGGACACGAGAACGAGCTTCCCGGCGCGGGTGAAGCCGCACGCCTCGCAACTGAGAGTGGCGTCGTTCTCGTGCACGAAGCCGCACTGGGGGCACTTCCACGCCATACGCCGTCTCAGCCCTGCCGGGCGGTGAGCGGCAGGCGTACGATCCCCTTCTCCACCCGGCCCACGGCGATCACGTCGCCGTCGTGGAGCGGCCGGGGCGAAGTGATCGCCTCGCCGTTCAGCAGCGTCTCGTTGGTGGTGCCCTCACCCGGAACGATCTGCCAGGCGCCATCCGGCCCGCGCTCCAGCACGCACTGCTCCGTGTCCCACACGTTCGACTCCTCGCCGAAGCGCCGCACGACGTGCTTCCCCAGCGGCGTCCTCACCCCCACCGTCATCGCCTGCCCCGACGCCGCGACGAGGTTGATGCGCTCGGAGCGGAGCGCGCCGCCCGGGGGGTCGGCCGGCAGCGTGGGAGGCAGCGGCGCCGCTGCAGGCTCGCCCGCCGAAGCGTCGGCAGCGGGAGCGCTGGGGGGCGTGAGCGCCTCGGCGGCCGGCACTTCCGCGGGGGTCTCGGTGGTCGGCAGCTCCGCGGCCGGTGCTTCCGCCGGAGTCTCGGCCGGCGCCTCCGCGGCCGGTGCTTCCGTCCCGGTTTCGGCGGGCGGCGCTTCCACGACTGCTCCTCCCTCGCCGGAAGTGGGCGCGGGTGCCGCGGGCGATTCGAGCGTCGCGTCGGCGGGCGATGCGGCGGGCGGCGGCGAGATCAGCGTGGCATCGGCATCCACGGCCGGTGTTTCGGCGGGCGCGGCAGCGGTCGGCGGCGTCTCGCCGGTCGACGGAGCCGCTCCAGCGGAGGCGGTGCCCTCCTCGGGCGTCACGCTCGCGGGGGGTGCCTCCTCCAGCGGAGTGGTCGATGCGGTTCCCTCGTCGGGCGTGTTCTTGCTTTCCGTCACGGTCGTCCTCCACATGCGGTCACGACTGGGTCGGCTCGATGGCGATCATCGCGCCCTCCTCCAGCGGCGGAGCTCCGCCGCGTTCTCTGCGATCCCTCAGCCCGCTCGCGCGGTGAGCGGCAGCTTCGCGATCCCCTTGGCCGCACGCCCTACCGCGATCACGTCGCCCTCGCGCAGGGGGCGTGCACCGGTGAGCGTCTGGCCATTCAGCAGCGTCTCGTTGGTCGTACCCGGAACCGGCACGACCTGCCAGACCCCGTCGCCCCCGCGCTCCACCGCGCACTGCTCCGCGTCCCACACGTTGAAGTCGGCTCCGAACTGGCGGACGATGTGCTTCCCCAGCGGCGTCCGCGTCCCCATCGTCAGCACCGCGCCGGACTCACCCACGAGCTGCATGCGCTCCGAGCGGATCGGCGCTCCATCCCCACCGGCCGCGGTGGGCGCCGGCGGAGTGGGTGCAGGCTGCGGCGCGCGCGGTGCGGGCGGCGGCGGTGCTGGAACGGCCGGCGTAGGCGCAGCGGACGGAGCGGGCGCGGGCGCGGCAGCCGGTGCGGGCGCCGTCTTCACCGCAATGCCGCCCGCACGCCCGGTGAGCACGTCGCGGACTTCAGCGGCGGTGGGGCGGTCCGCGGCGCGGGGGGCGAGGCAGCGGTGCATCACCTCCGCGATGGCTTCGGCGCTGGCAGGGGCCGGCACCGCGCCGCCAAGAACGGGGCGCTCGGCGGCGTGCGCCAGCGCCATCTTCGCGTACTCCGCCTGGTCGTCCGACCAGTAGGGGTGGCGGCCCGTCAGCAGTTGGTAAAGGATCAGCCCGCAGGTAAAGACGTCCGACGCGGCACCCGGCGTGGCGCCCGCCGTGAAGTGCTCGGGCGACCGGTAGTTGTCGGTCCCTACGTACCCCTGCTTCCCGTGCCACGGCGCCGTCTGGTCCGTAAGAACCGAGAAGTCGACGTCGATCAGCTTCAGCTGGAAGCCGGCCGCGATGGAGGGGTCCTCGATCAGGAACGCGTTGTCCGGCTTCAGGTCCGCGTGGGCCACCTTCGCCTTGTGGAGCGTATCGATCCCGGACATCAGCACCTTGGCCCAGATCAGGTGCTGCTCCCAAAGGCGCGTGCTGAACGGGACCGTGAGCAGGCGGCCGCCGTTCTCCGCCACCTCTCGCTCAAAGATCCCCCCCAGGTCCGCGCCGTTCTCCACGAACTCGAAGACCTGGAAGTAGTTGCGCCCACCCCACACTGCCTCGAACGCGTCGATGGCGCGCACGCAGTAGTTGCGCGCGGGGCTCTCGGCGATGCGGCGGTTGAGCTCCTTCTGGTAGCGCACGTAGTCGCGGTACCAGTCCACCGTCACCGCCGGCGACTTGTACTGCTTGAAGAAGACGCGCTGCCCCGCGCCGTTCACCGCGCCATACGAGATGGCCATCGCCCCCGGCCCGAACACGTCGGTGATCCGGTACCCGTTGATCTCGTCGCCGACTTTTAGCTTCTTGGCCATCGCGGAATGCAGGAGTAAGAAAGTGCCTAGTGCCTAGTGCTCAGTGCCTAGTAACGGCTCGAAGTCCACTAGGCACTTGGCACTAGGCACTGGGCACTGCGGTTCAAAGCGCCACCGTCTCCGCCGACTTCGACACGCTGGCCGCGAGCTGCCGCAGCGTGTTCTTGAAGTTCGCCTGGTCGGTGGTGAACTTCACCAGCGCCTCCTGCGGGTTCATCCCGGGATACGAGATCGCCTCCCACTCCGACTTGTCGATCTGGCTCAGCTCGTCGTAGCCGGGCATGTCGGGGGCGAAGAGGCTCAGGATGATGCGGTTGTTGATGACGGCGTTGGTTACGTCCGCCACGCCGCCGCCCTTGGCCTCGGGGATGGTCATCGCGGGCTTGAACGAGGCGTCGGTGAACACCACCACCACGCGCGCCGCGTCGCTGCGGTAGCGCCACTTCGTCGCGTCCAGGCTCTGCGCTCCCTTCTCCGTCTGCCCCATGTTGGCGACCTTGAAGAGCGCGTCCAGGAGCGACTCCGGCTCGTCGTCGCCGCCCTCGGCCGTCAGCCCCGCCAGCTGCGAGCGGAGCGCCTCCACGTCGGTCACGAAGGGGTTGTCGATGAACGGCTCCGCGTCGTGGTCGAAGTCGCGGTAGCCCACCGCCTTCGCGCGCCAGTCGCGCACCGGCGACACGTTGTTCCCCTCCCCCTTGCTCAGCGACTCCACGAACGTCCCGATGTTCGCCTTGAGGGAGTCGATCGCCGGGGCCATGCTCCCCGACACGTCGATCAGGAAGACGATGTCGGCGACGCCCCGCGTCTTGCTCTGCTGCTGGTCCATTTCGCTAGCCGTTCCGTCGAGGTCGTTGACGAGGTGCGGGCGAGCCCGCCGGGGTCCGTACCGCAAACGAAGCCCGCCGCCCATGCACGTTTCAGTCCGGCACGCAGAGCTGCTGCTTGCCACGAAGAGCTGCGCCGCGGCGCACGCGAAAAAGCCCCGCGGGCGTAAACGCTGGCTGGGCACCGACTGGCTGGCAGGACGCAACGGCGCCTATTCCCGGGATTGATACCCGGCCTCTGTGCGGTCAGCGGCTTGAACGAATCGTTGGCTTTTACGCGTCCGCAGCCGATCAGACCGGGGGCCGCGCGCCGGTATCCGTCCCGGGAGAGCCTTGTAACTCCCTGATCCGGCTCTGAAGGCGTGCAAAGGTTGCGGCCGTGTCCGGGACGGTGAGTTGAAACCGTACCGGGCCGCGCATGACGTCGACTCGTGGGGCGGTGCGGACACCCCACATGCGCATCCACACCGGCAACGGCACGTCGCGCCGTTCGAGCGAGACGCCATCCAGCGATTCGATCGACCAGCCCTCACGGAATCTGCGCAGGTTGTTGAGGAGCGGATCGAATCGCAGCCCGTCCAGCCCGATGTAAAGCACGCCGCTGACGGCACGCCCCGGCGTCCGCATCCAGCCGCAGGGAAGCCGGTACGCGTATCGGCCCGTCGGCGGCGCCGGCACGAGACGGGGATCCCCGGAGTAGAGCCGGTCGTTGATGCGGCGCGCCATCCCGCGCACGCATCGCGTGAACAGGAACCCGAATATCGCCCCGCTGACGAGTGCGGTTACCAGTCCGTACGCGACAGCCGTGCGGAAGGAATGCTCGCCGTAGAGGTCCACGACATCGGAGGTGCCCATCCCTGCCCCGAAGATCGTTCCGGCGAACAGCGGCATACGATCGGTGATCCCGAGCTCATCGCGGTCATAGCTGGCGCGGGGCGCGAGGGTTTCCATGTCCCTTCCAATGGTAAACGGCCGAAAACAGGGCTACTTGATGTTGCGCCCAGCCGGAGCACGGCGCCCGCGAACTATCCGGCGCGCCCACCATACGAGCAAACCGGCGAGCACCGCGGAAATCGCGTGGAAGGGAAGGTACCACCACGGCGACATCGGCTCCCACGTCCGTAGCGCCGGACCAGCCGCGGGCGCGGTGCGGGCCCAGGCGATGAACGCATCGCCGATGGGCAGCTTCCCGCCCGCGTAGACGCGTTCGCGCCCAAACTGCCGCGGCATTCCGATCACCTCCACCCACCCTAGCAGGGCGTTCGCGACCGACAGGTCCCCGTGGACGCGCGCCGCGGCAGCGCCTACGACCACCGCCGGCCCGGAAAAGCCGAACACCAGCGGCCCCGTGTCCATGTCTTCTTCGCCGTGCACGCCGCGCGAGTATTCGAGGAATCCGGGAACGCCCATCACGTCGTCCAGGAAGCGCGCGCGCAGAACCGCGTACTGCTCGCGCGCGAACTGGGGGTCCGCGTCCACCAGAAGCCGGCTCATCAGCGCGAGGCTCTCCCCGCGCACGACGCCGGTGGGACGCCCGGTGCCGGGCTCCGCGGTATGGCTGAGGGCGCCCAGCTCGGGGTGCTGTCGCGCGCGAGCCTCGGCCACCCACCGCCGGATCGTCTCCCGGTACCTCGGCGCGACGACGGCGTCATGGATCCCGAGCGCGGCGATCCCGGGCGCCGTGTCCGCCGGCCACACCTGCTCCGGGTACGATTCCAGGAACGGGCTGCCGTAGCTCGCCACCGCCCGCGCAAACCGGTCGCACTCCCGCGTGAACTTCTCGATCTCGGCAGCAGGCAGCTTCAAGCGGCCGACTGCGCGCACGTATTCCGCACGGACGTACAGTGCCCACGAGGCATGGAAGACACCGTACGGCGGCTCCATCTCCCGCACGAAGACGGCCCGCCCGGCATCCGAATGGATCGCGGCGAGCGCCCTGCGCGTCTCAGCCAGCAGGTGCGGGCGCCGCGTATCCTGGGTATCGAGCTCCCCCGCCAGCCGCGCCGAGGCCAGCCCGTAGAGCGCCCAGGTGAAGACGTACCCCTCAGGGAACATCCTCTGCATCTCGTCCGCCGCGCCATACTCCAGCGCCCCCTCCAGATACCGAAGCTGCGCCTGCACCGTCCCCGCCCCACCCGGCCGGTGAAGGCGCACGTTCAGGAGCAGCAGAAACGCCAGCGCGAGAGCGATGATGCCGAGGAGTATGCGTTTCATTGCGTTCCAAGGAGAAGCGGACCTACGGAGAACACCGCTGATAAAGTACGATTCGCATTGGAGCGCGAGTAGGATTCGCATTCACATCGAATGATGCAACGAAAATGGCCCTGGCTCGCTGAAGCGAACCAGGGCCGTAAAACGTTGCTACCACAGCACGGAGGCGGAGGGACTCGAACCCCCAAAGGCTTCGCCTGAGAATGAAAGATCGGCTGGCGCGGCCTGCCTGTTTCAGGCTCGGCGTCACGTCAATTACCCAACCGAGATCGGAAGACGGGTTCGTCCTTCATCGGGTCCTCCGGAGTCCCGGTCACTTCGCGGCCGAACCAGTATCGGTTAACACCGGGTGAGTCGGAAAGGACGGTCACGGCCTACCGCACCGCGATCCACCCTGTAGTATATTCGACGGCCAGCAGTTCAGCCGGCTCTGATTACGCGAGGCCGCTGTCTCCGCTGCTGAGCGTAGCCGGAACGCCGTGAGGCTACTTGGCCGTAACCTCGAGCGTGTATGCGCCCTGCGTTCCCCTCTGATACGCGGCGGCTCGGATCCTGACGCGTTCGCCGGCACGCATGTCCAGCAACACCTCCTTTCCCACACGGCCACTGCTGTCACGGGCAACCTGGCCCACCAGGAACCGGCCATAGTCGAAGGTGACCCGCACGTCCGGGCTCAGTTCGGCCGACCAGACGCTGATCCTGACGCTGATCGGGCTCGGGGCGGTGAACGTGTAGTCGTCGTAGAGCGTCCCGTCGTACGAAACCCGGTCGCCGTTTTCCAGCCGGCCGCTCACGGTCTGCCCCACCTGGACCGGCTGCGGCAACGGCGGCCGGGATGACAGCAGCCAGTCGACGTTGAACGAAAGGGTCAGCGTGTCGGCGACCGGCGTTCCCGAAGCGCTGGCGCGCTGCGCGAACCGCGCCCGCCGGACCAGCACGGCGCAGGTCCGCTCGTCGATGGCCGGGTTGCCGCTCGAGCGGGTCGCCCGGCAGCCGGTGGGGACGCCCCTCTCGTTGATCACGAGCTCGGCATCGATCCGGCCGTCGCTTATCCGCTGGTCGGCAATGCCGCGATAGTCGGCGGCGACCACGTTCCCGCGGATGAGCCGCCGCACCGGCTCCGGCGGTTCGCCCTGCGGTATCGTGATGAAGTCCCGCTGCCGATGCACGGCGGCGGGGAGGCTTTCCCAGCGCAGCCGCATCACCCATCGCCCGGCGAGCGATCCGCGCGGCGGGTGAGGAGGCGGGGGGATGGGCTCGATCGAGTGGTAGCCGGGCCGTGTCAGCAGCGTGTAGGGCCGCATCAGCAGCGTGCAGGCGACGGTGTCGAGCTCGGGGTGTGCGCCGGCGCGGAGGGGCCGGCACCCCGCGCCATGACCCGCGGAGTCAACGTCGAGCAGCACGTAACTCTCGGCGGTGAAGGCGCGGGAGCGGAACGGCTCCGGAAGAGTCACCGGCAAATTGGACCTCACCCAGGGGCGGGTGGGGTGGTCGTCCTTCCCCGCCTCGTCCGGCCGGAAAGCGAAGTCGTCGCGCAGCCGCGTGATCGTGACGAGGTTCACCAGCGCACTGTCGCCCCCGCGCCCCTGCGGCGTCTGCGCCGAGGCGGCCGCCGGAGCTCCGCAGGCGAGCGCCGCCGCCAGAACGATCCTCCACCTATTCATCTGTTTCGGCCTCTTTGCCGGGATTGAACACACATCCCCACCCTTTACCCACGGTTCAGCACTGCGCAGGCAAACGAGGCGGGTGAACCCGCGTCCCCTTGGCAGGCAACTGTCGGTCCACCCGCCTCGTCCTCCCGCCGAAGATGACCGACCGCTATATCACCCCCGTGGGCGCGCGTGAGCACCTGGACAAGGTCGCCGAATGGCTCGGAATCGATGAGAATCGGCTTTAGGGCGAGATGCAGCAGCGGTACGCCACACGGGGCACCAACAAAAAACAAAGGCCCCGCCGCTCGATTGAGCGACGGGGCCATTTGTCGTTGCTACCACAGCACGGAGGCGGAGGGACTCGAACCCCCAAAGGCTTGCGCCCGCCGCATTTCGAGTGCGGTGCCTTACCAATTAGACTACGCCTCCTGATCCTGCACACAGTCGGGACGGCCGGATTTGAACCGGCGACCCCTCGCTCCCGAAGCGAGTGCTCTACCGGGCTGAGCCACGTCCCGAAACAACCACCTGCGACCACCGAGCGGACCGGGTGGGATTCGAACCCACGAGGGCTATTCACCCCACACGATTTCCAATCGTGCTCCTTAAGCCACTCGGACACCGGTCCAAACGCGGAGCGGAGAGGGCGGGATTCGAACCCGCGTCTGTCTTTTGGACAGGACGGTTTAGCAAACCGTTGGTTTTAGCCACTCACCCACCTCTCCAAAACCCGCAAACCGAAACCGAAAGTAGCCCCCCCAGGGATCGAACCTGGACTTTCCTGAGTCAGAGTCAGGCGTGTTGCCAATTACACCAGAGGGCTGCACACACAAGCGGGAGACGGGGCTCGAACCCGCGACCCTCAGCTTGGGAAGCTGATGCTCTACCAACTGAGCTACTCCCGCGACGGCCTACAAGCTAACGCCGAATCGGCGATTTGAACAAGAGCCACCGGTCGGGATTGAACCGACGACCGCTCGATTACGAATCGAGTGCTCTACCACTGAGCTACGGTGGCGCTCTCCCGTACCAATGGAGCTGAGGGGAATCGAACCCCTGACCTCTGCAGTGCGATTGCAGCGCTCTCCCATCTGAGCTACAGCCCCGTTTGTATCACCTGCGCAGTGGGCGGTACAAGACTCGAACTTGTGACCTCCACGATGTCAACGTGGCGCTCTAACCAACTGAGCTAACCGCCCGATGCTGCCCGAAGTGGTGGGGGTAGGATTCGAACCTACGTAGGGCGAAGCCCGGCAGATTTACAGTCTGCTGCCATTAGCCACTCGGCCACCCCACCATGTACTCGCCTTCCATGGAGCCGAGGGGAATCGAACCCCTGACCTCTTGAATGCCATTCAAGCGCTCTCCCAACTGAGCTACGGCCCCGCTGTGCCCGCCCCCGGAGGGCAAGGCGAACCAACCCGGATTTTCAAAAAGCACTTCGCTTATCATGCAAGCGGGGCCGACGGGACTCGAACCCGCGACCTCCGGAGTGACAGTCCGGCACTCTAACCGACTGAGCTACGGCCCCTTGGGTACTGCTTGCGGAGAACTCTCCTCTCCGGTCCTTCAACAGAGCGGGAAACCGGGCTCGAACCGGCGACCTCAACCTTGGCAAGGTTGCGCTCTACCAACTGAGCTATTCCCGCGTACCAGCGCTCCCACGGGGAATCGAACCCCGCTCTCAACCTTGAAAGGGTCGTGTCCTAACCGATAGACGATGGGAGCCGATCCCTATCAATTCCCTACAAGCTCGCGATGGGACTCGAACCCATGACCTCTTCCTTACCAAGGAAGTGCTCTGCCGGCTGAGCTACGCGAGCAACGCCCGGGTCCCGAGCTTGTCCGTCACAATACCGCTACGGGGATTCGAACCCCGGTTTGCGCCGTGAGAGGGCGCCGTCCTAGTCCCCTAGACGATAGCGGCGTATCGCATGGTGTCCGCACACGCCCGGAGGGAATCGAACCCCCAACCGCCGGTTTTGGAGACCGGTGCTCTACCAATTGAGCTACAGGCGTACAGACTTCACCTTCTCAACCCAGATGGCCAGGGAGGGAGTCGAACCCCCGACACTGCGATTTTCAGTCGCATGCTCTACCAACTGAGCTACCTGGCCCCGAACAAAAAACCGCCCGGCTTCGGCGGCGGGTTTGGGGCTATAGCGGGGGCGGGATTCGAACCCGCGACCTTCGGGTTATGAGCCCGACGAGCTACCAGGCTGCTCCACCCCGCGACACAGAGCCACCAATCTAACCTGCCCCTCCCCCACCGTCAACCCCCGTTTTCACCGCCCGAGCGGCGCAGCGGGCCGGGCCCGCCGGGGAGGGACAAACATATTCCGATTTCCCGGAAACGGAAGCCCTTGACAACAATCCGCCTCCGGATAGCGCCCCGGGCCGGTTGCCGCCCCGCGAAAACATTCGTATCGTGGCACGATCCCGCTCCACACTTCCCACGTTACCCCGATGGGAGCCATGAACCCAATCGTTCCGTCCCCCGCCGGATGGGCGCTCGCGGCGGTGCTCCTCGCACCCACGGCGGCGCACGCGCAGGGCCTGGAGTATCCGCAGACGCGCCGCGGCGAGCAGGTGGACGTCTACCACGGCACCAGCGTGGCGGACCCGTTCCGCTGGCTGGAGGACACCGACTCGCCCGAGACGCGCGCCTGGATCACCGCGCAGAACCGGCTGACGAGCTCGTACCTGGAGTCGATCCCGCAACGGCGCCGCATCGAGCAGCGGCTGACGCAGCTCTGGAACTACGAGCGCAACGGCACCCCCTTCAAGCGCGCCGGGCGCTACTTCTGGTGGAAGAACAACGGGCTGCAGAACCAGTCCGTGCTCTACACCGCCCCGTCGCTCGCCGCCACGCCGCGCGTGGTGCTGGACCCCAACCGCCTCTCGCAGGACGGCACCCTGGCCGTCTCCGCCACGTCGGTGAGCAAGGACGGGAAGCTGCTGGGGTACGGCGTGTCGAGCGGCGGATCGGACTGGCAGGAGCTGCGGGTGCGCGACGTGGCCACCGCCCGCGACCTCGCCGACCGCATCCAGTGGGTGAAGTTCTCGGGGATCAGCTGGACGCACGACGGGCGCGGCTTCTTCTACTCCCGCTACCCGCAGCCCACCGGCAACGCGCTCACCGCCACGGTGCGCAACCAGAAGCTGTACTACCACCGCCTGGGAACGCCGCAATCGGCCGACGTGCTGGTGTACGAGCGCACGGACCAGCCGGACTGGGGCTTCGGCGGCTTCGTGACCGACGACGGGCGCTACCTGGTGGTCAACGTCACCCAGGGTACGGACCGCCGCAACCGCGTGTACATCAAGGACCTGGGCACCGCCGGCACCCCGCGCCTCGCGGGCGAGATGGTGAAGCTGCTGGACGACTTCGACGCGGACTACAGCTACGTGGGGAACGACGGGCCCGTCTTCTTCTTCCAGACGGACCTGGAGGCGCCGCGCGGGCGGGTGATCTCCATCGACCTGCGCAACCCCGCGCGCGAACGCTGGCGCACCATCGTCCCGCAGTCGCCGGACGCCATGAGCGGCGTGACGATGGCCGGCGGGCGCCTGGTCGCGCTGTACATGCACGACGTGGCCTCGCAGGTGCGCATCTTCGACAAGACGGGCGCGCTGGTGCGCAACATCCAGCTTCCCGGGCTCGGCTCCGTGGGCGGCCTCTCCGGAGAGCCGGACGATCCGGAGCTGTTCTACTCGTTCGCGTCGTACCTGAGCCCCAGCACGGTGTACCGCCACGACCTGCGCACCGGGCGGTCGAACGTCCTGTGGGCGCCGCGCGTCGCGTTCGACGCCAGCCAGTACGAGACGCGGCAGCTCTTCTTCCGGAGCAAGGACGGCACGCGCGTCCCCATGTTCGTGACGCACCGCAAGGGGGTTGCGCTGGACGGCAACAACCCCACGCTGCTGTACGGCTACGGCGGCTTCAACTCGGCCGTGACGCCGGGGTTCGCGGCGAGCGTAGCGGTGTGGCTGGAGATGGGGGGCGTGTACGCGGTCGCCAACATCCGCGGCGGCAGCGAGTACGGCGAGGAGTGGCACGCCGCGGGGACCAAGGAGCGGAAGCAGAACGTCTTCGACGACTTCATCGGCGCGGCGGAGCACCTGATCG